>DASYWC010000094.1:0-3537 GCA_035936615.1 Allosphingosinicella sp. | reverse complement strand
ACTTTGGAGGCCGACTTGCTACGCGTGTGTACAAGGACTTGGGGCATACTCTAGGCACAAATACGATACATGGGCCGATGGTTGCCGAAGCTACCTCAGAGATCGTTGATGAAGTTGCTAGTTTCGCCAGGAACTGTCGATCGATGCCCCCTTCAAAGTAAGCGGGCTCCCGGTGGGAAAATCACTCCCCAGCACGAGCGAACCCGCGCAGGTGCACGTCACCCCTTCCTCTGCCGCTTTCGTAGATCCTCGATCCTCCAGCCACCGAACATGGCCTTGTTGAGCTTCGCTCGAAAGCTCGGAGTCTATATAACTGCCCCTAGCCTCGGCTTCGTTTCGTCCAGTCTTCCAGGCGCCAGCCTCCGAACATGGCTTTGCGCGGGTTGTGCTTGCGCTTCTTCGGATCAGCCCCTTCGACAGGCTCAGGACAGGCTTTCGACCACCCAGTCACAAGCTCCAGCGGCGGAAGCTCCGGCGGGGGTGCTTCGTCTTCGAAGCGCCAGTTGCCCGTCGCCTCATAATGCGCCGCCCTGCGGATCGCCTCGTCTTCGGCTTGGCGGTTCTTTTCGCTCGTCCACATGGCGCGGAGGCGCTCGCGGTAGGCTTCGTCGCTTTCGTTGCGGCGCTTTCGGCGGTGGGGCTTGTCCCAGCCGAGGCGGACTCCCTTCTGGTGGAGGCTTAGGAGCTGGATCGCCTCGCTGACCGTCATCGGTGGGGTTGGGAGCGGCTCCCAGTTGCGCCAGGAATCGTGCTCGTGGCTGCCTTCGAGGCTGGCGGCGAGCAGGGCGCATTCGAGGCCGTCATAGCCCATCTTGAGGGCGAGGCGCATTTCGCGGGCGAAGGCCTTTGCCTTGCGCTTCTTGGAGTAGAAGCTGGAATGGGCGAAGCCGGCGGCCCGGGCGGAGAGGCGGACGTTGGCGCTTGCGCTCAGAGCACGGAAGAAGGCCTGCTCGCCGGCCCTGGTCATCCGGCCGGGCGGGGCGAGTCGGAGCTGGAGCTTGCCGTTGGAGCGGCGGACTACCACCGGTTCTCCGCCCTTTGTGCGGAGGGGGGTGGGTTCGCCGCCTTTTGTGCGCGATTGCCAATCGCGCCCGGGGGTGCGAGGGCCGATTCCCAGCGGGCGGCGAAGGCTGCGTCTTTCGAGCGGCGCTTGGTGTAGGTGGAGCGGTGGACGCCGAGGCTTTGGGCGGCGAGGCGGGCGTTGCCGGTCTGGGCGAGCGCCTCGAGGAAACGGGCGTTCTGGAGCGACTGGCGGCGGGTGAAGGGGCGTGGCATGGGCTGGACCTGAAGCTTGCGTTCCGCTTTCGATCTGCCTCGAAATCCTATTAGTCAAGATGGCTTTGGCTGCGCCTGGCGGCTTGCTGTAGGGGCGCGCAATGTCGCGGCTGATCCTTCTCAACAAGCCTTATGGAGTGCTTTCGCAGTTTACAGACGCGGGTGGGGGGCGCGACACGCTCTCCAGGTTCGTGGACGTGCCTGGGGTCTATCCGGCCGGGCGACTCGACCGGGACAGCGAGGGGCTTCTACTGCTCACCGGCGACGGGCGGCTCCAGGCCCGGATCGCCCACCCCCGGTTCAAGATGGCGAAGACTTATCTGGTGCAGGTGGAGGGGGACGTGGCGGGGGGGAGCCTGGAGCTTCTCAGGCGCGGCGTTCGGCTGAAGGACGGGCTCACCGGGCCGGCGGAGGTGGAGCGGATCGCCGAGCCGGAGCTCTGGCCGCGCGACCCGCCGGTGCGGTTCCGAAAGAGCGTGCCCGATTGCTGGCTGAGGCTGACGATCCGGGAGGGGCGCAACCGGCAGGTGCGGAGGATGACCGCGGCGGTGGGGCACCCGACGCTGAGGCTGGTTCGGTGGAGCATCGGCGGGTGGAGCGTGGAGGGGTTGAAGCCGGGCGAATGGCGGGATGTCGAAGCCTAGTCCTCGAAGGCTATGCTGCCCCGGTCGATCAGGGCGGCGATCAGGGCGGTTGCGGAACCGTCGGCGCTGACCTGGTCTTGCGCGCAGAGTTGCTCGGCGAACGCGGCGGCCCCGCCGGTGCACTCGAAGCATTCGCCGTCGACGAAGAGCAGGACGCAATCGCTTCCGCTCCGCACGAAGGAGAAGCGGCTGGCGGGATTGCGGGAGAGCGGCGCGCCGGTCGCCAGGCGCTGGCGCAGCTCCTCCGGGTCCATCGGCTGTTCCGGCCGCCAGTCCATGTCGGGGTATTTGGGCTCGGTGGAATGCCGCCCGAACCAGCGGGCGAAGGAGTCGCGGTCGAGCAGCTTCTCCATCGTCATGGAATGGAGCCTTGCCATCGCTTCGGGCGCGATCTCGCCGGGGTTATCCTGCGGCTCCAGATCCGGATCGGAGTAGCGGTCGTCCTCTTGCAGCTCCGAGAGCAGGTGCCGGCTCCACCCTTCGATCAGCTCGCTTCGGGAGGGAGCGCGAAAGCCCACCGAATAGGTCATGCAATCGTCCCCGACAGCCACGCCCTCGTGAGCAATGCCCGGCGGCAGATAGAGCACGTCGCCCGGCTCCAGGACGTATTCGCCGGTCGCTTCGAAGCTCTGGAGCAGGCGCAGGTCCTCGTGGGGCAGCAGCGGGGTCGATGAATCGCACATCGCCCCCACCCGCCACCGCCGCTTGCCAAGGCCCTGGATGAGAAAAACGTCGTATTGGTCGAAATGCGGGCCCACCCCGGCCCCGTCGGCGGCGTAGCTCACCATCACGTCGTCGACGCGCCAGTTGGGGATGAACCGGAACGCGCGCAGCAGCGCGGCGACGGAGGGCACGTGGTGATCGACCGCCTGCACGAGCAGGGTCCAGGGCTCGCGTCCAAGTCCGGCGAAGCGGGTTTCGGCGAACGGCCCGTGCTCGACCTTCAGCTCCGGGTAGGCTCCGGTTACCAGCCGCGACTCCACCTCGTCCTCGCAGGCGAGCCCGGCAAGCTCGTCGGGGTCCAGCGGGTTGCTCCAGGATCCCCACGGATCGCGGATCAGCAACGCCCGCTTCTGCCAATATCCGGACAGGAAACGCTCGGCGTCCAGTTGCAGAGTCAGCGAAGACATCCCATCCGATTGGCTCAACCGGCGCTGCCGCACAAGCAGTGGCGTGCGCGGCTATTCACCTGCGGGTAATCCGCGCCTCATCAGGTTCGGCAGCAACGAACTTGGGGAGGGGATGAATGCGAGCCACTGTCAAACCGGTTACCTGCGCCTTGGCCGCCTGCCTGGCGCTTGCCGGCACCAACGCCCCGGCTGCTCAGCCGGCTTCGGGCCAGGCGCTCGAGCAAAAGGCGGAGGAAATCCTGGTCGTCGGGCGCCGAAGCGGAATACCGATGTGGCGGGTCGGAAGCGGCAAGACCAGCCTGGTGCTGGTGGGAACCATCGATGGGGTCACCAAGGCGACGGCCTGGGATCCCGCGCCGCTGGTCGCGGCTCTGCGCATGTCGGACAGGGTCATGTTCCCGCAAATGCAGCAGGTGACAGCCTCGCCGCTCGCGATGATCGGCTACCTTGCCAAGTGGCGCAGCCAGGCGAGCCTTCCCGAAGGGCAG
>DASYWC010000093.1:0-6273 GCA_035936615.1 Allosphingosinicella sp. | reverse complement strand
GCGCCTGTTCGCGGCTTCCGGAAAGAACCTGGACACCCTTTCGGCGGCCGCCAAGCAGCCCGGCTTCCGGGCGGTGCCGCTTGGAATGAAGGCCTCGGTCTCGCTCACCAACCAGATCAAGAAGCAGGCGTCGAAGAACGTGATCGGAATCCTGCCCGGCCGGACGCGTCCGAACGAATATGTGATCCACACCGCGCACTGGGATCATCTGGGCCGCTGCGACGCCGACAAGACCGGGGACGACATCTGCAACGGAGCGATCGACAACGCGACCGGCACCGCCGGCCTCATCGCGCTCGCCGAAGCCCATGCCAGAGCTGGGCGGCCGGAGCGCTCCCTCGTCTTCCTCGCCGTCACCGCTGAGGAATCGGGCCTCCTCGGCTCCAGATATTATGGCGAGAACCCGATCTTCCCGCTCGCTCAGACGGTGGCCGGGATCAACATGGACGTTCTCAGCCTCGGCGGCGACGCTCGCGACTTCGTGGCCATCGGCGGAGCCAAGTCGGAGCTCGACGCCTATATGCGCCGCGCCATCGCCGGCCACGGGCTCACCCTCAAGCCGGAGCCCTCGCCGCAGGCCGGCTCCTACTACCGCTCGGATCATTTCAGCCTGGCGAAGCAGGGCGTGCCGATGCTCTACGCGAAGCTCGGCAACGATCTGGTCAATGGCGGAACCGCGGCCGGCGAAGCCTGGGCCGCCGACTACCGGACCAACCGCTACCACGGCCCGAACGACGAATATAATCCCAACTGGGATTGGTCCGGTGCGATCCGGGAGCTTCAAATCTACTACCAGATCGGGAGAGCACTCGCCCAATCCACCGCCTGGCCGAACTGGAACGAGGGCGACGAATTCCGAGCGATCCGGGACCGCTCCCGCGCCGGGCGCTAACCCATGAAGCGTCACCTGATAGCCCCTCCCCTGGATGGGGAGGGGTTGGGGTGGGGTGATGCCGGACGTAGAGCTGTGTCTCTCTCGAACATCACCCCCTCCATCGGCCGCCTGGTCCCGTTCCCCGGACGGAACCTTAGTGGCGGCCGATCCTCCCCCATCAAGGGGGAGGGCTTCTTCTGGGCGGGCCTCCTATGACGATGCGCCAACCCCCCGAATGGGCGGAGCATGACTGGGTCTGGATCGGCTTTCCGAGCCACGCCGAGCTTTGGGAGGACGATCTCGACCCAGCCCGCTCCGAAGTGATCGCCTTCGCCCGAGCCCTCCGCTCGGAGGGACGCGGCGAGCGGGTGATCCTGGTCGCCGCCGACGACGAGGCAGCCGCGACCGCCCACGAAATGGCCGGACCCGACATCGAAGTGGTGAAGGAGCCGTTCGGAGACATCTGGCTCCGAGACACCGGTCCGATCGTCCTCAAAGGCGGGGGGCGGCGAACCGCGGCGAGCTTCCTGTTCAACGGCTGGGGCGGCAAGTACGAACTTGAGGGCGACGACACGGTCGGCCCCGGCCTTGCCGCAGCGGCGGGCTTCGAGACGGACACCCACGACTGGATCCTGGAAGGCGGCGCCATCGACGTCGACGGCACCGGCCTTGCGGTCACGACCGAGCAGTGCCTGCTCAACCCCAACCGCAACCCTGGCCTTAGCCGCCAGGACATCGAGGAGCGCCTCCGCTCCCACCTCGGCATCGAGCGCGTCCTCTGGCTCGGCGAAGGCCTGCTGAACGACCACACGGACGGCCATGTCGACAATCTCGCTCGATTCGTGGCTGAGGGCCGAATCGCCATTCCGGTTCCAGCCGGCAGCGACGATTCCAACGCCGCCGTCCACGAGGACGCAAGGGCGCGCGCCGAAGCCTTCGGACTGGAAGTCGTTCCCCTACCCTCGCCGGGACGGGTCGAGCGCGACGGCGAAATCATCCCAGCGTCCTACATGAACTTCTACATCGGCAACGCGGCGGTCGTCGTCCCCCTCTACGGAGCGCCCAACGACGAAGCCGCAGTCGAAGCGATCGGCGCCCTCTTCCCCGGCCGCAAAGCGGTGGGTTTGCGAGCCGACCACATCCTCACCGGCGGCGGCAGCTTCCACTGCATCAGCCAGCAGGTGCCGAGGTGAACCCACACAACGGGGTTCCTTCCCATTTGCCCCCAACCGCTCATGCTGAGTAGAGACTGAGCGAAGTCGAAGGCTCGTATCGAAGGACCCTCGGTGCATCCTTCGATACGCCGGTTCGACAGACTCACCGGCTACTCAGGATGAGCGGATTTGAAGAGATGACGGAATGACCAAAGTCACAGTCGCAGCCCTCCAACTCGCCTTCACGGACGACATCCATCACAACATCGCCGCAGTCACCGAACTCGTCCGCGAAGCGGCGGGCAAGGGAGCCAAGGTCATCCTCCCGCCCGAGCTGTTCGAAGGCCATTATTTCTGCCGAACCCAGGACGAGGGCCATTTCGCCCGAGCCCTGCCCGCCTCACAGCACCCGGCGGTCCAGGCGATGCAAAAGCTCGCCGCCGAGCTTCAGGTCTACATCCCGACCAGCTTCTTCGAGGCGGAAGGGCATCACCACTATAACAGCCTGGCAATGATCGACGACAAGGGCGCCGTGATGGGCGTCTACCGCAAGAGCCACATCCCGGACGGCCCCGGCTACTCCGAGAAATTCTACTTCCGCCCCGGCAATACCGGCTTCAAGACGTTCGATACCCCCTACGGCCGGGTCGGCCCAGCCGTCTGCTGGGACCAATGGTATCCCGAGACGGCGCGCGCCCTGATGCTGGAGGGGGCCGAGATCCTGCTCTTCCCGACCGCCATCGGAACCGAGCCGCACGACCCCGACCTCGACACCAGCCGGATGTGGCGCCGGGCGATGATCGGCCATGCGGTCTCCAACGTCGTTCCGGTGGTCGCGTCCAACCGGATCGGCACGGAGGGCGACCAGCGCTTCTACGGCCACAGCTTCATCTGCGACGAACGCGGCGACATGCTGGCCGAATTCGGAGCCGGGGAGACCGGAGTCCTGGTTGCCACCCTGGACACTGCCCAGGCGAAGAAGCACCGCGCCGCCTTCGGTTTCTTCCGCGACCGGAGGCCCGAGCTCTACGGACGGATCACGAAGGACATCTGAGCCCGGACGCGCTGGGCATGAACATCGCGGTGGCGCGGGTGCGGTATTTCTACTAGGCCGTTCGCATGGAGTTCGTAAGCCGCGCCAACCGGGTGCATGTTGATCCCGCCTGGGTCCTCGAGGTTATTCGCCGAACGGGGTTCGCGCACGACAACGCCGAGGCGGTTCATAATCAGATGAGCGCCATCGTCGCGGTGCTTCAGGATGTCGCTGTCGGGCACGACGAGCGAAGCATGGCTGCCGCGTCCATTTCCTTCCGGCTGGAAGCCCTGACTTCGCTGGTCCTCGCGGTGAGGAAGCACCGCTGGGCCGTACCCGCTCCGAGTCGGGCGAGCATCACGCCGGAAATGCTGGTCCGCTGCGCTTGCGAGCAGCAGCTGATCGTTCACAAGGGCCGGCCTGCATTCGACCCCGCTAGCTTCGGCGACTGCCTAAGGAACCTGCTTCGGCAAGGCAGCGGCTGAGCCCGGTACGCAGGGTTTGCTGATTTAACCTGTCCTATCCGAGTGGCCGGTACCAACGACGTTTTCGCGCACCTCCAGCGCCCGTTCGAAGACCGCCTCGAACATCTCGCGGGTGAGGCGCCCGGTATTCTGGTTGTAGCGCGAGCAGTGGTAGCTATCGATCAGGATGCGTCCGTCGGGGAGCAGGTGCTCGGCCAGGTGCCCGAACTTGTAGGCGCCAAGCTTCCCGCCCGAGCTTCGAACCGCCGATCCGTGGGCAACCTGCCCGAGTGCGACCAGCACCCGCATCTGCGGCATCGCACCCAATGCCAGGGTATAATAGCTTCGGCAGGCGGCGATCTCCTGGGGAAGTGGCTTGTTGGCCGGCGGGAGGCAGCGGACGGAATTGATGATCGCCGTCCCGGTGAGGCTCAGGCTGTCATCGATCCGCTCCTCATAGGTCCCTTCCGCGAGACCGAGCTTCAGAAGCGTCTCGAACAGCAGAAAGCCTGCATAATCGCCTGTAAACGGCCGCCCGGTGCGGTTGGCGCCGTGCTTGCCCGGCGCAAGGCCGACGATCCCGAGCCACGCCTGCGGATCGCCGAACGCCCGAACCGGAGCGTTCCACCAGTCGGGATGCTCGGCGCGCAGCTCCTCGCGGAAGGCCACCAGCCTCGGGCAGAGCGGGCAGTCGCTCGGAGGCTCCGCCTTCGGGACCGGGCTTGGGCTGAGCAGGCTGGCGTCGACCATCCGCAAGCTTTAGGCGGCGGGGGATGGCGAGTACAAGCTACGCAATCGCGCTCGGCTCCAACCGCCGCCACGGCCGCCACGGCTCTCCGGCCGCCACTGTGCGGGCCGCGATCGAGGCGCTTGCGGAACGGCAGCTGGAGGTCGAGGCAGTGTCGCAGGTCCGCCTCACGCCCGCCATGGGCCCCGCAGGCCGAAGCTTCGCCAACGCCGCGATCCTGGTAGCGACCGACCTCGATCCTCCCGAACTCCTGGCTGAGCTGAAGCAGCTCGAGCGCAGCTTCGGCCGCCGAGCGGGGCGGCGCTGGGGGCAGCGGGTGATCGATCTCGACATCCTGCTCTGGTCGGAGGGGCCCTTTGAGGGGCCGGGGCTGGTCATCCCCCACCCGGCGATGCGGGAACGAGCCTTCGTCCTCGAGCCCCTCGTCGAGATCGCGCCCACCTGGCGCGACCCGATCACCGGCCTCACAGTCCGGCAGCTTCGCTCCCGCCTCGCCGCCCGAACGCCGGTTGACCGGACCGCCGCCCGCTCCTAGGTGATCGGCGCAACGGGCCCTTAGCTCAGTCGGTAGAGCAACTGACTTTTAATCAGTAGGTCGCTGGTTCGAACCCAGCAGGGCTCACCATCTTTTCTCTTCGTTTGCAGCAGCTTGGCGGCCTGCGGACATGATCCGGAGTGCGGCCGCGACGGCTGAGAACAGAATAGACACCGAATTGGAGGTTTAGACCACATCACCAGTGACTCTTTCCCCGGCGGAGCATAGTCTCTCGCGACTGGAGGGGCTGTGAAGAAGAAGCGATCTGACCTAGCGGCGAGCCTGGAGGCCCGCGTTCCGTTCGACGTATCGAAGCCGATGTTCGAACTCTTCGACATAGCCCGCGGACGCGGCTGGTCCGGCACGGTCGACAAGCTCGCGGACAAGAAGACCCTACCCGACCAGAAGGCAGACTCCCTCCTCGAAGCGCTCAAGGAGCACGAACTCGCCGGGGAGAAGCTATGCCGCTTCTACAAGGTGGACGCCGCCGCGATGAAGGCCGCCAGGTCCCATCTTAGGGCCGCCCAGGCGGCCAATGGGCCGATGCAGGAAGCCTACCCGTTCCTGCTCGGTGAAGCAGAGCTGAAGAAGCTCCAGCTCGGCCAACCAACTCTGCTATCCGTCGAGGAAGTGGGCGGCGGCGTCGCCGCCGTATTCGGCTCCGTCAGGGCGCTGCGCGTTCGGGAACCTGTCGATCCGAAGTCTCTCCCGGACGGGGCTGCTAAGGTCCTAGCCAACTACGACGAGGTCATCGGTCTAAAATTGATCCGCCACCAGGCGCTGGACGTCGTCTGGCTACCCGACGACGGCGAGGTGATAGACCTGCGAGTGGACTACCCGCGCGGGACGCACGCCGACATCGGGCGTGCTTCGCAGAACTCGGCCATGGCCGCGTTCACCAAGCTCGTCGGGACCGACCACTTCGGGACGCCGCTCAACCTGTTCCCACTGCTGAGCAAGATGTATGACGAGGCTGGCGAGGGACGCGTAGTCGAACTCGCCTTCGGCACGACGACACGCTCAATCAAGCATGAGCGAATGCGGGTGTCGGTCGACTGCCTCCGCACCGAACTCTACCACATGGGCGGCAAGAAGAGCCTCAAGACCCCTGTACGCCCCTACAAGGTGAGTATAGCCTATACCGTCAACCTCGGCGGCAAGGTAGAGGCCCACCCCGAGCTGAACTTGCACACTACCAGCTACGTCGCGGAGAACCCGAACCCGCAGCTCTATGACGCGGTGGTCCGCAAAACTGTTGGGTTAACTGACTACGAACACGTGCGAGAGCGCATACTTCACTTCTCCAAGTAGTAGCGCGCGCAACCGGCAGGAGCTGTATGTCCTTAGACGATCTCAAGCGACAGGTGGCGGAAGGCTGGCCGGAAATCCCGGCCGCCTCGCTCGCGCTCGGGATCATCGAGTTCATGGGCGGGCTTGGCGATCAGGAGCTAAGGATGCTCACGAT
>DASYWC010000092.1:0-24492 GCA_035936615.1 Allosphingosinicella sp. | reverse complement strand
GCGGAGGAGCGGCGGGTGACCACACCCTTTGCCTCCAGCCGAGCTAGCATCACCCGTACTGCGGAGTTGCCGGGTCCGTTGGGGAGAGCCTCGCATATCTCGGCAGCAGTGGCCGCGCCATTGGCGTAGAGGAAATCCACGATCTGGCGCTCACGCGGGGGCAACTTGTCCAGCATCTTCGAATCACCTGTTCCGCGACATTTGTCGCTATATGCGACATTTGTCGCAAAGCTGCAAGCGCCGATGTGGGAAGGCCCTCCCGAACTGCGGTGATGCACCTCCTCTTAGGCACGTCCCGTCCTGCGAACGGAACGGAGCCGACACGCTTTGAGTTGACTCACTATCCATTCACTACAGGAGGACTCCATGCACGTTTCCAAACAGATGCATAACGACCACGCTGAGCTTCGTTCGCTCGGCCAGGATATTCTGAAGGCTTCCGACGGCGGCGACGTCGGCGGGCGCGACAACCAGTTCGACCTCTACGACATGCAGGTCCGCCGCCACCTCGCGGTGGTCGAGGACGTGCTCCTCAACCCGCTGAAGAAGGACCCGCAGGCCAAGGACAGCGTCAGCGACATCAAGACCCAGCACGACCTGGCCCGAAAGGAGCTGTCCTCGCTCGACCGCTCCAACAAGGGCAGCGCCGAATGGACGGCCGAGTTCCGCAACTTCACCGAGATGTTCGACTCGATCTGCTCGCGCCATGACGCCATCGTCCAGCACGCCGGGCGAGTCTCCGGCGATGTCGGCGACCAGTACGAACAGGACAAGCTTCGCCGGATGCGCGGCGGTTCGTGGTCCTGGAACAAGGTCGCTCCGTCGAGCACCATGGGACCGGTCGCTGCGGTCGCCGCGGTCGCGGGCGCTGCCTATGCGGCGAACCGCTACTTCAAGTCGGGCCGCCGCTCCAGCGGACGCCAGGAGGACGATTTCGAGCTCCGCCTCGAAACCGACGAGAACGTCCGGCTGATCTCCTCCTCCAAGGTCGAGGGCACCAACGTCGTCGACCGGGACGGGACCAAGATCGGGACGATCAGCAACTTCATGGTCGACAAATATACCGGCCGGGTCGCCTATGCGGTGATGAGCTTCGGCGGAACCATGGGCATGGGCGCGAGCCTGTTCCCGCTGCCATGGCCGATCCTCGACTATGACGAGAAGGCCGGCGGCTACATGCTCGACATCTCCAAGGAGGAGATGAAGGACGCGCCGCGGTTCGAGAAGAACAAGGAGCCGGAGTTCGACGCGGATTACCGCCGCTCGATCCTGCTCTTCTACCGCCCGCTGAGCTCGCAAGGCGGAAGCGGCGGATCCTACTCGTCCAGCTCGTCCCCCGACAGCTGGAGCGCTTCGAACAGCGGGTCCAGCACCGGATCGAGCAGCGCGTCGGCGACAAGCCCGAGCGCCAACCCGACCCCGACGTCCGTCGGATAATGGGCGCAGCGGGGGATCTGGGCGAGAGCGATCGCCCCGGCCCCCGCTACCGCCGCGGCCCTATGCTCGGGAAACTCCCGGGCATAGGCCGAGGCGACCGCGGCAGCGCCGGCGCTGTGGCCTGAAGGGAAGCTCGTCACCTCCTTCGACGTGCTCTTCCCGGCCCTGGGCTTATGGCCGTCCTTGCCGTCGCGGGATCGAGGCCGCTTCCGGTCCACCCGCTTCTTGATCACGTCCTTGGCCTCGGTCGCGAGCGTATGCGCAGCGATCATCCTCAGGCCCGCCCGGGTCAGCCGCTTCGACCCTCCCACAAGCCCCGCGGCGATCACCGCTCCGCACAGGATCCGCATCTGCGGCTGGTCGCCGATTTCCGAAAGCCACCCCACCGCCTCGACCGGCGAAGCGTCGCTGTAGGGCTCCACCGCCTCGGCCACCGCCTCATCCGCGTCCAGCAGTGCATCGGCGGTCTCGTCGAGCGGCGTCTTGTCCTTGTTCTTAGCCATGGCGGAGTGAACCCGCGGGACGGCCCTTGTGTCCCGCCGCTTCATCGCACGGCCACCACGCTCCGCCGCCAGCCCCGCAACGGCCGGCCGGGAGCGGCGTTTGGGCGTGTAGAAGAAGACGCATATTCTTCCCCCCCGAGAGGCGTCGCGGTTTCCCCTCCCGCGGCGCCTCTTTTGGTGACCCCGTCGGAGGGGCACTGATGGAATAGCCCCTTTGGTCCGTTTCGGATCGAATGTTTTCAATGGATTAAGGCTGCGCCCGCTAGGGTGGCCGCCATGTCCAGGCATTGGAGCCCACCGCCCCGCCGAGCGCGCACAAGCAGCCGCAAGATCGGCTTCAGCTGGAGCGAGATCCGGCTGACGGTGCTCGGGGGAGTCTTCCTCGGCCTCGCCTACGTCTTCGTTCCTTCGGGAGGCGGCGCGTCGGGGGAAGCGGCTTCGGGCGGGGCGGCTTCGGGCGGGGCGGCCTACGCCGCCGGCGCGGACCGGGTGACCGACCCCTGGGCGGCGAGCATCGTCGACGGCGACACCTTCCGCTACCGCGGCGAGAAGTACCGGATCGCCGACATCGACACTCCCGAAGTGAACGGCCGCTGCGCCTTTGAGAGCGAACTCGCCGCCCGAGCCACCGACCGGATGGAGGCGCTTCTTCACCAGGGGCCGTTCGAGCTTCACGGAGTCGATCGCGACGAGGACCGGTACGGGCGGAAGCTTCGAGTGGTGACCCGCGACGGCCGGAGCCTTGGGGACCAGCTGGTGGCGGAAGGGCTTGCCCGGACGTGGACGGGGCGGCGGGAGCCCTGGTGCTGACGCAATCGGGCTGAGGCTGTGCTTCGGCCCGGATTCTGCGCAAGCCGGTCGAAACACTTTCCCGGTACTGCCGTTGTCCTTTCTGGAGGAGGGCGCGTCGGCCTGCCGATCGCCGCCGCGCCGACTACAACAGGGAAAGGAGACGAAGCTATGAAGCCGATGTTGATCGCGGCGGCCGCACTGGCCCTGCCGCTCTCCGGCTGCAAGGAGCCCGCGCCCGAGGCGGACGACGCCAACATCACCGTTCCGGAAGGCGACTATGCGCAACGGATCGCCGGAATGGACGAAGGAGCGCGCAACGCGGTGTTCCTTCGCGCGATCCGAGACGCGGGCCGCGACTGCCAGCAGGTCGAGCGCTCCGCCAGCCAAGGCGAGGTGAACGGCGCCCCCGCATGGACCGCGACCTGCGACAACGGAGTGCAGTGGACCGTCATGATCGGCCGCGACGGCGTAGCGACCGTGGCGAGCACCGAGGAATTGCAGGCGGCGGCGAGACCCGGCCAGGCGCAGTAGCGGCCGGCTCTCGGATGTTGACGGGCGACGGAGCCGTGGCGCTTAACCGGATCGAAGTGGGACTTTGATGCGGGCTGCAGCCCAACGAGGCGGCCGATCGAGGCGAAAGGTCACACAAAGGTCCCACTGACGCGCGTCTTTCGTGACCCTATTTCCCTGCCGGGTACGGACCGTGGGGCGCTCGCAAAAGCGCAGGCCCACCGGTTCGAACATGTGAGTCGCTCATGAACCGGTCTGGAACATATTTATGCGCAGTAGGAAAGAGAGAATGCCCTCGAAGCGGTAGTTTGCCGCAGGAGCGCTAGCGGTTCATCTGGGGGCGCGGCTTTTCGGAGCGCTCCTTGTTGCGCTTGTCGGCCACATAAGCGTGGCCGTCCTCAACGCACTTGACCATCTCGAACAGCTCGGTTGCCTGGAACAGCCTGGAGAAATTCCTGACCCCGTAATTGCGCGGGTCGATCGGGGCCTGGCGATTGACCGCTGCCCCAGCAGCAGCGAGGGTAGCCCAGCCGTCATCGCGTGCGGTCGCCTTCACCGCGCCACGTAGAACACTCACGAGCTTCGTGTCCTGGGGGAGCTTTGCAGCACTGGAGGAAGTCGCCGGCGCGGGCTTGGCACCGACCGGAGCAGCCGTTTTGGCGCCGGGCGCGGTTTCAACCGGAGCGGCTCCCTCTCCAAGGCTGTCGAAGTAGAGGAAGGTCGAGCAGGCGTTGACGAACGGCTCCGGGGTCTTGCGCTCGCCGAAGCCGTAGACTTCCAGGCCGTTGGCTCGAAGCTGCATGACCAGCGGGGTGAAATCCGCATCGCTCGAGGCGATGCAGAAGGCGTCCAGCTTCTGGGTGTAGAGCAGCTCCATCGCGTCGATGACGAGCGCCATGTCGGTGGCGTTCTTGCCGGCGGAGTAGCTGAACTGCTGGACCGGGCGGATGGCATGGTCCTGGAGCCGCCCCTTCCAGTTCTTCAGGCTCTCGCTCGCCCAGTTTCCGTAGGCGCGGCGGATATTGGCGACGCCGTGCTTGGAGAGCTCCGCAAGCATCGGCGCGATCTGCGCGTGGGCCACGTTGTCGGCATCGATCAGGAGCGCGATGCGCCGGGCGGGCGCCGCCTTGCCGTTCCGTTCTGAGTCCACGCCTCACTCCTCGGTGTCTCAATACCGCTAGCCGCCAAAGGTGTAAGCGAGGTTTACGCGCGACGGCTCGGCCCGCCTTGCGTTCGCCGGATTTGTCGGCAAGGTAGGCCGCAGCAGCCGGAGTAAGCCATGGGACCTGCGTTGTTAGTGGCGCTTCAGGTGGCCAGCGCTTCCCCTGTCGTCGACCCCATCCGGTTCGATCTGGCGCGGCAGCGGCCGCCGGCAAGGGCTGCTCTGGCGCAACCGGCTCGGACATCCTGGTCTGCGGTCAGCGCCGGGGCGGAGCGGCCTACCCGATGGCCCAGATGGAACGCCGCTACGCGCCCAGGAAGATACGAGCCGAAATGTCCCTGGACGGCACGACGGTACGCGGCTTCACCGAAGCCGGCGAGTTCCCGAGAGGCGACATAAGCAAGCGGATCCTGGTGGGATCAAGCTGCCGTTTTGAGGCTAGCAGTGACACGGGCTAATTAGGTATTGTGTCCCCGGAAGGCTGGTGTGTCCCCGGAAGGCTGGTGTGCCCGGAAGGCTGAGGCGCCGATCCTATCCGCAAAGAGTGTAGGCGAGGTTTACGTACCCCGCCAAGTTGCATGTGCCGACAGAGACTCATGGGAGAGAGCTGGACGCTCCACCCTTCCTGCAACCGGCCAGATATCATTGAGAGAGCCTTCTTTCCGCTGACCAGGGAACTCCAGGAGGCACCAGCGTCCATCCGCTGCTGGATGAAGTGCTTAGCCCTCCCCATCGCGGTTGGGAGCGCGAGCTTGCGATCACAAGCTTGATAGCTGTCCGCAATCAGGACAGGCAGTTCGTCAGCCAGCTCAGCGATAACTTCCGAGAGAATATTCTCGACGTTCCCATAAGGGACTGAGCATCTGGCTCTATTCTCCACGTAAGAATGGATCAAAGTGGGTTCGAGCAGATAATTCTCGATCTCTTTCCGCGTCCACACCTTGATCCGAAGGTGATCTTTCGCGGCCTCCCCTTGGATTTCAGCGAAGAGTTCGGGAGGCTTGTAGTCCCGATCAATGAACATCACCCCTTCCACTTTGCCGGAGGACGTCTCATGGAAGGCACGTGACGCCATGGCCGCCCGCGGCCAGTTGTTCATGCCTCCCACGGAGAAGTGAGGCACCTTAGAAAACTGATCCTAGAAGGCGTTGCCTTTCTTGAAGGCTATCTGATCGAGAATCGAATAGTCTTTGCCCTCTACAAATACGATTTTCCCAGCGGCGGCCAGCTTGGAGAGTTGAATGTTCAGATTTGTGCCAATGGTTTCGACGACGCTTTGGGCTTGGGCGCTGGATGAAAGCGCGCGAGACCGCGATGAACGCTTGGTGACGGAGATGATCTCGGCAGGCGAGACATCCGCAATCATCTCCAGCGAATGTGTGGCTACAACGGTCTGTCTATAACGCTCCGCTGAGAGAAGCTTGATGAGCTTCTTCTGAAGATCAGCGTGCAGGAAAACGTCGGGTTCATCCAAAATAACGATGGAGTTCGGGTCCACCCGCGCCAGGAACCACGTGGTCTGGATCCAGGCCTGTAGACCCGATCCCACCAGCGCCATTTCACTAACAAAGGGGCCGTCGCGAATTGTCAGACCATAGTGGTTCTGGCCCTCACCTAGGCCAAATGTCACCAACTTGAAGGTTGGTACTCCAACTCTCTGTGAGCATCTCCCTAAAACGGTCAAATTCCTCCGGCATGTCAGCCATCTGATTTCTGATGTGACGATAGGACAGATACCCATTCATATGCTTGCGCAAATAGCGCTTGTCTCGCTGAGTTTCCTCCGCCAGCAGGGCCCCGACAGGGGGCATCACGAAGATCGGCGGGAACTTAGACTTGGTCACGTGACTACGAGAGTTCACCTTTTTACCGCCAGGAAGGAGGATCTGGCAGTAAGCGTCTGCAGCACCTTCGCCCAGTGCCACTATGATCGAGCAGTTGTTTGTGTAGCGGACCTTTATGATCGCCGGATCGGATGCCTCATAGTTATAGTGAATGCCTCGGTGCTCAATGTCCAAGGTGTCCAAGGAGAACCGATATACGGCTCCTGTAAGGTCCGGAGCCAAGGCATCCGGGGCCATTATGAACTGTGCAGACTCCGCCTTCTTCAGGGCTGTTGAGGCTATCCGTAGCGCCTCGATGAGAGTCGTTTTTCCGGCATTATTTTGGCCGATCAGCAGGCAAAAGGGTGTGAAGTCGACAGTATGGTCGCGGAAGCCCCGAAAGTTCTTGAGAGCAACCGACTTAATCACACAACCTTACTCCGCCGCGACCCCGGCCTGCTGGAACATGTCCTGGCCTTCGCCTTCGGCTTCGACCGTGTCGTTTGCCTTGGCTTTCTTGCGGCGGTCGAAGTTTTCCCAGACTTCGTTCCAGTTGCCGCGGGTGGCCGCCTTTGAATATTCGGTGGCGCGGGTTTCGAAGAAGTTGGCGTGCTCCACTCCGTTGAGGAGCGGGGCGAGCCAGGGGAGGGGGTGGTCGTCGACCATGAACATCGGCCTCAAGCCGAGCTGGCCGAGGCGCCAGTCGGCGATGTAGCGGATGTACTTCTTGATCTCCTTGGGGCTCATTCCCGGCACCGGGCCCTGCTCGAAGGCGAGGTCGATGAACGCGTCCTCGAGGTCCACCGTGTGGTGGCAGACGTCGCGTATGTCCTTCTTGACCGCTGCGGTGAGGCAGTCGCGCTCTTTCGTGAAGGCGTGGAACAGGCGGGTGATGCCTTCGCAGTGAAGGCTCTCGTCGCGGACCGACCAGCTGACGATCTGGCCCATGCCCTTCATCTTGTTGAAGCGCGGGAAGTTCATCAGCATCGCGAAGCTCGCGAAGAGCTGGAGCCCCTCCGTGAAGCCGCCGAACATTGCGAGGGTTCGGGCGATGTCCTCATCCGAGTCGACGCTGAAGGTGGACAGGTAATCGTGCTTGTCCTTCATCTCCTTGTACTGGAGGAACATGCCGTATTCGCTCTCCGGCATCCCGATCGTGTCGAGGAGGTGCGAGTAGGCGGCGATGTGAACCGTCTCCATGTTGGAGAAGGCTGCGAGCATCATCTTGATCTCGGTCGGCTTGAAGACCCGGCCGTATTTCTCGTGGTAGCAATCCTGAACCTCGACGTCCGCCTGGGTGAAGAAGCGGAAGATCTGGGTCAGAAGGTTGCGCTCGTGGTCGGTGAGCTTCTGGGCCCAGTCGCGGCAATCCTCGCCCAGCGGCACTTCCTCCGGCATCCAGTGGATCTGCTGCTGGCGCTTCCAGAAGTCGAACGCCCAGGGATATTCGAACGGCTTGTACTGCTTGCGGGCTTGAAGAAGGGGCATCGTTCGTCTCCGGTTCTAACTCGTCTTCATCTTCGTCCCCTCTCCTTTGAAGGAGAGGGAGGGGCCCGCCGCGCCAGCGGTGGGGGGCGTAGGGTTACGGGGTGGGTGCCTCATCGCGGGCATCGTAACCCCTCATCCCGACCCTCTTCCTATGGGAGAGGGAGAAATGGGTGGCGGGGAAATGGTACTCGGGCATCGCCGATGCGGCCGGCGGCGCCCAACCCATTTCCCCACCCGTTACCGCGCCCTGGGAGTGTGGCGCGGTTCCCCCCGCTCGGGGAAGGGGTTTCGATGAAAGTGGTACTTTCATCGAGGAGGGGGTGATCACTGACACGCCAGGCATTCGTCATAGTCTGTCGAATCCGCGGCGAGCTCGATCTGTTTCAGGTCCGGCGTGTTGTCGGCCTCGACTCCGCCTGCGAAGCCGGCGCGCTGAACGGACTTGGAGCGCAGGTAGTAGAGCGACTTGATGCCCAGCTCCCAGGCGCGGAAGTGGAGCATCAGCAGGTCCCACTTGTCGACGTCGGCCGGGATGAACAGGTTCAGCGACTGCGCCTGGTCGATATAGGGCGTCCGGTCGGCCGCGAGCTCGATCAGCCAGCGCTGGTCGATCTCGAAGCTGGTCTTGAACGTGTCCTTCTCCTCCTGGCTGAGGAAGTCGAGATGCTGGACGGAGCCGCCCTGCTCCAGGATCGAGTTCCAGATCGTATCGGAGTTCATCGCCTTTTCGGTGAGGAGCTTTTCAAGGTGCGGATTTCGGACCGAGAAGCTGCCGGACAGGGTCTTGTGGGTGTAGACGTTGCCCGGGATCGGCTCGATGCAGGCCGAGGTCCCGCCGCAGATGATGCTGATCGAAGCGGTTGGAGCGATCGCCATCTTGCAGGAGAAGCGCTCCATCGCGCCTCGGTCGGCAGCGTCGGGGCAGGGGCCGCGCTCGGTCGCGAGCATCATCGAGGCCTCGTTCACCTGCGTGGAGATGTGCTTGAAGATCTTGAGGTTCCACGACTTCGCCATCGCGCCCTCGAACGGGAGTCCGCGGGCCTGCAGGAAGGAGTGGAAGCCCATCACTCCAAGGCCGACGCTGCGTTCGCGCTCGGCCGAGTATTTGGCGCGCGCCATCTCGTCGGGAGCGCGGTCGATATAGTCCTGGAGCACATTGTCGAGGAAGCGCATCACGTCCTCGATGAACAGCTTGTCGCCGTTCCATTGGTCCCAGGTCTCCAGGTTCAGGGAGGACAGGCAGCAGACGGCGGTGCGGTCCTTGCCGAGATGGTCCTTGCCGGTCGGAAGGGTGATCTCCGAGCACAGATTGGACGTGGAGACCTTGAGGCCGAGCTCGCGGTGGTGCTTCGGCATCGACCGATTCACCTGGTCGATGAAGATGATGTAGGGCTCCCCGGTCGCGAGCCGGGTCTCGACCAGCTTCTGGAAGAGGGAGCGGGCGTCGACCTTGGCGCGCTCCGACCCGTCCTTGGGCGAGCGGAGGGTCCATTCCTCGCCCGCCTTGACGGCTTCCATGAAGGCGTCGGTGACGAGCACCCCGTGGTGGAGGTTCAGAGCCTTTCGGTTGAAGTCGCCCGAGGGCTTGCGGATCTCGAGGAACTCCTCGATCTCCGGATGGGAGATGTCGAGATAGCAGGCCGCGGAGCCTCGGCGGAGCGAGCCCTGGCTGATGGCGAGGGTGAGGCTGTCCATCACCCGGACGAACGGGATGATTCCGCTGGTCTTGCCGTTGAGGCCGACCGCTTCGCCTATGCCGCGGACCGCTCCCCAATAGGTGCCGATTCCGCCGCCTCGACTGGCGAGCCAGACGTTCTCGTTCCAGGTGCCGACGATGCCCTCCAGGCTGTCGTCGACGCTGTTCAGGTAACAGGAGATCGGAAGGCCGCGCCCGGTTCCGCCGTTGGAAAGGACGGGCGTCGCCGGCATGAACCACAGCTTCGAGATATAGTCGTAGATGCGCTGGGCGTGCTCGGCATTGTCGGCATAGGCGGACGCCACCCGGACGAACAGGTCCTGGTAGGACTCGCCCGGAAGCAGATAGCGGTCGCGAAGAGTGTCCTTGCCGAAGTCGGTGAGGAGCGAGTCGCGGCTATGGTCGATCTCGACCGGATAGAGCTGAGCGTTGATCGTCTTGGAGTCGATCTTCCCGGGCTTTGCGGCCTCTGTCGTGGAGCTCACCTCGTTCGATCCCGCTTCGCTGCTGCTTCCTAGAAGGTCCATCCCCTACCCCTTGTTCATATTTCGTTCTAGTGGGCTTAAAACCCACCCTAGGTGATTAACCAACGCAACGGGGCGCTAATTTCGGCTTGTCCCCGATATCCACAGGACCGCCTTGTCTGCTCCTGATCCAATCTAGGAACGGCAACAGGCGCATACAACGTGTAGCGTTTCCCCCTTGGCCTCGCCACCATGGATTGTGCCTGAACCGCATCCAGACGCAAGAGGGTAAATGCGTTTTGAGCCGATCCGTTCGTCGCATTGGCAGATTTGCGCGGGTCCTGGAGGGAAGCGGCTGATACGTTGCGCCGTTCCCGCGCGAGGCGTAGATCGAAGCTATGCTGGATGCCCTCAATTCGCCCGCCGCTCCGCCCGCAACCGTGCGCCGGGAGGATTACCGCCCGCCCGACTGGCTGGTGCCCGAGATCGCGCTCGAGTTCGAGCTCGGAGCGGCGAGGACGGTGGTGAAGTCCAGGCTGCAAGTTGAGCGCTCGGAAACAGCAGAAGGTTTTACGCTGCGTCTGAATGCGGACGGCATCGAGCCCGCCTGCATCTGGGTGGGAGGAGAGGAGGCCGAGTGGCGGATGGAGGATGGAGAGGTTCTGATTGAACTTAGCCTCGACAGCCACACCATAGAAATCGTTACCGAGATTTCGCCCCAAGCCAACAGCCAGCTGATGGGACTGTACGAGTCGGGCGGCATCCTGTGCACCCAGTGCGAGGCCGAGGGCTTCCGGCGCATCACGCCCTTCCCGGACCGGCCAGACGTGCTGAGCCGCTACCGGGTGAAGATGATCGCGGACAAGGCGCGCTATCCGGTGCTGCTTTCTAATGGCGACCCGGTCGGTAGCGGCGAGCTGGAGCACGGACGCCATTGGGCGGAGTGGCACGATCCCTTCCCCAAGCCTTGCTATCTGTTCGCTTTGGTGGCGGCCGACCTTGCCGTGAACCGCGACAGCTTCGTCACCCGTTCCGGAAGGACGGTCGAGCTCGGAATCTGGGTGCGCGAGGAGGACCTGCCGAAGACCAGCCACGCGATGGAGGCTCTCAAGGCGGCGATGGAGTGGGACGAGAAGGTCTACGGCCGGGAATACGATCTCGACGTGTTCAACATCGTCGCCGTCAGCGACTTCAACTTCGGAGCGATGGAGAACAAGGGCCTCAACATCTTCAACTCGCGCTACATCCTGGCCGATCCCGATACCGCAACCGACGCCGATTTCGAGGCCGTGGCGGGCGTGGTGGCGCACGAATATTTCCACAACTGGTCGGGCAACCGGGTCACCTGCCGCGACTGGTTCCAGCTGTCATTGAAGGAAGGCTTCACCGTCTTCCGAGACCAGCAATTCTCGTCCGACCAGGGCTCTGCGGCGGTGAAGCGGATCGAGGACGTAAGGCTGCTCCGATCCGCCCAGTTCCAGGAGGACAATGGGCCGCTCGCGCACCCGATCCGGCCGGAGAGCTATATCGAGATATCCAACTTCTACACGGCGACCGTCTACAACAAGGGCGCCGAGGTGATCCGCATGCTTCACACCATGCTCGGCGAGGACACGTTCCGGGCCGGCACCGACCTCTACTTTGAACGGCACGACGGGGAAGCTGCGACCTGCGAGGACTTCGTAAAGGCGATGGAGGATTCGAGCGGGGTGGACCTCACGCGGTTCAGGCTCTGGTACTCGCAGGCCGGCACTCCGCGGGTCAAAGCAACGCTAAGCCATGAAGCGGCAAGCGGACGAGCGCATCTGGTGCTCGAGCAGGAGGTTCCCCCGACTCCGGGGCAGCCGGCCAAGAAGCCGATGCCGATCCCGCTCAAGATCGCCCTGTTCGGCGAGCGCACGGGCGACAAGCTCGCCGACCGTCTGGTCGTGTTGGAGGAGCAAAGCCAGGAGCTGACCTTGGACGGCGTAGGCGAGCGGCCGGTGCTTTCCATCAACCGCGACTTCTCGGCGCCCGTCATCGTCGAGACGGAGCTGAGCCGGGAGGATCTCGCCTTTCTGTCCGCGCGCGACGACAATCCGTTCGCGCGGTACGAGGCGATGCAGCAGCTCATGCTCGGGACGTTGGTCGAGGCGGTCTCAGGCTCGGAACCCGACCACGAGCCGGTGATCGAAGCCGTGCGCGAGACGCTTTCGAACCCGGACCTCGACTCCAGCTTCGTCGCGGAATCGGTGCTTCTTCCGACCGAGGCCTTCATCGGGGATCAGATGCGGGTGGTGGACCCGGAGGCGATCCATCGCGCCCGGGAGGCTTTGCGGGCCGATCTGGGGCAGGAGCTGGAGAGCATGTGGCGAGACGCCTATTCGTCCAACGCTGCCAACCGGTTCGAATATTCGCCGGCCGCGAAGGGAGCCCGGAGACTTCGGACGGTGGCGCTCGGATACCTGGCGGCCGCAGGGGCCAAGGGCGCGCCCGCGACGGCGATGCGCCAGTTCTCCGAAGCCGACAACATGACCGACCGCCAAGGGGCTCTGGGGATCCTCGCCAACAGCGACTCGGCGGAGAGGAGCGAGGCCTTGGCCGCCTTCTACCAGCGCTACCGGGACAATGCGCTGGTTCTGGACAAATGGTTCACGGTGCAGGGGCTGTCCACCCGCGCCGACACGCTCGAAGCGGTCAAGGCGCTTGCCGAGCATCCGGATTTCACGCTGGCGAATCCGAACCGGATGCGGGCGCTGGTCGGGGCGTTCGCGGCGAACCAGCGCGCCTTCCACCATGCTTCGGGAGAGGGCTACCGCTTCCTTGCCGACATGATCCTGGCCGTGGACAAGATCAATCCGCAGACAGCGGCCCGCCAGGTTCCGCCGCTCGGGCGCTGGAGCCGCTTCGACGAGGGCCGGGCAGCGCTAATGCGCGCCGAGCTTCAGAGGATCGTCGACACTCCCGGGCTGTCGAAGGACGTGTTCGAGCAGGCGTCGAAGAGCCTGGGGTGACGTCAAGAGAGCTGAAGTCGCTTCTGGGGCCCGTTCGGCCTGAGGCCCCAGCCTTCGCTGGGGCGACGGCTAGCGCCCGAGCCAGTCGGCGACCTGCACCGCGACCTGGTTGGCGGCCGTGTTGAGGGCGGGGGCGACGTTCGCCCGGTCGATCGCGGCGACCGGCACCCGCGCTTCGAAGCGGCGGGTGACGACGGTCTCCGCCCCGCGTGCAAGGGCGGCGTCGTAGGTGACGACCGCCTGCCTCGTCGTGGAATCGATCCCGAACTTCTGAAGCTGGCCGGTGAGCCGGTTGCCGGGATTGAAGCTGAACTGGAGCGGGTCGAGCACCACTCGGCCGGTGCGCGCGGCAATCGTCTCGGAAAGAAGCCGCCGGAACAGGTTATCCGGAGTGTCGACCCAGAACGCGTCCTTTACATAGGTCACCTGCTGCCCTGTCATGACGGGAACGCGGTTGGTATCCAGGGATTCCGGAACCGTGGGTCTGACGACCGTGAGGGCGGATTCCGAAGATCCGGTCCGGGCCGTCTGCGCCGTCAGCGGAACCTGGGGCGTCAGATCGAGAAGGACGTCCGGGGTATTGCCCCCCAACAGCCCACAGCCGCCCAGCGCCAGAGCGGCGGCCGCAGCCAAGCCGATTTTCGATTTCATCGTCTTCTTCTCTCACCCTTGTAATCCGGAAGCTTGTCGCCGCCGATCAGGCCGCCAATGCCCTGGCGGTCGACCTTTTCCGTGATGTTGTTGAGGTTCTCCGTAGTCTCCCGAAGATCGCGGACGAGGAGGCCGATCTCCGGGATGGTCTGCTTGGTCAGAGCCTGAACCCCGGGCCTTGCGTCCGCGATCACCGCGTTGAGGTTGTCGACGCTTCCTCCGGCCGCTCGGATCGTGTCCTCGGCGGCCTTTACGGTGCTCTCGGCGGCGCGGATGGTGTGCCTCAGATCATTGACCAGCGGCCGGCCCTCCTCGTTGAGAAGCCGGTCCGAACTGTCCGCCACCCGCTCGAAGGCGGCGGCGGCCCGGCCGGCCTCGGCTATGGCAAGCCGGGCTTCGACGAGGGTGGCCGCGATCTCGGGGCCGCGGTCGGCAAGGGCCCTGGTCAGTTCCTGGGTGTTGGCGAGAATGCCCTTGATCGAGCGCTGGTTATCCTGGTCGAGCACCTGGCCCAGCCGCTCGGTCAGGGTGGACACCCGCTCCAGCAGTTCGGGCGCGCTGTTCAAAAGCTGCCCGAGCGCTCCGGGCTTGGTCGGGATGACCGGCACCCCATAAGGCCCCTCCTGCGTGATGGGCGGCGCTCCACGGGTGGCGCCGTCGAGCTGGATCTGGGAGACTCCGGTGAAGCCGACGCCCTGAATGGTGGCGGTCGTGCCCTGAAGCACCGGAGTGGTGCTTCGAACGCCTATGCGCACCCGCACGAACTCGGGGCTGTTGGGCTCGAGGTTGATCGATTCGACCTGCCCGACGGGAACTCCGGAGAAGCTCACGGCGGAGCCCTTGGCAAGGCCGTCCACGGCCTGCTTGAAGAAGATGTCGTAGCGCTTAGTGTCGTCGCCCGACACCTGGCTGAGCCAGATGATGAAGCCGACGGTGGCCGCGAGCATCACCAGCACCACGGCGCCGACGAGCGTATGGTTGGAGCGCGTCTCCATTAGCTGTCAGCGTCCTCTGCTATCTTTGCGGACGCGCGTCCGCGGGGGCCCTTGAAATATTCCTCTATCCATTCGTGGTCCAAAGCGAGGAGTTCCGGAATCGTTCCAACCGCGATCACCTTGCGGTCGGCGAGCACCGCGACACGGTCGCAGATTGCGTAAAGCGTGTCGAGATCATGGGTTATGAGGAAGACGGTGAGGCCAAGCGCATCGCGAAGGTCCTTGATCAGCTGGTCGAAGGCGGCAGCGCCGATCGGATCGAGACCCGCGGTGGGCTCGTCCAGGAACAGCAGCTCCGGGTCCAGCGCGAGGGCGCGCGCGATGCCGGCGCGCTTGCGCATGCCTCCCGAAAGCTCCGACGGGAACTTAGGGCCGGCTTCAGCGGGAAGGCCGGTCATGACCACCTTGTAGGCTGCGATCTCGTCGAGAAGCTTGCCTTCGATGCGCGGGAAATATTCACGGATCGGCACCTGCACGTTCTCGGCGACCGTCAGGGTGGAGAACAGCGCTCCGCCCTGGAACAGGATTCCCCAGCGGCGGCGGATGTGCTTGGCCTCGTTCTCGTCCCGGTCGAGCATCGGTTCCCCGAACACCTCGACTTCGCCCTTTTCCGGGCTTTGGAGGCCGATGATCGAGCGCATCAGAACCGATTTGCCGGTTCCCGAGCCGCCGACGACCCCAAGGATCTCTCCGCGGCGGACGCTGAGATCGAGCCCTTCGTGAACGAGTGCGTCGCCGAACCTGTTGTGGAGCCCCCTCACCTCGATGATCGGAGCGTCCTTGTCTCGCCTGTCCGTCATACCCAGCCGATCGCCGTGAAGAAGACCGCGAAGAAGGCGTCGAGCACGATGACCAGGAAGATCGCCTGAACGACTGCCGCGGTGGTCCGAAGGCCGACCGACTCCGCATCGCCTTCGACCTGCATGCCCTGGAAGCAGCCCGCCATGGCGATGATCAGGCCGAAGACCGGAGCCTTGATCAACGCCTGCCAAAGATCACTCATCGGCACGACCTCCCGGATGCGCTGGACGAATGTCACCGGCGGAATGTCGAGGGAAACCCAGGTGAAGATGCCCCCGCCGATAATCGACATCAAAGCGGCGTAGAAGCCGAGCAGAGGCATCAGCAGAACCGTCGCCATCACCCGCGGGATGACGAGAGCCTCCATCGGGGAGACTCCGATGGTTCGAAGGGCGTCAACTTCCTCGGCAAGCTTCATTGAGCCGATCTGGGCTGCAAAGGCCGAGCCCGAGCGGCCCGCGACCATGATCGCGGTCATCAGGACCCCGAGCTCCTTCACCGACATTCGGCCGATGAGGTTGATCGTGTAGACTTCGGCTCCGAACTGGCGAAGCTGCACCGCGCCCTGCTGGGCGATGACGATTCCGACCAGGAAGCTCATCAGCCCGATGATCGCGAGGGCATGGACCCCGACCACCTCGAACTGCTGGACGACCGCGTTGAAGCGGAACCGGCGCGGCCGCTTGATCAGGTGCCAGATGGCGATCAGAAGCGCCCAGAAGAAGCCGAGCAGGCCCGCCATGGTCGCGACCGCCACCCCAGTCGCGCTTCCAACCTGGCTGAGAATTCGGGCGAAGGGGGAGGTGCGGTCCGGTCGGACCTTCACCGGCACGTCTGCCTTTGCCACCTGCTCGAGGAGCGCCGCCTGTTCCTCGTTGGCGCCGGAGACTTCGGCATTTTTGTCGCGCGTCAGCTTGTAGATCAGCCAGGCGCCGACCGTGTCCATCCGGCCGACGTCCGACAGATCCAGCACGAGGCGCTGGCCGTTCAGCTCGTCGAGCCGCTCCGGAAGGTGGCCGACGCGCGCAAGGGTGAGGTTCCCGCTGAAGCGAAGCACCCTGCTGTCACCGCGCTCCTCCTCGGTAAAAGTGGCAACAGAACTCATAGGAGAGGCAGGATGCTTCAATTGAACTCTGTCGGCAAGCGGGGACGGCAAGGGGGATGCTCCGCGGGAAACGGATGTGGACAGATGCTACGCTTCTATGCTTGCCAAAGTTCCATGAAGAGCCAGCTCGCCATCTACGACATGGACCGGACGATCACTCGAAGTGGGACCTATACTCCCTTCCTGATCCACGCCGCGCGGCGTCTCGGGCCGTGGAGGCTGGCGCTGTTGCCGTTGGCGGTGCTCGCGATGCTCGCCTACGTCTTGAAGCTGATGGGCCGGGGGCGGCTGAAGGAGATCAACTACGCCTTGCTGATCGGCCGCCGTACCGCGCCGGAGCAGCTCGAGCCGGTGATCCGAAGCTTCGCCGAGCGGCAGATCGCGAACAATATCCTGCCGGGCGCCCGCCGAAGCATCGAGGCGGACCGGGCCGCCGGACGAAGGCTTGTGATGGCCACCGCGTCCTACCGGATCTACGCGGCAGCGATCGCCGAGCGGTTGGGCTTTACCGACGTGATCGCCACCGAGACGAAGCTCGACGCCAAGGGCCGGATCGTCGCCAGGATCGAAGGCATGAACTGCTACGGCGACGAGAAGCTGGCGATGATCCAGGCGTGGCTGAAGCGGGAAGGGCTCGAGCGCGAGGCGGTGCACATCCGCTTCTATTCCGACCATATCTCCGACAGCGTCGTCCACCGCTGGTCGGACGAGCCGGTCGCAACCAACGCCCACGAGCGCCTGATCCGCCTTGCAAAGGCGGAAGGCTGGGAAATCCACGACTGGAGCGACAGGAAGAAGCGAACATGACCCGCCGAAAGCCGGGGTCTCAGAACGAGGATGCGCGGTAGCATTCATCCGTTAATGAACGACCATAGATCCTCCCACCGCGGATTGCTCTGCTCAATAAGCCTGATCTTCCAATCGCGATTCCACTCCTTCATCGCCTTTTCACGGGCGGTGGCTTCGTCGATGCTGGGATATTCCTCCGCAAGAACAAGTCTCGTCAGATTGTAGCGCCGGCAGAAAGCCGAGCCGGAGCCTTCCCGGTGCTGCGCCACCCGCGCCGCCAGATCCGCGGTGACGCCGATGTAGAGGACGCCGCCCGGCTTGTTCGTCATGATGTAGACCCAGCCGCCTCGCATGGTGGAGAGGATTACCCGGTGCGGCCGCCGATTCCAGTGCATTTCCGGCCTGAGATCCCGGCTTTCGCCGGGATGACGGTGGTCCACGCGGTTTTCCGGCCTGAGATCCCGGCTTTCGCCGCGATGACGGTGCCATCGGCCGGAGATCGCAACCCAGCGTCACCCCGGCGCAGGCCGGGGTCTCAGGCAGAAGATGCGCAGCGACAATTCACCGGTTCATGAACTTCCGCAGGCGGGACGGCGGCTCCTAGATCGCCGCCAAGGCCTGTTCGAAGTCGGCGATGAGGTCGCCGGCGTCTTCCACTCCGATGGAGATTCGGACGAGGTTGTCCGAGATGCCGAGAGCGGCCTTGCGCTCGTCGGGGACGGACAGGTGGGTCATCGCGGCTGGAGCGCTTGCCAGGGTCTCGGTGCCGCCGAGGCTGACCGCCAGCTTCGCGATCTTCAGGGCGTCGAGGAATGCGAAGGCCTCGCGCTCCCCGCCCTTGAGGTAGAGCGAGAAGGTCGACCCCGCCCCGGTGCAGTGGCGGCGGTAGATGTCCGCCTGGCGGTCGTCCTTCAGGAAACCCAGATAGCCCACGCTCTCGACCTTCGGGTGGTCGCGGAAGAATTCGCAGACCTTCGCCGCATTCTCGCCGGCGCGGCTCATCCGAAGCTCCAGGGTCTCCAGGCTTCGAAGAAGCATCCACGCGCTGTTGGGATCGGTGATGGTACCGATCGTGTTGCGCATCATCCGGATGGGATTGATCAGCGCCTTCGAGCCGACCACTCCGCCTGCGACCAGGTCGCTGTGGCCGCCGGCATATTTGGTGAGCGAATAAACCGAAAGGTCGGCGCCATGCTCCAGCGGCTTCGACCAGAGGGGCCCGAGGAAAGTGTTGTCGATGGCGATCGGCGGCTTGGTGTCCTCGTTTGCGAACAGGGCATCGCGGGCGGCGGCGACCGCCTGCACGTCGACCAGCGCATTGGTCGGGTTTGCGGGGCTTTCGAGGTAGATGAGGGAGACTCTGCCCAGCGAGCGGGCGCGCTCGATCACTTCCTCGATCTCCGAGCGCTCGGCGCCGGCCGGAAAGTCGAGCCACTTCACTCCGAACTTGCCCAGGATCCGCCCGATCAGGGTCTCGGTCGCGGCATAGAGGGGGCCGGAATGGACGATCACGTCGCCCGGCTGGACGAAGGTCAGAAGCAGGGTGGCGATTGCCGACATTCCGCTTGAGAAGGTGAGCGCGTCCTCCGCGTCTTCCCAGAGGCTCAGCCGGTCCTCCAGTATCTCCTGATTGGGGCCGTTGAAGCGGGAGTAGACGAGGCCTTCCGCGCCGCCGGGGCGCTTTCCGGTGACTCCCTCGAAGTGGCGCTTTCCGGCTGCGGCGTTTTCGAACACGAAGGTCGAGGTGAGGAAGATCGGCGCCTTCAGGGACCCTTCCGACAGCGCCGGGTCGTAGCCGTGGCCCATCATCAGGGTCGCGGGGTTGAGCTTGCGTCCGCCGATCTCGAGAACGTCCGGCTTGGGCCGGCGCCGCGGCGTTGCTCCGGTCAGCTCGGCTTCGTCGTCCATGTCTCGCTCCCGATCTAATTCAGTCGCCGCTGCCTAGACCCCGGCGGCTAGGGCGGCAATGGCCCACACCACTCCGACCATGATCGGCACTCCCAGGAGGTCGAGCAGCAAGCCTGCCTTCAGCATGCGCGGCAGGGCGATATGGCCGGTTGCCCAGGCGATCGCGTTAGGCCCGGTGCCCGATGGGAGCATGAAGCCCCAGCTTGCTGCAAAGGCCGCCGGAAGGGCGAGCAGGATCGGGTCCACTCCGGTCGCAAGGACCAGGCTGCCGACGATCGGGACGATTCCGCTGGCGGTTGCAACGTTCGAGGCGAACTCGGTGATGAGCACCACCAGCCCGACCAGCACCACAGCGACCAGGATCGGCGGAACCGCGGAGAGCGGCTCGAGCGCGGTACCGAGCCATTGGGCGAGGCCGGACTCGCCGATCCCGGCCGCCAGGGCGAGCCCGCCCCCGAACATCATGATGACTCCCCAGGGCGCCCGGTTCGCTTCCTCCCAGTTGAGGATGGCTCGGCCGGTGCCGTCCGGGATGAGGAACAGGAGGAGAGCGCCGAAGATCGCGACCGTTCCGTCCGTGAGCGAATCCTTGGGGAGCAAGGGCGAGAGGAACGGAACCGCGATCCAGGCGAGAACCACCGCCGCCACCAGCGGCACCAGCCTTTTTTCAGCGAGGCTCCAGGGGCTGGCCTCACCGATCCCCGATGTCGCGGCCTCGGCGTCGAAATCCTGCGGCCCAACCCGCTGGACCTTCATCAGGATCAGCCAGCACAGGGGAATGGAGGCGAAGACCAGCGGCAGGCCGTAGAGGGCCCAGGTCAGGAAATCGAGGCGGAGCGCAGTTGTGCGCTCGATGATGCCGGCGGCGATGGCGTTGGTGGGGGAGCCGACCAGGGTTCCGAGGCCTCCGATCGAGGCTGCAAAGGCGATCCCCATGACCAGAGCGCCGGGAAGGCCGTCGGTCTGGCCCTCGCGGGCGCCTCCCGCGCGGAGCACGGCGACCGCGATCGGAACCATAATCAGGGTGGTGGCGGTGTTGGAGACGATCATGCTGAGGATCGCGGTCGCCATCATGAACGCGAACAGCAAGGCTCCAGGGGTGCCTCCGCCGCGCGAGACGATGCCGAGAGCGAGGCGGCGGTGAAGGCCGGTGCGTTCGATGGCGAGGGCGATCATCGCTCCGCCCAGCACCAGGAACAGGATCGGCGAGTAGTAGGAGGCCGCGGTCTCGCTCGCGTTCATGATCCCGAGCAGCGGGAATGCGAGGAAGGGCACCAGGGCGGTGACGGTGAGCGGAAGCGCCTGCGTCATCCACCAGGTCGCCATCAGAGCGATCACTGCGGCGGCATGCCAGGCGGCGAGCGGCATCCCTTCGGGAGCGGGCGCAACAAGCATGATCGTGAACAGGAGCAGCCCGCCCCAAAGGCCCCAGCGTCCGGCCATCCTTCCCCCTTATGCTGGAGCGGGTGATGCCACGAGGCGGCGCGGGTGGCTAGAGTATCAGGTCGGCAGGGCGATCAGCGAGATCTGCCGCCCGTAGTCGGGCTCGCCGCAGTGGGTGGCTCGGCGATAGCTGTAGAAGAGGTCGGGGTTGGAATAGGTGTCGAGGCCGAGGGCCTGGATCCGCGTCACTCCGGCCTCGGCGAGGCGGGAGACGACATAGCCCTCCAGGTCGAACTGGTGATGGCCCTCCCTGCCGCCGGAGAAGAAGCGCTCGTTCGCAGCATCGGCCTCGGCGAAGCGGCGGAAGAAGGCATCGTCCACTTCGTAGGATTTGCGGGCGATGGTGGGGCCGACCGCGGCTGCGATATTGTCGCGGGCGGCTCCGAGAGCCTCCATCGCTTCCACTGTGGCTGCGACCACTCCGCCAAGCGCGCCCTTCCAGCCGGCATGGGCGGCGCCCACCACGCCGGCTTCCCTGTCGGCGAACAGGACCGGGGTGCAGTCGGCGGTGAGGATGCCCAGCGCAAGGCCGGGGCGGTCTGTCACCAGCGCGTCGGCATGCGGCCGCTCGTCCTCGGGAAAGGGGGCGGTGACTGCGATTGCCGTTGGCGAGTGGACCTGGTGCAGAGTGACCAACTTGGCCCAAGGGGCCACCGCTTCCACGGCGAGGCGGCGGTTTTCCTGGATCGCGTCGCGGTCATCGCCGGACCCGAGGCCGACGTTGAGGCCCGCGCATACGCCTCCGGATACCCCGCCCTTGCGGCCGAGGAAGCCGTGCGGCATGCCCTCCAAAGTCCGTGCCCGGAACGGCTCTACAGTCACCTCGTCTCCTTCAGGTCCAGGCCAAGGATATGGCCCTCGCCGGAACGGCTTCCAACCATCGGCTTCATTCGAAGGCTGCCGGGGCGGGCCAGTCGGGGGCGGTCAACGCGAGGACCTTGAACAGACTTCCCATCTGATCCAGGGCGGTGAGCCGCAGCCGGGCCGTCTCGATTTCGTCGGAGCGCTCGGGAGCGGCTTTGGCGAGGCGCGCGGAGCGGATGTCTATTCCCATCCGCCCTAGCCACTCGCCTTGGGTCGTGGGGCCGAAGGCGCTGGCGCCTTCGCCTTCGGCCGCCAGCTTCAAGGCGGAGAAATCGACGTGGGCGGTGAGATCGCGTGTCCCCGGACGTTCCCACGGGTCGGCGAAGCCGTGCCGCTCGACCGCCTGAATAGTGTCACCGGTGCCGGAGTGGTCATGGCCGTAGTCGACGATCAGGGCGGCTCCTCCCTGTGCGGAGAGGCGCTGCACAAGCTCGCGCACCACCGATAGGGAGGCGGGCGAGGTCTCGACGATGGTTCCGGGCTCGGCCTGTGGGAGGGGCGCGGGAATGAGCCGGCCCGGAATGCGGGCGAAGCGGCCGCCCTCGTGCGTGACCAGCAGTTCGTGCCAGCCCCGATCGCTCGCCGCCAGCTGGCGGACCGGGAGCGCGTCGAAGAACTCATTGGCGAGGATCAGAAGCGGAGCGTCGTCGGGGAGGGTGGAGGGGTCGTCGTGCCAATGCGCATTCGGCACCCGCGCCCGCTGGGTTTCGCGGAGCACCGGGCTGGTCTCCACGAAATGGACCGGCGGTTGGAGCCCCGCCATGCGCATTGAGCGGAGCGCGTCGGCAGCGAGCGTGCCGCGGCCGGGGCCGAGCTCGACATAGCAGGCGTCCGCGGCCGCTCCCGCGCGGTGCCACAGGTCCGCGAGCCAGAGTCCGGCCAGCTCGCCGAACATCTGGCTGATCTCGGGCGCGGTGGTGAAATCGCCTGCCGCCCCGAACGGGTCGCGGGCGGCGTAATAATGCGCGTTGGCTTCGGCCATGTAATGGGCGACCGAGATCGGTCCGCTGGTGTCGATCAGCCGCGCCAGCCTTTCCGTCAGATCTTCCGGCTCAGGCGACGCTTTCATGGCCGGCGATCGGTTCGACTCGCTGGCGGCGGCCCTTGGCGGTTGCAATCAGGTAGATTCCGCCCAGGATCATGGGGACCGTGAGGGTCTGGCCCATGCTGAGGCCCCAGGGGAGGCTCTCAAGGCCGCGGTCGGGCTGGCGCACCAGCTCCACCAGGAAGCGCGCGATGCCGTAGCCGAGGATGAAGATTCCGACCAGCTTGCCCGGCTGGTAGCGGGCGTCGGTCTTCCAGAAGGCGTACCAGAGGATGATTCCGAGGAGCAGGCCTTCCAGCCCGGCCTCGTAGAGCTGGCTCGGGTGCCTCGGGACCTCGCCGCCGGTGGGGAAGATCATCGCCCAGGGCACGTCGGTGGGCCCGCGTCCCCAAAGCTCGCCGTTTACGAAGTTGGCGAGGCGCCCGAAGAAGAGGCCGAACGGGACGCAGCAGGCCACGTAATCGTGGATCCGGAGCCACTGAAGCCCCTGCTTTCGGGCCATGTAGAGGATCCCGAGCGAGACTCCGATGACTCCGCCGTGGAACGACATTCCACCGTCCCAGAGCTGCAGGATCTCGACGGGGTTCTCAAGATAGTAGGAGGGCCTGTAGAAGATCACGTAGCCGAGCCGCCCGCCGAGCAGGATCCCGAGCGTGGCGTAGAAGACCATGTCGTCGGCGTGCCGCCGGGCCATCGGAGCGCCCGGCCGTTCGATCAGCTTCAGGAGGTACCACCAGCCGAGCGCGATTCCGGCCAGATAGGCGAGCGAGTACCATCGCAGCTGGAAGAAGCCGAGGTCCAGAGCGACCGGATCGAGGCCGAGGCTCTCCCATCTCAAGGCTGACGTAGCGTCAACCGCGACTGCTGCTAAGGCTGGATCGAACAAGGCTTTCCCCCCGAACCGTTTTCGAGCCGGTGGAACACCGGCGGCTCGGAAAACGGTTCCGACTAATGTTGGGAACGCTAGCTAGCGTTCCGTGATTTCAGCCCTCATAGTAGCGGGCAAAACAAACGGGAAGAGTAGAGGAGCAGGCATGCCTAGCGTACTAGACCGCAAGTTCGATGCGGTGCTGGAGGCGGTGATCGGGCCCGGCGGACGAGTCCAGATCGGCGCGGACGAGCAGGGGCGGGCCATCGTCACCAACCTGCCGCCGACCCTGCCCGGGCTGTTCGACGCCTTTTGCGCGCTTTACGCCGACAGGGAAGCGGTGATCGCGGATGGGGAGCGGCTGAGCTTTCCCGACCTCAAGGCGCATTCCGACCGGCTCGCACGGGCGCTCGCCGGCGGGTTCGGGATCGGGAAGGGCGACCGGGTAGCGATCGCGATGCGCAACGCCCCGGCCTGGATCGTCACCTACATGGCGGTCCTGAAGGCAGGCGGCATCGCGGTGCTCGTCAACGGCTGGTGGCTGACGGACGAGCTCAAGCACGGGATCGACCTTACCGAGCCGAAGCTGATCATCGCCGACCCTCCGCGGGCCAAGCGGCTGGAGGCGACGGGCCTGTCGCTTTCAACCGTGGTGCTTCCGGTGGAAAAGAGGATCGACGAGGCGCTCGCGCCCTTGCTCGAGCGGGGCAGCGCGGAGGGAGAGCTTCCGCAGGTCGGGCCGGAGGACGACGCGACCATCCTGTTCACCTCGGGCTCGACAGGGGCAGCCAAGGGAGCGGTGTCGACGCATCGGGCGGTGACGACCGGAGTCTATGCCTACTCGCTCGGGCTGATGACCCTGCTTGGGATCAAGGAGAGCGAGGGGCAGCCACCGGTCAACCCGCCCAAGACGCTGGTCAACGTGCCGCTCTTCCACGTGACGGGCGAAGTGCCGGTAATGCTCAACAGCTTCGTCATCGGGCGGACCATGGTCCTGATGGCGAAATGGGATCCGGGGGAGGCGCTTCGTCTGATCGAGCAGGAGACGGTGACCTATTTCGTAGGGGTGCCGACGATGAGCCTGGAGCTGATGCAGCATCCCGACAGGGACAAATACGATCTGTCGTCGCTGACCGACCTTGCCGCCGGCGGGGC
>DASYWC010000091.1:0-1531 GCA_035936615.1 Allosphingosinicella sp. | reverse complement strand
CCACGAGCTCGCCAGCGGCCCCGCCGACCGAAGCTACGGCCTGGCAGTCGCCAAGCTCGCCGGCCTTCCGCCGCCCGTGCTCGCCCGGGCCCGAGCAGTGCTCGCTAAGCTTGAGGAGGGCCGCGCCGCGACCGGAGGCATTGCCGCCGGTCTCGACGACCTGCCGCTGTTCGCAGCCGCCGCTCAGGAGGAAAAGGCGCCGGATCCTCTGCTTGCCGCAATCTCGGAGGTGGACGTGGATGCGCTGAGCCCGCGCGAGGCGCTGGAGCTCGTCTATCAACTGAAGCGGCTTGCGGCGGAGCAGGAGTAAGCCTGCCCCGGCTCCCCCTGTCGCTCATCCTGAGTAGGGACTGAGCGAAGTCGAAGGCCCGTATCGAAGGACCAGGTGCGTCCTTCGATACGCCGGTTCGACAGGCTCACCGGCTACTCAGGATGAGCGGGTTAGGGTCACAACGGATGAGCGGATTGGTATTGCCGCTTTCATGGCTTAAGTTCCACCCATGGCCACGCGCTATTCCTCGATCCCCAATCGCCGAGCGATCATCGACCGCCGAGCGCTTGCGGAGGAGATAGAAGCCGCCGCCACCGGCAAGGACCCGCGCGGCCAAGTCACCTCCCTCCTCAAGCAGGCGCTGGCGGATGGCCGTGCGGAGATCGCGCGGCGGCTGGAGGAGAAGCCGTACCAGGGGAGCGAAACCGCCGCCGCCTATGCGTTCCTCACCGACCAGATCCTGCGCCTCGCCTACGACTTCACCTCCACCCGCCTTTACCCGCTGAGCAACCCGACCGCGTCCGAGCGGCTGCTGCTGATGGCCGTGGGCGGCTACGGGCGCGGCGAGATGGCGCTCCACTCCGACGTCGACATCGCCTTCGTCACCCCCTGGAAGGCGACCGGCTGGACCGAGCAGGTGATCGAGGCCACCCTCTACCTCCTTTGGGACCTCGGGCTGAAGGTCGGCCACTCCAGCCGCTCCCTCGACGATGTGGTTCGAATCGCCTCATCCGACCACACCGTCCGAACGGCGATGCTAGAATCCCGCTACCTCTGGGGCGACGAGCAGTTGTTCGACGAAGTGCATGCGCAGTTCTGGAGCAAGGTCGTCGCCGGAAACGCGGCTCAGTTCGTGACCGAGAAGCTCGGTGAGCGCAACGCTCGGCACAAGCGGATGGGCGACAGCCGCTACCTGGTGGAGCCCAACGTGAAGGAAGGCAAAGGCGGGCTTCGCGATCTCCACACCCTGTTCTGGATCGGCAAGTACGCCTATCAGGTGCGCTCTCTGCCCGAGCTTGTCGAGCAAGGGCTGCTATCGCCGCAGGAGCTCCGCCAGTTCCAGCGCGCCGAACGCTTCCTGTGGGCGGTCCGGTGTCACCTGCACCTGATCACCGGCCGTGCCGACGACCGCCTGACGTTCGACTACCAGCGCGAGATCGCGGCCCGGATGGGCTATGCCGACCGGCCCGGCAAGTCTCCCGTAGAGCGCTTCATGCAGCACTATTTCCTTCACGCGAAGATGGTTGGCGACCTCACCGG
>DASYWC010000090.1:0-29527 GCA_035936615.1 Allosphingosinicella sp. | reverse complement strand
GGCTTAATCACCGCTTCGATCTTCTTCACGCGAATCCCCTTGCTTCGCCGCCGCAGGACCAGCCTATCGGCGATGGACAGCCGTGCAAGCAACCAAATCCGGCCGCCGCGGAGGGCCGCGAGGCCGCTGACGGACCGCGTTTACAGAATTTACTTATCCTGCCAATATCATAGCCGAGGGGGGAGGTGGATTATGGCAAACCACCACGTCTTCGAGTTGATTCACACGATAAGTTCCGCCGTCACTTCACCCGATGGCTGGAGCGGCGCCCTTGCGCGCCTCAGCGATGCCACCCGCGGCTCCGTCGTCCTGATCGGGACCACTCCCAGGACGGGCGGACGATTCCACCTTTCCGCCCATGGCGTAGACCCGTCCGCTCTTGGGCTGATCAACGGCCCGCTTGCGACGGCGGAGGCCAATCCGGTCTTCTCGACGGTGAGCCGCCTGCTTCGGGAAAGTGGCGGCGGAATCCAGTTCAAGCCGGTAGTCCTGAGCTCGGTGGTGCCGGAGAAGGTGCTCCTGGAAAGCTCGCTGTTCGCGGAGGCCCTGCGCCCTTGCGGAGTGCGCCACCCGATGACCGTAGTCCTGGAGGCGAGCAGCGAGCGGGCGATCAGCCTAACGCTCGGGCGCGGTGCCGCGGCTGGGGACTTCAGGACGGAAGAGGTCGAGCTCCTCGCACAGGTGGCGCCGCACCTTCACTGCGCTCTCACCGTCCAGCGGGAGCTGGCCCTTGCTCGGGCGGGGTCCATGGTCCTCGACTCGATGGACAGGGGGGTGATCCTCCTCAATTCCGAGGGGCGGATCTGCTTCACCAACCGCGAGGGGGACCGGATACTGGCTGCCCGCGATGGCCTCGGAGTGGCCCAGGGGCACCTTCATGCATCGAGAGCGGACGAGAATTCGCGTCTCCGCCTGCTGGTGCGGGAAGCGGCCCTGTCGGCGCAAGGGCAGGCGCCCAGCTCGGGCGGATCGCTCTCGGTCAGCCGGCCCTCCTTCGCCGCCTCCTACGCCGTCCGGGTCATTCCGGCTGCCGAGCCGATGCCGCTGGCATGCGGAGTTCGGGGTGATCCGATGGCCGCAGTGCACATCCAGGACCCGGAACGTCGCTCGATCCCCGCAGCGGAATCGCTCAAGGCCCTGTACCATCTGACCGGCGCCGAGGCTGAGCTCGCGATCCGGCTGTACCAGGGCGCCACTCTTGCCGAAGCGGCCGAACAGCTCGGCATTTCCATCAACACCGCTAAATCCCACCTGAAGATGGTCTTCGAGAAGATCGGGGTATCGCGCCAGGCCCATTTGGTGCGCGAGCTCGCAGCCAGCCTGGGGGATATCCGCACGTCCTAGACGTAGGGCGGGGAGTCCCAGCCTCTCGGGCTTTTGGTGAAGATCTCGCAACCGGTCTCTGTGATTCCGATCGAATGTTCGAACTGCGCCGATAGCGAGCGGTCGCGGGTGACGGCGGTCCAGCCGTCGTCCAGCACCTTGCAGGCAGGCTTGCCGATGTTGATCATGGGCTCGACGGTAAAGATCATGCCCGGCTTCAGCTCTGGACCCGTGCCCGGCCGCCCGGCATGGACAACCTCGGGCGCCTCGTGGAAGTTTCGGCCGACTCCGTGGCCGCAGAAATCGCGCACCACTCCATAGCGGTGCGCCTCGGCATGGCTCTGGATGGCGTGTGCTATGTCCCCCAGGTGATTGCCGGGCTTTGCCTGTTCCAGCCCAAGCATCAGGCACTCGTAGGTGACCTGGACCAGCCTCTTCGCCTTCACCGGCACGTCGCCGACCAGGTACATCCGGCTGCTGTCGCCGTGCCAGCCGTTCAGGATCGGGGTTACGTCGATATTGACGATGTCGCCCTCCTTGAGCGCCCGCTCACCGGGGATTCCGTGGCAGACGACGTGGTTGATGGAGGTGCAGCAGCTCTTCGTGTAGCCGCGGTAGCCAAGCGTTGCGGGGATTGCGCCCGCCTCCGTCGTCAGCCGGTAGACTATGTCGTCGATTTCCTGCGTGGTGACTCCGGGGACAACGTGCGGCACGAGCGAATCGAGGATTTCGGCCGCAAGGCGTCCCGCGGCGCGCATGCCTTCGAAGCCCTCAGCCCCGTAAAGCCTGATGGCGCCGCTATGCCCGACGACGGCACGGTCTCGATCCACGGTATTAAGCTCAATCATCTTTTCCCATATAGCCCCTGCAGAGGCCGGCAACAACGCCGCCCCAGGCACGTTCGAAAACCGCGGTGCAGGAAGGAGGCGATACGAGGCCAATGGCTGAGGAACGGATCTGGACCGCGGGGCTGTGCATCATCGGCGACGAAATCCTCTCCGGCCGCACGCAGGACCGCAACATCGCGCAGGTCGCGACCTGGCTGAACCTGCAGGGCGTGCGACTTACCGAAGTTCGGGTGGTTCCGGACGTCGAGGAGAAGATCGTCGAGGCGGTGAACGCGCTCCGCTCCGCTAACGACTATCTGTTCACCACCGGAGGAATCGGCCCCACCCATGACGACATCACCGTCGACGCCATCGCCGCGGCGTTCGGAGTGGGGGTGGTAGTCCATCCGAGGGCGCGGGCTATTCTGGAAGCTTATTACGCCGACAAGGGCGGCGTCTCCGAGGCTCGGCTCCGGATGGCGCGCGTGCCTGAGGGAGCGGAGCTGATTGAGAACCGCCTGTCGGGCGCGCCCGGTATCCGGATCGGCAACGTCTTCATCCTGGCCGGAGTGCCGCACATCGCAACGTTGATGCTGGAGGCGCTGTCCGGGACGATCGAGGGTGGGCGGCCGCTGCTTTCCCGGACGGTCGGCTGCCGAGTCGCCGAAAGCGAGGTGGCGGAGCTTCTCGCGGAAACCGAGAAAGCGCACCAAGGCTGCCAGATCGGAAGCTACCCCTTCTTCAAGGATGGCCGAGGAGGAGCGAACTTCGTGATCCGAAGCACCAGCCAGGAGGCGGTTGACCGCTGCTTCGCAGATCTGGTGGAGCGGCTGGAGGCGGAGGGGCGCGAGGTGGCGCGGGACGCGATTTAAGCTGGAGCGGGTGAGGGGAATCGAACCCCCGTCACTTGCTTGGGAAGCAAGAGCTCTACCATTGAGCTACACCCGCGCTGGAGGGGCGGCATAGGACAGGCGGGCGGGGCTTGTCGAGAGCGGCCTGGAGGCCCAAAACGGCGGCTGCTTAAGGAGGACGGAATGGCGACAGCGGCGAGCAGACCTGCGGCCGGCAAAGGGAGGTGGGCACGGCGGCTGACATGGCTCGCGCTGGTGCTGAGCATCGGCGGGGTCGCGGCGGCGCTGATCGCGGCCTTGGGGAGCGGGCAGGGGGCTTGGGACTTCCGGACCGGGTTCACGATCCTGCGCTATGCCTTCTTCGCCGCGATCGCGGGCGGGGTGCTCGCGATCGTCGCTCTGGTAATGAGCCAGCGGGCGAGGGTGCCGGGGCTTCGAACCCGAAACGTGCTTGCGCTTGCGGTGGCGTTGCTGTTCGTCGGCTATCTGGGGATGCAGATCCGAACCGCCCGGACCGTGCCGGCAATTCACGACGTTGCGACCGACCTTGAAGACCTGCCGCAGTTTCGGGCGCTCCAGGTCCGCGAGGACAATTTGGAAAAGGTGCCGGACATGGACCGGCCGGACCTCAAGGCGCTGGAGCCCGAGGAGAGGTGGAAGGCGATCCACCGCGAAGCCTATGGCGACCTGAAGCCGATCCGGGTGCCCTGGACCGTGGAGGAGACCGTGGGCAAGGCGCAGGCTCTGGCCGACAAGCGCGGCTGGCAGATCGCCCATGTCGATCCGCCGCGCGGGACCCTGGAGGCGACCGAGACGACTCGCTTCTTCCGTTTCAAGGACGATGTGGTGGTCCGCGCACGCAAGGCTCCGGACGGGAAGGGGACGCTCGTGGACATGCGCTCGATCAGCCGAGTCGGCGGAAGCGACGTCGGAGTGAACGCCAAGCGGGTGCGGGAATTCCTCAAGGACCTGCGGCAGAGCTGAACCCCGTTCCGTCAGTGCGAGGAGCGTAGCGACGCAGCAATCCAGCCCAGCTCCGAGCCACTGGATTGCTTCCCCGGATCAAGTCCGGGGGTCGCAATGACGGGGAGGGGCTACTCCGAGGTCTGGCCGTCGAAATGCTCTTCCTGCTCGTCGGCCTTGGCGGCGTGGACGGTGCCGTGCTTGTGCTCGGGCGGGCCGTAAATGGTGTAGAGGCGAAGCGGCCTGTCCCCGGTATTGATCACGTTGTGGAGTGCACCCGCGGGTACGATCACCGCGAAATCGTCTTCGATGGGGGTCACCTTGCGGTCGATGTGGACCTCGCCCCGCCCTTCCTCGATCCGGAAGAACTGGTCGTGGTCCTCGTGGACCTCGGAGCCGATCTCCTCGCCGGGCTGGAGCGTCATCAGAACCAGCTGCAGGTACTTGCCCGTATAGAGCACCCGGCGGAAATCCTCGTTCTCAACCGTCGCCTGGTCGATATTGTCGATATAGCCTTTCTTCATTCCGTCGCTCCCTGGAGGTCCGCCTAGACAAGAAAAAGGCGGCCCGGAAGTTCCGGACCGCCTGATTTTCTGTGGCTTGCTTGGCCGGCACCCACCCCCGGCCCCTCCCTTGAAAGGGAGGGGAGGGAAGAGATCAGCGCTTCGAGAACTGGAAGCTGCGGCGAGCCTTCGCCTTGCCGTACTTCTTGCGCTCGACCACTCGCGGATCGCGGGTGAGGAAGCCCCCACGTTTCACGGTGGTTCGAAGCTCCGGCTCGTAGCGGGTGAGGGCGGTCGAGATTCCGTGGCGGACCGCTCCGGCCTGGCCGGAAAGCCCGCCGCCCTTGACGGTGGCGACGACGTCGTACTGACCCCGGCGCTCGGTGATGTCGAACACCTGGTTGATGACGAGGCGCAGCGTCGGACGGGCGAAATACACGTCCTGGTCGCGGCCGTTGACGGTGATCTTGCCGGTGCCGGGCTTCAGCCACACCCGGGCGACCGCGTCCTTGCGGCGGCCGGTGGCGTAGGCCCGGCCCTGCTTGTCGAGCTGCTGCTCGCGAAGCACTGCCTGGATCTGCGGGCCCTGGGTAGAGACTCCGTGATCGTTGACCGGCTCGTCGCGGCGGCGGCGGCCGTCGCGGTCGCGGTCTCCGCCTTCCGGGGCTGCGGCAGGAGCATCGGTGGCGGCGTCAGCAGCGGGAGCGCCAGCGGGAGCGTCAGCAGCGGGTGCATCCGCGGCCGGAGCGTCAGCCGCGGGGGCTTCCGTGAGCTTCGCGAGATCGGAAAGCGATTGACGATTGTCGGACATCAGGCACCAACCTTGTTCTTGCGGTTCATTCCCGCCACGTCGAGGGTTTCGGGGTTCTGGCCGCCGTGCGGATGCTCGGTTCCGGCATAGAGGTGAAGTGCGCGCATCTGGTCGCGGCCGAGCGGCCCGCGCGGGATCATGCGCTCGATCGCCTTTTCAAGCACACGCTCGGGGAAGCGTCCCTCGAGCACCTTCTCGGGCGTCGTCGACTTGATTCCGCCGACATAGCCGGTGTGCTTGTAATAGACCTTGTCGGTCATCTTCTTGCCGGTGAAGCGCACCTTGTCCGCGTTGATGATGACGACATGGTCGCCGCAATCGACGTGCGGGGTGTAGCTCGGCTTATGCTTGCCGCGCAGGATGTTGGCGACGAGGGAGGCGAGACGCCCGACCACGAGGCCATCGGCATCGATCAAATGCCACTTCTTCTCCACCTCGGCGGGTTTCGCCGGCTTGGTGGTCTTCAACAGCGCCTTCATGGGCTTGGACCTTTGTAAAATGAACTGCGCCGCTCACATGGGGAGCGGCGCCGGTGGCGGGCGAATGGCAGGAGGGCCTGAAAAAGTCAAGCAAAGCGGGGCTTTGCTGAAAGGTACTATGTTACCGTGCTTCCTCCGTGACCCAAGCAGTGTAGGCTTGCGAGGCGTCGGCAATGGGCCACACGACCGCAGCGGGCACGTCATAGCTGTGCAGCTCGGCGATCCGGGCAACGAGGGCCTCCGCCTTGCCTGCCGCCGTCTTGAAGATCGCCGCGACCTCGCCCGCCTCCTCGATCTGGCCCTGCCAGCGGTAGATGGAATGGCAGGGGCCGAGAATGTTGACGCAGGCGGCAAGGCGCTCTTCGACCACCTGCCTGCCGATGCGCCGAGCCTCCTCGTCGGAACCGAAGGTCGAGTAGACGCTGACGATGCCGCTCATCGGAGTCCCTGCCCCAGTCGGTGGGCGACGAACAGGATTGCCGCCAGCAGCAATGCGGCCATGCCCTGGTGAGCCACTCCGATCCACAGCTCCACCCCGGTCCGGATAGTCGCGATCCCGAGCAGGATCTGCACTGCTATGGAGACCAGAACGACCGCCGCCGCCACCGTGAAGCCGCGGCGCCATGCCTCCACTGAGAGCGCCACCGCAAAGGCGCCGACCACGAACGCCAGCCATCGGTGGACGAACTGGACCATGATCGGGTTGTCGACGAAATTGGCGAGGAACGGCTGAAGCATCGGCGCCTCGGAAGGATACCATTGCTCCCCCATCTTCGGCCAGCTGTTGAACGCATAGCCTGCCTCCAGCCCGGCCACATAGGCGCCGAACAGGAACTGGAGGCCGAGCGCGGAGAGGGTCCAGATAGCGATGGTGGGCATCCGCGCCGGGCGCCCCTGTCCGTCGGCGGCGAGCCGGCGAAGATCCAGCGCCGTCCAGACGAGGCCGCCGAAAATCAGGAAAGCCGTGAGCAGGTGGACCGCAAGCCGGATGTGGCTGACCTCCGGCCGGTCGACGAGGCCGGAGGCGACCATCCACCAGCCGATGAAGCCCTGCAAGCCCCCCAACGCCAGAAGTGCCACCAGCTTCCAGCCGTAGCCCCGCGGGATCGCACGCTTCCAGGCGAACCAGGCCAGCGGAAGAGCGAAGGCGAGGCCGATCAGCCGCCCGAGCAGCCGGTGGACATATTCCCAGAAGAAGATGTCCTTGAACTCGCCGAGCGACATGCCCTGGTTGATCTTCTCGTACTGCGGGCTCTGCTTGTAAGCCTCGAACTGCGCCTCCCATGCTTCGGCGGTCAGAGGCGGGATCGCTCCGGAAACCGGCTCCCAGCGGGTGATGGAAAGGCCCGACTCGGTGAGCCGCGTGATCCCGCCAACCACGATCATCGCGAGCACCAGCGCCGCCACGAACAGCAGCCAGTCGGCGATCGCTCCGGGGCGCGGCCGGCGCGCCGGAGCGGCTGAAGGAATGGCGGCTGAAGGCATGGCCGCGATATGGCGCGTGGAGGCCGTCCTGCCAATGCAACTTTTCGCCAAATGTTATATTGTATCTCTCGACGTGCAGCCCTATAAAGGCTGCTGAAGGAAGAGTGCATGTTCGCGAATTCGGTGAAGGGTGGTGTGATCGACCGGCTGGCCATGGGTCTGTCGGGCCTGTGCCTGGTCCATTGCCTTGCGAGCGCGGTGTTCCTGGCGATGCTGTCGGCCGCAGGCGGACTGCTTTTGAGTCCCATCTTCCACGAAGTGGGGCTGGTTCTGGCGATCGCGCTTGGGGTGGTGGCTCTCGGGCGGGGGGTGATCGAGCACGGCTTCATGATGCCGGTCGCGGTCGGAGGGCTCGGGCTCGGAGTGATGGCCGGAGCCCTCACAATGCCGCACGACGGCATGGAAGCGGTCTACACGATCGTTGGAGTGGCGATCCTCGCGCTGGGGCATGATCTCAACCGCCGGGCGGTGATCTGAAGCTTGCCGCCGAGGGGCCGAGTCCCTACCTTTAGCGCCTATGGCCCACGTCCACCATTCACACGAAGGCGAGTCGCTTTCCAGCGCCGCCAAGACCACGATGGAGAAATCGGGCGAGCAGTGGACCCAGATGCGGGCCGCGGTGTTCGAGGCCCTTGCGAGCTTCGACAAGCCCGCTTCCGCGTACGACATCGCCGACAAGGTTTCCAAGGAGCAGGGGCGGCGAGTCGCCGCGAACAGCGTCTACCGGATCCTCGACCTGTTCGTCAGCGCCAACCTCGCCCGCCGGGTCGAGAGCGCCAACGCCTATGTGGCGAACGACCACCCCGACTGCCTCCACGACTGCATCTTCCTGATCTGCGATAATTGCGGGCAGACGACCCATCTCGACAACGACAGCCTGTCGGGCGGCGTTAGGGATGCGGCCAAGAAGGCCGGCTTCGCTCCGGAGCGGCCGGTGATCGAAGTGCGCGGCCGCTGCGGCGAGTGCAACTGAGCCTCGCAAGAGGCGGTTCGAAGCCGCTTTTCAGCAAAGCCTCACAAATCGCTCATGGCGCTCATCCGGGCTGCCGGCATGGCTGCTGCTTGAACAGGCGCAGATGAGCCGTTCGGGTTCGACAGCGGGCGCCTTCGGCGCTAAGGGCCGGCCCTAAGAGGATTTCGAATGACCGACCGTCCTGCAACGCCGCTTCTCGACACGGTGGAGACGCCCGATCAGCTTCGCGACCTGGAGAAGGAGCAGCTTCGACAGTTCGCCGACGAGCTTCGGGCCGAGACGATCTCGGCAGTCTCGGTCACCGGCGGGCATCTTGGCGCGGGGCTCGGAGTGGTCGAGCTGACGGTCGCGATCCACTACGTGTTCGACACCCCGAGGGACCGGCTGATCTGGGACGTCGGCCACCAATGCTACCCGCACAAGATCATCACCGGCCGCCGCGACAGGATCCGGACCTTGCGAATGGGCGGCGGCCTGAGCGGCTTCACCAAGCGGAGCGAGAGCGAGTACGACCCGTTCGGGGCGGCGCACAGCTCCACGTCCATTTCCGCGGCTCTCGGGTTCGCGACCGCGAACAAGCTTGCACGTGCGCCCGGCAAGGCGATCGCGGTGATCGGCGACGGCGCGATGAGCGCCGGAATGGCCTACGAGGCGATGAACAACGCCGAGGCGGCGGGCAACCGGCTGGTCGTCATTCTCAACGACAACGACATGTCGATCGCTCCGCCGGTAGGAGGGCTGTCCAACTACCTGGCCCGCCTCGTTTCCTCGAACAAATACCTGACCGTGCGGCAGCTTGCCCAGCGCTTCGCCAGGAAGTTGCCCGACCCGCTCCACCGGACCGCCCGAAAGGTGGAGGAATATGCCCGCGGCCTGGCGACGGGCGGGACGCTCTTCGAGGAGCTGGGCTTCTACTATGTCGGGCCGGTGGACGGCCACAACGTCGAGCAATTGGTCGAAGTTCTCGAGAATGTGCGCGACGCCGACGAGGGGCCGATGCTTGTCCATGTCGTCACCAAGAAGGGCAAGGGGTACGGGCCCGCCGAAGCCGCGGCGGACAAGTACCACGGAGTGCAGAAGTTCGACGTCGTCTCCGGTGAGCAGGCGAAAGCTCCGGCCGGGCCTCCAAGCTATACCGCCGTCTTCGCCAAGGCTCTGATCCGGGAGGCGGAGCGCGACGAGAAGGTGGTTGCGATCACCGCCGCAATGCCGTCGGGCACAGGGCTCGACAAGTTCCAGGAGCGCTTTCCCGAACGCACCTTCGATGTCGGCATCGCGGAGCAGCATGCGGTGACGTTCGCGGCTGGGCTCGCGGCGCAGGGCTACCGCCCCTTCTGCGCCATCTATTCCACCTTCCTGCAGCGCGCTTACGATCAGGTCGTTCACGACGTGGCGATCCAGAATTTGCCTGTGCGCTTCGGGCTCGACCGGGCCGGCCTGGTCGGAGCGGACGGAGCGACCCATGCCGGAAGCTTCGATCTCGCCTATCTGTGCACCCTTCCCAATTTCGTGGTGATGGCGGCCGCGGACGAGGTCGAGCTGGTCAACATGGTGCACACCATGGCGCTTCACGACACGGGGCCGATCGCGGTTCGCTATCCGCGCGGCAACGGGCTTGGGCTCGAGCTTCCGCAGGTCCCGGAGCGGCTCGAGATCGGCAAGGGCCGGGTCGTCAGGGAAGGCAAGAAGGTGGCGATCCTCTCGCTCGGCACTCGGCTGGAGGAGGCTCAGAAGGCGGCCGATCTGCTGGAAAGCAGGGGCCTCAGCACCACCGTGGCCGACCTGCGCTTTGCAAAGCCGCTCGACGAGGAGCTGATCCGCAAGCTGCTAACCAGCCACGAGGTTGCGGTAACCGTGGAAGAGGCGGCGGTCGGAGGCTTCGGAGCCCATGTGCTCACGCTCGCCAGCGACGAGGGCCTGATCGATGCCGGCCTGAAGCTGCGCACGATGCGCCTGCCCGATCTCTTCCAGGACCAGGACAAGCCGGAAAAGCAATATGCCGAGGCGGGCCTGGATGCGGACGCTATGGTGGACACGGTGCTGAAGGCGCTTCGGAAGAACAGCGTCGGGATCGCGGAAGCGAGTGCCTAGGCAGCCGGACATGCAAAAGCCGCCGGAAATCAGCCGGCGGCCTGCATTCGATCATCGAGTCTTCAGATGAAGACCGTGGCGACGATCAGGACCTGAGCGGCAAGCGACACGAAGGTCACCGTCGCCTTTTCCAGAATTGCCATTTTAGTTCCCCGATCTTGGTTGTGGAGCCTTGCTCCGCGGCTGGAAGTGGTAGGAGGCCGAGCTATTCTCAATCGCAAAGATAGACAAATAAGATGCAAAAACTGCAACTGCTTCTCGATGCTTGGGGTTGGGGTTAGGGAGAAGGGGTTCACGCGGAGGCGCGGAGACGCGGAGGGTACGGAGCGGGTGTCTGAACTCGGAGGAAACGTTGTCGCTATAAGGCAGCCCGTCGGGCTGCAGCGGATACTCGGCTTGCGAGGCAGTACCCCGCTCAAGGTGAATCGTCCCGCCCCCTCCGCGTCTCCGCGCCTCCGCGTGGACCGACGGAGTCGTCAATCTTGAACAAGCTACGCGTCGACCAGATGCTCGTCGACCGGGGGCTGGTGGAGAGCCGGGCGAAGGCGCAGGCGTTGATTCTTGCGGGGCTGGTGTTCTCGGGCGAGCGCAAGATTGAGAAGGCGGGGCAGGCGCTTGGCCAGGAGGCGCCGCTGGAGGTGCGGGGCAAGGAGCATCCCTGGGTTTCGAGAGGGGGCATCAAGCTTGCGCACGCGCTGGAGACGTTCGGCTGGGACGTGGCCGGAGCGGTTGCTCTGGATGTGGGCTCGTCCACCGGAGGCTTCACGGACGTTCTGCTGCACAAAGGGGCGGCAAAGGTGTTCGCCGTGGACAGCGGCACCAACCAGCTAGCCTGGAAGCTGCGGAGCGATCCTCGGGTGGTCGTGCACGAGCAGACCAACGCCCGCTACCTGACGAACGAGATCGTGACCGCGCCCGTCGACATCATCGTTTGCGATGCGAGCTTCATCGGGCTTGCCAAGGTGCTGGACACGGCGCTGGACCTCACGAAGCCGGAGGCTCGACTGGTCGCTCTGGTGAAGCCGCAGTTCGAAGCCGAACGCCACGAGATCGGCAAGGGCGGGGTTGTTCGGGACCCCGAGGTGCACGAGCGCGTTTGCAGGTCCGCCGCCCAGTGGGTGTGCTCGCGCGGGTGGAGGGTGGAGCATATGGAGCAGAGCCCGATCACTGGGCCGGAAGGCAATGTCGAGTTCCTGCTCGGCGCTCGCAAGGATCCAGACGAATGACTGAAGCCCGGCCGCGCCGCTCGTTTCTCCGCTACGCGCTGATCACCGTGCCGGTCATTCTCGGCCTCGGCATGGTGTCGGGATGGCTGTCCAACTCCGGCTATGGCAATCCATGGTTCGACGCGCTCGCGAAGCCCGAGATCATGCCGCCCGCTTGGCTCTTCGGAGTGGCCTGGACGGTGCTCTACATCCTGATTGGCCTTGCAATCGCGCTGATCCTGGCGGCGCGGCACGTGCCGGTGAAAAAGACGGCGGTTGCTCTGTTCGGTGCTCAGATGCTGCTCAACTTCAGCTGGTCGGCCGTCTTTTTCGGAATGCACCTGATTACGCCCGCGCTGGTGATCATCCTCCTGATGCTTGGCCTTGCCATCGGCGCCACATTCCTGTTCGCCCGGATCAGGCAAGTCGCCGCCTGGCTGATGATGCCGTATCTTGGATGGCTCGCCTTCGCGGCTTTGCTGAACTACCGGATCCTGCAGCTGAACCCGGGCGCCTGAGCCCTTGTGCGCTCGCCGCGCAGTGCCGATATGCCTGTGTAACGAAGCGAAGCAGGAGTTCGAGATGCAGTCCCAGAACCGTCTTTTCGACGATCTCGCCAAGGTGCTGAACGGCGCCGCCGGGACCTTCGCGGGCATGGGCCGCGAAGCGGAAGCGGGGCTTCGCGAGCGGATGCGTGAGTGGGTCGGCGGGCTCGACATGGTGAGCCGCGACGAGTTCGAGGCGGTAAAGGCGATCGCGGTCGCCGCCCGCGAGGAGAACTTGGCGCTGAAGGCCCGGATCGAGGCCCTTGAGGCCGCTGGCTCCACGGCCGCCGCTCCGAAGCCGAGAAAGAAACCCGGCGCTGCTTCGGGAACCTCCGAGTAATCCACAGTTTTTGTCGAAGCGGTGGCTCGCCGGCCTTGCACGCGCAAAGGGGGCAGTGCACCGTCGCGAGACAGTTGCTTTAGGATCGAAGAAGAGCATGGACGTCGACGAATTCGAGCTTGAGCGCGAGACCAGCGCGCCGATCGACATGCTCGAACATTATTTCAGCGCCCACGGCTGGGCCTATGAAAGGAGCGGCGACGAGGAGATCGTCGCCACCTTCCAGGGCAGCTGGGCGCAATACGAGCTTCGCGCGATCTGGCGCGACGACGACAACGTGCTCCAGTTCCTGGCCCTTCCGGACATTCGGGTGTCCACCGACAAGCGCGTTGCGGTCTACGAGACGATCGGCCTGGTCAATGAGCAGCTCTGGCTCGGCCATTTCGAGCTTTGGGCAAGCTCCGGTCTTGTGCTCTTCCGGCATGCGGCCCTGCTGGACGGGGAGGAAGGCGGAGCGCTGACGCTCCAGCAGGCGGAGACGCTGGTCGAAGCCTCGATCGAGGAATGCGAGCGCTTCTACCCCGTCTTCCAGTTCGTGCTCTGGGCGGACAAGACCCCCGCCGAGGCGATTGCGGCCGCGCTCATCGAGACACAGGGCGAGGCCTAATCCCTTTTCCGTCGTTGCGAGGGAAGCGAAGCAATCCAGACACGGCCGGTGCGGATCTGGATTGCTTCGTCGCTCCGCTCCTCGCAATGACGAGGCATGGCGACTCTTACTCTTCCCGGCCCATTTTGGCTGATCGGCTGCGGCAACATGGCGGGAGCCATGCTCGAGCGCTGGCTGGCATGCGGCATCGAGCGCAGCCGGATCACCGTCATCCGCCCAAGCGGAAGGCCGGTGGGGGAGGGAGTGCGCGTTCTCACCGCCTTCCCAGAGGGCGAAGTGCCCGCGCTGGTGATGCTCGGGACCAAGCCGCAGAAGATCGACGAATATTCGGCGGCGCTCGCCGCCATATTGGACCCGCAGACGGTCCTCGTCTCCATCCTCGCCGGGATTGAGCTTGCTTCGCTTCGGGAGCGGTTCCCGGCGCCGCTGACAGTCGTGAAGGCGATGCCGAACACGCCCGTCAAGCTCGGCACGGGCGTCACCAACCTGTTCAGCGACAGCACCGACGAGGAGGGTCTCCGGTCGGTCGAAGATTTGATGCGAATCCTCGGTGCCGTCGAATGGTTCGGCGACGAACGGCAGTTCCAGGCGGCCGGCATCTTGACCGGGGCGGGACCGGCCTTCCTGTTCCGATTCATCGACGCCCTTGCCGAGGCCGGGGCCGCGATCGGCCTCGCGCCCGAGCAGGCCGCGCGGCTGGCAGAAGCAATGGTTGAGGGAGCCGCCAGCCTCGCCGCCGCGGAATCCGAGACTCCCGCAGCGCTTGCCGAGCGCGTCGCAAGCCCCGGAGGAACCACGCGCGCGGGATTGAAGGTGCTCGACGCCGACGAGGCGCTGAAGATCCTGGTCCGCCGCACGCTCCAAGCTGGCCTCGCGCGAAGCATGGAGATGGCGGAGGAGGCCCGGCGGCCGCCAAGTTGACCGGCTCGGCGGTCGGTCCTATCCGGCTGCCAGCCCTTTCCTTTTCAGGACTCGCAGCCACCGATGACCGACCAGCGCAGCTACGACGACCGCGACGGATTGATCTGGTTCGACGGGGAGCTCGTCCCCTGGCGCGAGGCGAACGTGCATATCCTGACCCACGCGCTTCATTATGCGTCTTCGGTGTTCGAGGGCCAGCGCGCCTATGGCGGCGAGATCTTCAAGCTCACCGAGCACAGCGAGCGGCTGAAGCGGAGCGCCGAGCTTCTCGATTTCGAGATTCCCTGGTCGGTGGAGCAGATCGATTCCGCCTGCCGGGAGGTGCTCCAGGCCAACGGCATGCAGGACGCCTATATGCGCCCGCTCGCCTGGCGCGGCTCCGAACAGATGGGCGTGTCCGCGCAAAAGGCGAAGATCCACCTCGCAATCGCAGCCTGGCACTGGGGCGCCTATTTCGGAGAGGAGGCGATCCGCAAAGGGCTGCGGCTGGACATCTCCAAGTGGCGGCGGCCTGCGCCGTACACCGCGCCAACGGAGTCCAAGGCTGCAGGCCTGTACATGATCTGCACGCTCGCCCGTCATTCCGCGCAGGCCAAGGGCTATGACGATGCGCTCATGTTCGACTGGCGCGGCCAGGTCGCCGAAGGCACGGGCGCGAACGCGTTCTTCGTTCGCGACGGAGCGCTCCACACCCCGACCCCGGACTGCTTCCTCAACGGCATCACCCGGCAGACGGTGATCGAGCTTGCCAGGCGCCGCGGAATCGAGGTGGTGGAGCGGGCGATCTGGCCGGAGGAGCTTGAGAGCTTCGAGCAGTTCTTCCTCACCGGAAGCGCCGCCGAAGTCACTCCAGTGGCCGAGGCGGGTCCCTGGAGCTTCGAAGTGGGCGATCTGACGCTCCAGCTTCGCAAGGACTATCTGGACCTCGCCAACCGCCGCAATTCCAACTCTTGAGGCTTTCCTTGGCAGCAGGGCGGCGATAGAGCCGCCACTGCTCGCAAATGCTGGGGCGTCGCCAAGTGGTAAGGCAGCGGCTTTTGATGCCGCCATTCGCAGGTTCGAATCCTGCCGCCCCAGCCAATCCCTACTCCGACCCAGCCAAAGGTTGGGCTAAATCATTGAGAAGGCTGGCCAATCACTAATCGGCCACATCCAGCTGGGTCACATGATTCGTCCAGCGGGTGGGCCAGAAAGGCCACTCGTGCCTCTCCAGCATGTCTACCGCCGCGCCAGGTTTTCTGGTGGCGGCGAATTCACCGTCTTTCCAGCGGCATGACCCTCGATGTCCGAGTATCCGTCGTCGGCGCCTGAGGGCTGAGCTCCCCCAGAGCTGCCAAGACAGCAAAGGGGCGAACAGGGCTTTTGCGCTGCGACATTGCTCCACGCTAGAGCCGCAGAGCCAATGGCCGCAATGGCGTGGAAAGCGGACATTTGCTGTCAACCTGGGAAGGGATCACCTGAAGGCTCCGATCCGACCCAGTCCCGGGAGTGCAAATCTGCCGACATTTGCAGGATGCTTCTCAAGCCGTCGTCGTCGACCTCACCTGCGATCGTGACGAATCCGAGCTTTCCATAGAGGAATAGAGCCGCAGCATTATCGGTGTGGACCCATAGCTGAGCGGTGCTGAACCCTCTGGCGTGAGCATCAGCAAGGAGCCGCCGCACAAGGCGTTGGCCTACTCCTGCTCCTCTAAAGCTGGGATCAACAACAACAGTGTTGACGTGAAACCTCGCGGGCACGTCGGCGCCGGTTCCCCCAGCCTCTCGCGCTTGACCGCCAAGAGCGATTCCCACGACGCACCCGCGGCAGGAGGCGATCGTAAACAGCGTACCTGGAGCCTCCCCAATGCTGCGGGGCAAGGCGTCTGAGCTGAGCCCGTTCGCCGTCAGGAAAGCCGCAGCCGCCTCGAAATCTGCGGATGTGCCAGGCTGTATCTTCACCATGCTCGCAAACTGAAGGGCGCCGCCAATGTCCGCAAGGGGTCGAAAACGGACATTCACGATGGGGCGGCAAGCAGGACGATGGCGAACGCCCGCACGCGGTTGAGCCCGTAGAAAGCTCAGCGCCGCCTGCATCTTCTGAGATCCAGTGACGTAGCTTAGGCTACCACAAGCCCACTACGACGGCGGCCCTATGCGCTACAAACTCTGCTTCATGTATTCTCTGGTCCGGGGAATCGAGCGTTGGAAGACGCTGGAGGCGATTAGCGATGAAGCCGCAGTTCGGCTTGCCAGTGAGCACGCAGGTTGCCAGCGGTTGGAGTTATGGCAAGGGCGGCGATTGGTCCATTGCTTTGAGCCTAAGTCGGTGGCGCCTGTCCAGCCTCTCGGAGCAGCAGAGTAGAGCCAACACGTGGGGTTAGCGGCGAATGTCTGCTTTGGGTCGAGAGCAGACATTCAGGGCGTGAGCGCCTGCTTCCGCGCGCAAGCGAATAAACCCAGTTCCTCCGTCGTATAGGCTGTTCAGAAGGATATGAGGAACGCCAAAATGACGGATAAAGGTTTGGAAGCAGCACCGTTGGATGTCGCGCAGGTCCGCGACCATGGCCGCAGGGAGGGCTTTGCGATCGCGGCTTTGGCGCTGGGATTGGTTTCTTTCGTGAACCTCTTCGGCGCGGAGAAATCCATTCTGGCTATTGTGCTGGCGACGATGGCGATGTCCCGCTCAAGCACGAAGACGGTTCGGCGGCGGGCGTTCATCGCAATGGGTCTTGCGCTACTACACATTGTAACGCTTGCAGTGGTGCTCGTGCTGTTCCAGGAGGAACTGGGCCAGTTCATCAAGTCGCTTCATAAGCTGAGCTGAGGAGATGGAGGCGGCTGCTTTCGAGCGAGACTTGCGTCCCCTGCTGCACCGCAGCGGCGCGTATGCTGTCTCGCTGCTTGGCAGCCGCAAGGATGCAGAGGATGCGGTTCAGCAGGCGGCGCTTCAGGGTTGGCAGCGGCGGGCGCAATACGATTCCGAGCGACCGTTCAAGGCATGGTGGTTCGCAATCCTGCGCAATTATTGCTTGGATGAGCTGAGGCGAAGGAAGCGTGCTCCGCTCCCAATCACCGTCGAGGACGCCAATCTTTCTTCACCTGCCGACGAGAGTGTCTTGAACCGCGTCGCTGTGGAAAGAGCGATGGAAAAGCTACCCGAGATGCAGCGAGAGGTCCTGCGGCTAAGATACTATGGCGATCTCACCTATCAGGAGATGGGGCATGTTCTCGGTATTCCCACCGGGACGGTGATGTCCCGACTGCACCTGGCCCGCAAAGCGCTCGCTGTCTTGATCACCGCGGAGGAACCATGAGACAGGTTCAAGATGAAGAACTCTCTGCCCTTCTAGATGGGGAGTTGGATTGGCAGAGGGCGGAAGAAGTTCGCGCTCTGATCCAAGCGGATCCAGCGTTGCGCCAGGAATTCGAGGCGCTGGGAAATCTCCATTCTCGACTATTGCGCGTTGGCGAACAGGCGGCATTCACTCCCGACCTAGTCCCCGCAGATGCCGTCGGCGAAACACCTGCCTGGGAATGGGCCGCGGGTATCTCTGTGGTGCTATCACTTATCACCGTTCGGCTCTTGCCGAAGCTAGTGGAGCTGTCCCTGTTAGGCGTAGGCCTTCATCTCGCAGCCTGCGCGGCGATAGTAGTATTCATCATAGGAAGAGCTCGAGAGCCACAACCATTGACAGCCCCCGCTCTCCCAGGAGGAACTGGAGCATAAGAACGAATGTCCGCTTTGGGTCGAAAGCGGGCATTGCTGCACCGTCACCGGCGATCGTGTGGCGATGCCCTCGAACGTCCGCAATGGGTCGAAAGCAGCCATGCGGTTTCCCGCTTGATACGTGATCAGCGCGCAAGCAATGTGTGTGTCATGAAGTCTTTGGCCAAAGCCGTCCTAGCCATCGCTCTCCAGATAGGAACGGCTGTTGGGGGCTGCGAACCGCCCGAGACCAAAGATCGGCTATCGCCAGAAGCATTGGAGCGGCTGGTAGAAGAACCAATCGCGGAGCTTCGGGCGAATGGCTTGCGCGCGGGTCAAGCTAAGTTCGAGCAGGTGCGCAGGGTCACCGAAGCGCAGCACGGATCGGCGAGCATTAGAGTTGCAGACCTGCTCACCGCCTTCGGCGTTCAGCTTTACATGGAGTATGTGGGAAGCGAGGATCGCGCAGTGCTGCAAGCATCGCGAGAGTACCTGCAGGCAGCAATCCCGGCTTATCGCGCTTCCTTTGGTGCGGACCACCCAGAAGTCGCGGTTGCACTGCATAGCTTTGCGGACGTTGAGGTGGTGGTCAGCAATAACAGGCTGACACCTCAAGCAGAAGCGGCCCTAGAGGAGGCGTTGAGGATCAGGCGTGCAGCGTTGGGCCCTCAGAACCACGAGACGCTTGCCACCGAAGAGCGTCTGGCATCTCTTCGGGCGGAGGTTGGAACGAAAGGGCTATCTCCAACGTCTGCGGCGCGCGCTCTCGAGGAGGGTGAGGGCCGCACTCTCAGGTGATCGTCAACCAATGTCCACAATGGGTGGAAAGCGGACGTTCGCGCAGGCTCAGCGGGAATCCACGATTACTGTCCCAATCATGCCCTGCTGCTCGTGAGGCAGGCAAACATAGCGATACGTCCCTGGTCTGGTGAAAGTTCGCTGCCAGACTTTACCGGCGGCTATATTGCCGGAGTGGAACGGCTCAGCGCCCTGGGGTAGAATCACATTCGCCGGATTCTTGGCGAGCCTCGGATCGGCAGTCACAGTGTGTCCGATAGGAGAAGTGTTGCGCCATTGAACTGTCTGACCCGCGCGGATGCGGACCACCGCGGGGCTGAAGTTGGTTAAGCCCATCGTCACCGTCTGGTCGACTGCGGGTGGCGGCGGCTCCCGATGAGCCGGTCCGGTAATGCCGCACCCGGCCACAGCGAAGGCGAAGGCAGCGGCCACGAGGTGTGTTTTGCTTAGCATAGGCTCCTCCTGCTGAGACGTGACGAAGCCTGATAATACCTCGCCCCCTCAGTGGAGCCAATGTCTGCAATGGGTTGGAAGCAGACGCTTACTCCGGCTCCGGTCCGGACTGGATGTTCATGTCTGAACGGCAAATCTCAATGATCAACCCGATCCCGGCGGCTCCTTCCCTCTCGACGAGCTGAGGAAAGCGCCTACTCGAACACCTCCGCCAAGCCTTCCACCGTCGCGCCTTCCTTAACGGTGCGCAATTCGAAGTAGAGCGAGGCGAGCATCGCTGCCACCAGCACGGAGGTAACGGTGCCGACCAGGCCTTGGAAAAGCACCTTGATGACGATGCTGTCGACGGCAATCTCAACGATGGCGGAGGCTATTCCAGCCAGGATTAGGTAGATCACTCCGAACAGGAGTAGCAGGAGGAATATCCGCCCGCGCGATCCTTTAGTGAGCTCTCTGCTCCGGCGCATGCTGTGGAAGATGCCTCCCCGTTCCTCGATCAGAGCCGGCACGCTCACGATCAGCATGATGAAGATGATCACTCCGGGAACGATGAGGAAGATTAGCCCAATGGTGGTTAACACCCAGGTGAGGATGGAGATGACGATCAGGGGGATCAGGAACCGGAAGGCAATCGCAAGGCTGCCGCCGATTTCCGGCTGCCTGCCGCCGAGGTGCATGATCGAGGACCGGACAACGGTCGCCTGCAATATGTAAGCTCCCACCGCACTGATAACCCAGCCGAGGATAAACAACGGTGTGAAGCTATAGCCCAGGGTCGTGTTTGCGGGATCAATGGTACCGCTCAATACGAACCATTGCATCAGCGCGCTGGGCAAGCCGCTCAGCAACAGACCCAAGCCCAAATAGGGGAGGAAATGCTGCCCGAGAGTGTCGAAGCCCCGCTGCACCACTCGCCCCGTCTCGATCTTCGGTTCTACACCTGCGATGCTCGCCATTGCGCCCCCCACTCTACCCGCCCCACTCTTTCCGATGGCAATCGCCTTGTCCAGCCGCTTTCGGCAGTCACTCAACGCGCTTGGGCTTGCCTCCTTGCCAGGCGCCTGCCTAAACAGGCGTGGGCGCCCAGAGGCTGGAAGGGGGAATGCGTGGCGGCGGGGCGAGCGGCAGGATCGGGATCCGACACGGCAGGTCCCTCCTTCCAAGAGGCGCATGCCCGGCTCCTGGCGGACAAGAGCATCCAGTTTTCGCTTGATCCTCATCGCCCAGAGCCGCCGCCCGCTTGGCTGCGTTGGCTGATCGAGGCTTTGGGGGACATCTTCCCGCTGCTTCGGCTGCTTTTCTGGATTGGAGTGGCCGCGTTAGCGGCGTTCCTCCTTTTTCAGCTTGCGAAGCGGTTGGCGGGCGAGAAATGGCCTTGGAAGAGTGCAGTCGCCAGCGACGACGACGATTGGCGGCCGGAAGAGGGACCCGCGCGCACCTTGCTTGCCGAAGCGGACCGGCTTGCCGCGGCTGGCCGTTTCGACGAAGCCGCGCACCTGCTTTTGTTCAAGAGCATCGAAGAAATCGAGGCCCGCCGGCCTAAGCTTGTGAGGCCGGCGCTTACAAGTCGCGACATTGCCGGAGCGGCGGTCATTCCCGACCAGCCCAGACGCGCCTTCGCCCTCATCGTGCTGCAGGTCGAACGAAGCCTTTTTGGAGGGCAGTCGTTGCAGGAGCGCGACTGGCAGCAGTGCCGCACGGCTTTTGAAGAGTTCGCTTTGGCGAAGGCTTGGGGTTCGTGAGCGGGGAAGCGCGTCACGGATTCGACCCGCGGGTGGTGTTCGGCCTCGTCGCTGCCGGCTCACTGGCCTTCCTCGGTTTCCTGGTTCTCACCGCTTACGCCGGCGACTTTCGCAGCGGCCGCGACGGGCGGGCTCACGCCTTGTCTGTCTCCGCAGTGGGCTTCAAGGGACTGGTCGACCTCATCGGCTACAGTGGCGGCGAGACGTATCTTGTTCGCGCAGCCGAGGATGTGGAGCACGAGGACCTGCTCGTCGTAACACTGGACGAACGCACCGAGGGCAAGGCGCTGGATGAGCTGTTGGAGCTTCGCGGCGGCCGAGTAACTCTGGTCGTCCTCCCCAAATGGCTTACTCAGCCGCACCCGCTGCGAAAGGCGTGGGTGACAAAGGCAGATCTTGCTCCTCCGGAACTCCTCGGTGATCTGGCTTCGGACCTGCTCGGGGTCGAAGTGGGTCAGGACGACGGCGGGGGGCGGAGCGTCCAGGGCCGCGGATTCCTGGAAGGCATGGCAATGCCCGCGCCGTCCGTCACCCGCACCATCTCGGGCGAGGGGCTTGAGACGCTCCTGGAGGCGCCGGGCGGGGGCGCAGTGCTCGGCCGGATGCCCGAGCGAAGTTCGCTCTACATCCTGGCCGACCCGGACCTCCTCAACAATCATGGACTAAAGAGCATCGCTGTTGCCCAGGGAGCGCTGCGCCTGGTGGACGAGCTGAATTCACCTGAGGCGGAGTCGGTCATGTTCGATCTCACTCTCAGCGGATTTCAAGAGCAGCAGAGCGTGTTGAAGCTCGCTTTCGAACCGCCCTTTGTTGCGCTGACCGCAGCGCTGCTCGTTGCAGCGATATTGGCCGGCCTGCACGGGGCGGTGCGGTTCGGCCCGGCGCCGGAGGAGGAACGGGCAATCGCACTGGGTAAGGCGGCCCTCGTCGACAACAGTGCCGGCCTCCTCCGCCTCGCAAGGCGGGAGCACCGGGTAGGCGGCGCCTATGCAGATCTGATCCGCGACGAAGCGGCCCGCCAGTCAGGTGCTCCGGCAGGCGCCGAGGGAAAAGCGCTTGAAGCCTACCTCGACCGCATCGGGCGGGCCGATGGGCCGCGCTTCAGCGAACTTGCTGCCGCTGCCAGATCCGCACCCGACCGAAATGCCCTGATGAAGGCCGCGGCCGCTTTATTCTCATGGAAGAAGGAAATCACTCAGTGAATATCACCGACGTCAATGCCGTGGCGGAGACGATAAGGGCGGAGATAGGGCGCGCCGTCGTCGGTCAGGAGGAAGCAATAGAGCTTTTGCTCGTGGCCCTCTTTTCCTCGGGTCACATTTTGCTGGAGGGACCGCCGGGAACTGCGAAAACCTTCTTGGTCCAGTGCTTCTCCAAGGTTTTGGGCCTCGGCTTCGGGCGCATCCAGTTCACGCCGGATCTCATGCCGGGCGATATCGTCGGCTCCAATCTGTTCAACTTCCAGACGAGCCAGTTCACGCTCACCCGGGGCCCGATTTTTTGCGAGCTCCTCCTGGCGGACGAGATCAACCGTACTCCGCCGAAGACCCAGGCGGCGCTGCTCGAAGCGATGCAGGAGCGATCGGTCACAATCGACGGACAAACCCTGCCCTTGTCGGACCGCTTCATGGTGATCGCCACTCAAAATCCCATCGAGCAGCAGGGCGTCTACCCGCTCCCGGAGGCGCAGCTCGACCGTTTCCTGTTCAAGCACAAGATGGCCTATCCGACTCAGAACGAGGAACGCCGCATCGTCCAGTCGCACGGCTCCCGCTTCGGCGCTCCGCGGCCCGAGGAGTGGGGCATTGAAAGAAAGATCGACGAGCGCACCATTGCTGAGGCGGTCGCGACCGTAGCGTCCGTGCCGATGGTGGATGAGATCGTCGATTATGTTGTCCGGCTGGTCCGCTCGACCCGCGAGGCGGCGGACCTTCAGGGCGGCGCCTCGCCGCGTGCCGCGGCGATGCTCGCCGGTGCGGCTAGGGCCAGGGCAGCGCTGGAAGGGCGCGAATATGTGATCCCCGACGATGTAAAGGCACTGGCTGCACCGGTCCTGCGCCACCGCGTCATTCTTTCGCCCGCCGCGGAGATCGAGGGGCGCCCGGTGGAGGGCGTGATTGCAAGGCTCGTCGAGCAGGTCGAGGCTCCCCGTTGATCTATCCGCGCCGCCGCTCCGTGATCATGGCGGCCGCACTGGCTCCGCTTGCGCTCGCGCTCGGAGTGACGCTTCCTGGATACTGGTTTGCAGGCCTTTCGCTTCTGATCTTCCTGCTCGTCGCTACCGCGGCGGATGGGCTGGCGGCAGTTCGCGCACGCGATCTGGCTGTATCCTGCACCGGTCCCCGCGCCCCCGGCGTCGGGGACGAGATCGAGCTCGGGATACATCTCAGCTTCGCGGCGCGCGCTCCCTCGAGCGCAGAGGCCGCGATCGACTCGCACCCGTTGCTGGAACCGTCCGGCGGCTATCGCTGCAAGATTGCGATCGAGGGCCTCGAGGGGGTGTGCGCGCTGCGCTTCAATGCGAGGCGCCGGGGAATAGCGAACATCCGCCACGTCTGGGCGCGCTGGCCTGGACCGCTTGGGCTCGCCTGGAGGCAGCGCCGGCTCGTGCTCGATGAACAGATCCTCATCACCCCCGATATCAATCCTGTGCGACAGAAGAGTGCGCAGCTCCTCCATCAACAGGCCCTGCACGGGCTTGTCGCGCAGATGCAGATTGGCGAAGGGGCCGAGTTCGAGTCGCTCACCGAGTATCGGCCTGGAATGGACCGCCGGTCTATCGACTGGAAGCAGTCGGCGCGGCACACGGCGCTGCTGGCCAAAGAGTATCGGACGGAACGGAACAACAATATCGTGCTCGCTATCGACGCGGGCCGCGCGATGTCGGACCCGATTGCGGGCATTCCGCGCGTCGACCGGGCGGTCTCCGCCGGTTTGCTGACCGCCTATGTCGCGTTGAAGGAGGGAGATCGAGTCTCCTTCTTCGGCTTCGATTCACGGCCTCGCCTCGCCACAAACCCGGTCTCGGGCAGCCAGTCCTTCGCCCTACTTCAACAGCTCGCGGGCCAGCTCGATTATTCGGCGAACGAGACCAATTACACGCTCGCTTTGTCGACGCTTGCAGCGCGCCTTCAACGCCGTTCCCTGATCGTCATCTTCACCGATTTTCCGGATACGATCAGCGCCGAGTTAATGCTGCGCGCCCTGGGGCCGCTGCTGAGCCGCCACTTGATTCTCTTCATCTCGATGCGCGACGAGGAAATGGAGGATTTGGCCGGAGCGGAGCCCCGCGACCCCGCCCACGTCACTCGCGCCGTCACCGCCGCGGCGCTGCTCCGCCAGCGCAAGCTCGTCCTCAGCCGCCTTCGCCACCTGGGCGCACATGTGCTCGAGACCAGGTACGACGAGACAGGTCCTGCAATCGTCGAGAGCTACTTCAGGATGAAAAGGCGGAGCATGCTGTGAGCAAGGCGGCAGTCCAGTTTCGACAAGCTCGCGAAACCGAATGGCGAAGGCTGGAGGCTCTTCTTGCGACGCTGGAGAAGAAATCTCCGCGAGCGCTGAGCGACGAGGACCTGATGGAGCTTCCGATCCTCTACCGGTCGGCCCTGTCGTCGCTCTCGGTGGCGCGGGAAACCTCCCTCGACCTCAATCTGATTACCTATCTGGAAGGACTTTGCGCGCGCGCCTATTTCTTCGTTTACGGAGTGAGGACCTCGGCCCGGGCGCGGCTGGTCCAGTTCTTCCGCGACGACTGGCGCAATGCAGTTCGCAGCTTGTGGCGCGAGACGATCGTCTCCCTCCTGCTTATCGCATTCGGGTCTCTCGTCGGTTACATGCTGGTGCTGAAGGATCCGGCATGGTTCGCCTCGTTTGTGCCTTCTGAGCTTGCCTCTGGAAGGGACTTTTCGGCGTCCACAGCATCCCTTCGCGCGACCCTGTACGACACCGGCGGATCAGAGTGGCTGGAGGCATTCGCCGCCTTTCTGTTCACGCATAACAGCCAGGTCGCGATCATGTGCTTCGCCCTTGGCTTCGCCTTCGGGCTGCCGACGACGATGCTCCTCGTCTACAACGGACTTATGCTCGGAGCATTCGTGGCGCTCTTCAACAGCCATGGCCTGGGTACCGAACTGGCCGGGTGGCTGCTGATCCACGGCACCACCGAGATCTTTGCGATCGCGCTTGCAGGTGCGGCCGGGATTAAGATGGGCTGGGCGGTGGTTTTCCCCGGCGAGGAGACTCGCCTGGCTGCCGCAACCAGCGCCGGAAGAACCGCAGCGACGGCAATGGCCGGAGTCGTCCTGATGCTCCTGGTGGCGGGCCTTCTAGAAGGGGTGGGGCGGCAGACCATCACCAGCGATGTTGCCCGCTACGGCATCGGCCTTGGAATGCTCACCATCTGGCTGGCCTATTATTACGTTCCGAGGCGCTCCCGCCGTGGCTGACGCAGCGCTTGCACCCAAAGCGGAGGCCGAGGCGGGACGCACTTTGGTGACCCCCGAAGGCGTCGCGCTCAACCTTCGTCTCGCAATGGCCGGACAGCGGCTGTCGGCCTTCCTGCTCGACATGCTGATCATGTTTGGATCGATGATCGCGCTGACGCTCGTTCTTGTGATCGGCGCGGGGAGCATCGGCGACGAAGCGGGCGCCGAGATGGCTGCCGTGCTCTGGCTGCTGGGCTTTTTCTTTATCAGGAACGGCTATTTCATCCTGCTGGAGCTGAGCCCCCGGGCGGCGACTTTCGGGAAACGGCTGATCGGCCTGCGTGTTGTGGCTCGCAATGGCGGTCAGCTGACGGCGGATGCGGTGATCGCGCGCAATTTGATGCGGGAGCTCGAACTTTTCCTGCCGCTGTCGTTCCTGGCGATGGAGGCGGCCGAAAGCGGCGTTGAGAGCGCCGCTTGGATCCTCGGGCTCATCTGGGCGGGGATATTCTTCTGTTTCCCGTTCTTCAATAAGGACCGGCTGAGAGTGGGAGACGTGCTAGCGGGAACTTGGGTAATCCACGCGCCCCAGCGAAGTCTGAGCGTCGATCTGCTCGCAGGGCAGGCAGAGGCTCCCCCCGGTTTCACAGAGGAGCAGCTCAGCGCCTACGGCATTTTGGAGCTGCAGACGCTGGAGCAGGTGCTGCGCACCGCAAACCCCCAGGCGATCGCAACCGTTGCCACAACCATCAGGGGCAAGATCAGCGCACCAGACGAGGGCGACGACGCCGAGTTTCTCCAGGCGTATTACTCCGCGCTGCGCATACGGCTCGAACGGGGTCTGCTGCTCGGACAACGCCGAAGCGACAAGCACAGCAGCTGATCGCCCCCGCCCATCGTGGCACTGACCGCATTCGGAGGGGCCGGTCGCAGTCCCCTTGCAACATCTCTCGCCCCCAAGCGCGTGGCCGCTCCCGGCAGCTGCCATTCCGCTGCGCGCCAGCAGCGGACGTTCCGAGCAGCTTTCCGGATCACCACCGAAAGCGGACATTCTGCGGAGGCAGCCGGGATGTCCGTTTTGGGTCGAAAGCAGACATTGGCACCTTCATGCCCGAGGCACGCAGGGCTTCAAAGCCGCCAGATGGCCGTTGATCATCGTGCCAATCGGCTTTAGCAATGGCCCTGTGCAGACATCTCTTGCACCCTAGTCTTTTCAATGACTTAGCGGTGGGCGGGTTTGGCTGGGTCTCCTGCCGCCGCACCCAGCCTCCATTCCTGCCCAGGGGTCGAGCTAAATCGTTGGTCGCTTCAGGATTTTCTCGCGAACAGGAAATGGGCGACAGCCGCTCCGGCGGCAGCGGCCACTACTCCGATCGCTGCGGCGACAGCGAAGGCGAGCATGATGGTGCCCTGCCGGTCTCCCACCTGACGGGCAGCGTCTTCAGGAATTCCCAGAACGAAGAGTGCGATGAAGCTTGCGACCACGAAAATTATACCAGCGATCAATCCTGCCAAGGCGCCGGATGCAATCGCAGCGCCCGCATTGTGGGCTTCTCTCGTGGAGGAGAGCACTATGGCGAGCACTCCGGCAAGGAAGGTCCACAACAACGGCCAGGCATGGCTGTTTGGAACCATGGCGTGGGCGAAAAAGGCGACTCCGCCCGCGACCCCCGCCAACGTAGCTGCCTTGGTGCGTCCCATCGAAACTCCTATCGCTAAGCGAACGTGGCTTTCAGAGGAGGGTTCCGGTGCCGCCTGCTCCAAAACATCTGTGAGTTGCTCGCCGGGCGGGGAACGCGCAAGGTGCGGTTGACGCGGGGAGCGCAGTGGGTGAGCCGCCAGAACGAGGGAGCTGCCGATCGTGAAGATGCTTCTGGTCGAAGATGATACGGAAACCGCCAGCTACCTGAAGCAAGGACTGGCCGAGCTCGGTCACGTCTGCGATCATGTCTGTTCGGGTCTTGAAGGCCTGACCGCAGCTCTGACCGGGACCTACGATGCAATCGTTCTCGATCGCAATCTGCCCCAGATGGATGGACTGACGGTGCTGAAGGCCTTGCGTTCGGAAAACTGCCGCACCCCCGTGCTCCTTCTCTCCGCTCTGGGACAGGTGGACGATCGCATTGCTGGGCTCGATGCCGGCGCTGACGATTACCTGGCAAAGCCGTTCTCGTTCAAGGAGCTGATAGCGCGTCTGAATGCGATCTCGCGGCGCCTGGGGGGCGAAGAGGCGCCGGAAGCGCGACTGGTGGTCGGCGAACTGTCGCTCGACCTGCTTACCCGTGCCGCCTCGCGCGGAGATCGCCGGATCGAGCTTCTGACGAAGGAATTCCAGCTCCTGGAGTATCTGATGCGGCACTCCGGGCAAGTGGTCACTCGAGCGATGCTGCTCGAAGCCATCTGGAACTACAGCTTCCTTCCCGGGACCAACGTCATAGACGTGCACATCAGCCGGTTGCGCAGCAAGATCGATCCCGAGGGCGAGCGGCCGCTGATCCACACCGTCCGCGGCGCCGGATACCGCCTAGATGCTGCCTGATGTCCTCAAAAGACTGAATTCGGTGGCCTTCCGAGGCGCCGTCTGGGTCACGCTGATCGCCCTCCTTACTACAGGCATGGCCCTTACCCTTCAGTATCTTCAGACGGTCCGAACGCTTGAGACACGAACCGAAGCCTTGCTGAACGACGAGATGATCAGCCTGGTGGAACGCCATCAGACCGGCGGTCTGATGGAACTGGTCACGTTTCTCAGACGCCAGCAGCAATTGCCGCGCTTTCATGAGTATTTCTATGTGCTCGCCGATCCCCGCGGCGACGTCATCATCGGCAACGCTCCCACCTGGCCGCCTGAGGTCGTAGAGACCGGGCACAAGAGCATCAGGGTTCCCGTTCTCGGCGCCAGCGGCGAACTCCAGCTGCGCTGGGTCGACACGGCGACTGCGGTGTTGCCGGACTCGCACCAGCTTCTTGTCGGCCGGCTGGCAGAAGACCGAGCCCAGATACGGGAGCGCTACCTAAGGGCTATCTTCTGGTCGTTCCTGGTCACCGGCCTGGCCGGCCTGCTGCTGGGCTGGTGGTTCAGCCGGCGCGGAGTTGCCTTCGTGGATCGCGTGTCCCGCTCCGGCGCCCGCATCCTGGAGGGCGACCTGGACGTGCGGATACCGGTGTCGTCGCGGGGCGACGAGTATGACAGATTGGCAGCGACCATGAACGCCTGCTTCGAGGAGATCGGGCATGTGGTGCACTCACTTCGAGCGACCACGGACGGAGTCGCTCACGATCTCAAGACTCCGCTCACGCGCATCAAGGCCAGGCTTGAGCTGCTCGAGATGCGCGATGTCGGCAAAGCCGAATTGCTGGCGGGAATCGAAACCACCCGGGAGAATCTGGATAATCTTCTCCAGATCATCAACGATGTACTGTCGGTCGCGAAGGTAGAGGCGACGACCCCTTTAAGCTTCACTCCGCTGAACCTCCGGGACGTGGTTCTGGAAGTTCTGGAACTCTATCAGCCGGTCGCTGAAGACCGCCAGGTGCGGTTCGATGCCCGACTGGAGGACGCGACGGTCAACGGTGCCCGCTCCCTCCTGGGGCAGCTGGTGGCGAACCTCGTCGATAACGCAATCAAATATTCTGCGTTGGGCTCCGTCGTGACTGTCACGGTGAGGTCCCACGCCGGCGGCACCGAACTCAGGATCTCCGACCGCGGCCCCGGCATTCCCCCTCACAAGCACCAGGACGCGATGGAAAGATTCGTCCGCCTCGACCCCAGCCGAAGCAGTGAAGGCGTCGGACTGGGGCTGAGCATAGTCAAAGCCATCGCCAGAGTTCACCGCGCCGAGCTGCGTCTCGACGACAATGCGCCCGGCCTGCTGGTGGAAATCAGGTTTCCGCCAGCTCCTGCGCGTGAAGAAGAATTCATGTGACCTGCGGTTGTTTCCCGGGAAGAAAGGAAGACTATGCGTCCGGTATATCTATTTGCGATCGCTCTGCTCGCTGCGTGCAATCCTGCTTCCGAAGGCGATGAGGCGGCTCGCACGGCTGCGGATGAAGCGGACTCTACCGCCCAGGCGCCGCGGATCGCCCCCACCCCCAATTCGATCGAAGCTCACGCGAACGGGATCGCGGGCACGGCGCCCTATGTCTCACCCGAGGACAGGTGGCTTGGGCGGTTCGCCGCGACGACGCAGCTGTGCCGGGGCGGCGCCTGGGACATCGGGGAAACCCGGATCGTCACCGACAGCGGGACCGTCTGCGACATCGACCGCGTCGGCCGCGCGCCGCAGCAGGTGACTCTGAGGATGTCCTGCTCCGCGGAAGGGACAAGGACCGACGAGGAGTGGGTTCTTGCCCCCGAGGGCACGGATAGGATGAAGGTTCGGCGCGACACGGGCCGGGAGCGGGTGGACGTCGACCTGATTCGCTGCTCGTGAGGTCGCCTCAACTTGACCGGCCTTTCTTCAGGCAGGCCTCCAAGCTCCTGATCCTGCTGCTC
>DASYWC010000089.1:0-14658 GCA_035936615.1 Allosphingosinicella sp. | reverse complement strand
CGCCCGGCTCCGCCGCCCGCAGCCCCTTTACGCCCCCGAGTGCGGCCAGAACGCCTGCAACCACCGAACGGCCGCCGTGGAGGTGCAGCTCCGCCAAGTCCTCGCCGGTGGAACTGCCGGGTCCGGGAAACCATAGCATCAGCGCCCGGTCGAGCAGCTCGCCCGATCCCGGATCGCGAAGAGTTCCGAGACTCGCGCGCCTCCGTTCCGGAACCGCCCCTGCCAGCGCGGCCATCGCCGCCCCCGCCTCGGGCCCGCTGATCCGCACCACCGCGATGGCCGCGGGCGGGCTGCCCGAAGACAAGGCGTAGATCGTGTCGCCGTCGGCCAAGCCTATTTCTTCCCGCTTGCCTGGCCGAGCATCTGAGTCCACATGTTGAGGCCGGCCTCGCTCATCGGGCCCCAGCTCTTCATCATCTCGCTCATCAAATCAGGCGTCAGCCCCTCGGCGATCGTCTTGCGCATCTTCTCCAGATAGGCGTCGTGAACGGAGCTCAGATCCGGAAGGCCCATGAAGCGCCGCGCCTCCTCCGGTGTGCAATCGATGTCGACCGTAACTTTCATGACGTCGCTCCCTTGGCCTGAACGGCTGCCTTATGTGTATAGATGGCGCGGCGCCGCAAGGCGAAGCTTGGATGAGGGAGAGACACTATGCCGATGGTGCAGGTAGAGACACTGGACGGTGGGGGCAGCTTTAGCGCGTATCTGGCTGAGCCCAGCGAGAAGCCGCGGGCAGCAATCGTGGTCATCCAGGAGATCTTCGGGGTGAACCCGGGCATCCGCCAGAAATGCGACAAATGGGCCGAGGCCGGATACCTCGCCATTGCGCCGGACCTTTTCTGGCGCCTCGAGCCGGGAGTGGAACTCGACCCGGACGTGGAGCCTGAGTTCAAGCAGGCGCTCGAGCTGATGGGCAAGTTCGACCAGGACCAAGGAGTCAGGGACATCGAGGCTACGATCAATGCGGCGCGTCAGCGGCTCGGAAATGGCGGAAAAGTAGGCTGCGTCGGCTACTGCCTCGGCGGCCGGCTTGCCTTCATGACGTCAGCGCGCACCGATGTGGACGCCAGCGTGGGCTATTATGCCGTGGCGCTCGACAGCATCCTGGATGAGGCGCAAGCGATCCGCCGCCCCCTCATGCTCCACATCGCCGGCGACGACGGCTTCGTGCCGCCCGAGGTGCAGCGAAAGATGCACGACGCGCTGGACCCTCACCCGCAAGTGACTCTGCACGACTACCCGGGCGAGGACCACGGCTTCGCGGCCGAGATGGGCAAGCGCAGGAGCGAAGAGGCCGCGCAGCTGGCGGACAGACGAACGGCCGAGTTCTTCGAGCGGAACCTGCGCTAGCCGAAGAGGGTGCCCAGGCCCACATCGGGGTCGATGTAGCCCTCGTAGACCATCTTGAAGGCGACGTAGACGATCACCGCCAAGCCGATCCAGGCGATCCAGCGGTAGCGCTCGATATATTTGGCGAGGATGTTGGCGGCGACGCCCATCAGCGCCACGGCCAGAAGCAGGCCGATTATCAGGATTCCCGGATGGTCGCGCGCCGCGCCGGCCACGGCCAGCACGTTGTCGAGGCTCATCGAAACATCGGCGACCGCCACGGCCCATGCGGCCGCGGCGAAGCTCTTGGCCGGCTTCAGGCCCGCATCCTCGTCGCCTTCGATCTCGGGAGACCCGGCCGACTGCCCGCTATGATGAAGCTCGCGCCACATCTTCCAGCTCACCCAGAGGAGCAGAAGACCGCCGGCGAATGTCAGGCCGACGATCTGCATCAGCTGCGTCACCACCAGCGCGAATGCTATTCGAAGCACCAGCGCGGCGATGATTCCAATCAGGATCACCTTGCGCCGCTGGTCCGGTGGCAGCCCCGCGGCGAGAGCACCGACGACGATCGCGTTGTCCCCGGCCAGCATAATGTCGATCATCAGCACCTGGCCGAAGACCAGCCAGGCCTCCGCCGTGTTGAGCTTCGAGAAGTCCGTGACGATGGCGTCCCAGATGCCTCCGATGCCGGGCATTGCGGCCGCGGAAGCAGCGATGTTCATCAGAAAGTCGATCATGATGTGCCCCCGAACGCCCCTTAGCGCCTACTGGTTCATCGAGGCGAAGAAATCCTCGTTGGACTTGGCGTCCTTCATCTTGTCGAGGAGGAACTGCATGGCATCGACCGTGCCCATCTGCATCAGGATCCGGCGAAGCACCCACATCTTGGACAGGGTGGCCTGGTCGACCAGAAGCTCTTCCTTGCGGGTTCCTGACTTGCCGACGTCGAGCGAGGGGAAGATGCGCTTGTCGGAAACCTTGCGGTCAAGCACGATTTCCGAGTTGCCGGTGCCCTTGAACTCTTCGAAGATGACCTCGTCCATCTTGGAGCCGGTGTCGATCAGAGCGGTGGCAATGATCGAGAGGGAGCCGCCTTCCTCGATGTTGCGCGCCGCGCCGAAGAAGCGCTTGGGCCGCTGAAGCGCATTGGCGTCGACGCCGCCGGTCAGCACCTTGCCGGAGCTCGGAACCACAGTGTTGTAGGCTCGGCCCAGGCGGGTGATCGAGTCGAGCAGGATGACGACGTCCTTCTTGTGCTCGACCAGGCGCTTAGCCTTTTCGATCACCATCTCGGCGACCTGAACGTGACGTTGGGCCGGTTCGTCGAAGGTCGATGATATGACTTCGCCCTGCACGGAGCGCTGCATGTCGGTGACTTCCTCCGGCCGCTCGTCGATCAGAAGAACGAGCAGATAGACTTCCGGATGGTTGTCGGTGATCGCCTTGGCGATGTTCTGAAGGAGCACGGTCTTGCCCGTGCGCGGCGGAGCGACGATCAGTGCACGCTGGCCTTTGCCCTGCGGCGAGATGATGTCGATCACCCGCGCCGACTTGTCCTTGACGGTGGGGTCGGCGCTGTCGAGCGTCAGCTTCTCGGTAGGATAGAGCGGCGTTAAATTGTCGAAGTTGACGCGGTGGCGAACCGCGTCTGGGTTGTCGAAATTCACCTGCACCAGCCGAACGAGAGCGAAATAGCGCTCGCCGTCCTTGGGGCCGCGTATCTCGCCTTCGACTGTGTCGCCGGTGCGAAGGCCGAACTTTCGGACCTGGTTCGGCGAAACATAGATGTCGTCGGGACCTGCCAGATAATTCGCGTCGGGTGAGCGAAGGAAGCCGAAGCCGTCGGGAAGCACTTCGATCGTGCCCATCCCCATGATCTCTTCGCCGTTCTCAGCCTGCACCTTGAGGATCGAGAACATCAGTTCCTGCTTGCGCAGGGTCGAGGCGCCTTCGATCCCCAGCTCTTCCGCCATCGCGACGAGCTCTGCGGGTGTCTTCTTCTTGAGGTCTTTGAGATGCATGTGGAATTTACTCGAGGATTCTGGATGCGGGTCGTCCGGAGCGCCAAAGGTAAGAAATTCGGCTGGATCTACCCACAGGAAGCGGGGCAACGACTAGGAGAGGCGTTAGGCTCCGCGAATTTTCAAGTCAACCGCCTAGAAGGGGCGGACGATCACCAGAATGACGATGATCGCGGTCGCTATTCCGGGCACTTCGTTCATGATCCGGAGCGTCTTGCCGCTGGCGGGGCGCTGCCCTTTCGCGAGCTTCTTGCCGTAGCCGATCATCCAGCCGTGATAGCCGGAGAGGGCCAGCACCATCGCAAGTTTGGCGTAGAACCAGCCCTGGCTCCAGGCATCAACAACGAAGGCGAGCGTCAGGCCAAGCACCCAGACCAGGATCATGGCGGGAGTGATGATGATGTTTCGGAGCTTGCGCTCCCGCTCCAGCCACTTCTTCTCCTCGGCCGATCCGGCCGGCGATTCCTGGTGGTAGACGTAGTAGCGCGGGAGCATGAACAGGCCCGCGATCCAGAAGATCACGAAGATGACGTGCGCGGCTTTGATCCAGGCATAGCTCAATTGAAGTGCCGTTCCCAAGTCCAGTCCGGTCATTATCGCCGCACCAGCTTCAGAAGCTGTTCGACATGCTCGACCGGCGTGTCCTGCAAGATGCCGTGCCCCAGGTTGAAGACGTGTGGACGATCCTCGAACGCGGATATGATGTCGTTGACCGCCTTTGCAAGCGCCTCTCCTCCAGCGATCAACGCAAGCGGATCGAGATTGCCCTGCACCGGGAGCTCCAACGGGAGCTCGGCCGCGGCCCAGCGCGGATCCACCGTCTCGTCGAGACCCACCGCATCTACCCCCGTCTCCCGCGCATAGGCGATCAGCTTTCCGCCCGCGCCTTTTGGAAAGCCGATCACAGGCACGTCCGGGTGACGGCTCTTGAATTCGCCGACTATCCGGACCGTGGGCGCGATCACCCATTTCTCGAACTGGGTGGGAGAGAGGCTGCCCGACCAGCTGTCGAACAACTGCACCGCCTCCACGCCCGAATTCACCTGCCCCGACAGGTAATCGACCGTCATTGTCCCGATCGCGTCGATGATCTCCTGGAAAGCCCTCGGATCGCCATAGGCCATTCGCCGCGCCTCGGCCTGTTCGCGGCTCCCCTGGCCCGCAACCATGTAGGTCGCGACCGTCCAGGGACTTCCCGCAAAGCCCAGAAAGGCGGTCGTAGAAGGCAATGCTTGCGCAACCTTCTCCACAGTCCGGTAAATGGCTTCCAGGCGCCCAGGAACGGCTTCCAGGGCCTTGAGCGACGCGTCCACGAGCGGAGGCGAAAGCCGCGGGCCCTCGCCGGCCTCGAAACGCAGGTCCTGGCCCAGTGCATGAGGCACGATCAGGATATCGGAGAACAAAATGGCGCCGTCGAAGCCGAAGCGGCGGATCGGCTGGAGGGTCACTTCGGCCGCGGCTTGCGCGTCGTAGACGAGGTCCAGGAACCCGCCCTTATCCGCCCGAAGCGCCCTGTATTCCGGGAGGTAACGGCCTGCCTGCCGCATCAGCCAGATCGGTAAAATGTCAGCTTTTCCGCCGTTCAGCACGGTGAGCAATGGCTTGTTCGAAACTGACATGAAGGTCCGGTCTGCTCCCCCTCTCTTATCTATAGAGTCTTATTAAAAGAGAGTCTGTTGTAGGTTGTAGTGCTGCGCAAGCTGGGGCTTATTGGGTTCACCCGCCCTTGCCAACAGCTTGACTCAGGCGGGCTGACGGAGCCCTGCGGATTCGCACCACTTATCCCCGAAATCCACAATCGGGCTAAGGAACTTTTCCTCTGTTCGTTCAACTGGGGATTGAATCGTAAACTCGTGGAGGAAAGCTTTTCTTGAAAGCGCCCCAAGCCTTCCGCTAGCGATTTCAACATGGTTTTCCACAGGCTATTTCTGGCGTGAGCCAGCTTCATCTCCACCTTCTCTCGGACTCCACCGGAGAGACTCTGGAGATCGTCGCCAAGGCATGCCTGGCGCAGTTTGATGGGGTCGACGTGCTGCGCCACTTCTGGCCGATGGTCCGCTCGGAAGGCCATCTGGACCGTGTTCTTGAAGATATAGAGCGCCGTCCCGGGCTGGTCCTCTTTACTCTGGCGAATAACAACATTCGGCGCGAGCTGGAGCAGAAGTGCCGTCGCCGCGGCATCTACGCTGTGTCCGCGCTGGATCCGGTCACGGACGCATTGTCCGCGGTGCTTGGGCAGGAAGCAAAGGCCCGCCCCGGCCGGCAGCACGCGATGGATGCGGCCTATTTCGCTCGAGTCGACGCCATCCAGTTCACGATCGCCCATGACGATGGAATCGGATCGGAGAACTGGGAGGAGGCTGACATCGTCCTCGCCGGAGTCTCGCGCACATCCAAGACCCCTACGGCGATTTATCTCGCCAACCGAGGCTTCAAGGTCGCCAATATCCCGCTGGTCCCCGAATCGCCGCCGCCTCCTGCCTTGTTCAACCTGAACAATCCGCTGGTGGTGGGTCTCACCACCGGTTCGGACCGGTTGATCCAGATCCGGCGTAACCGCCTGCTCTCGCTCAACCAGGCGCCGGAGACCGACTATGTGGACTCAGAAGCGGTGGCCGCAGAGCTCGCGTTCGCCCGGAGGATCTTCTCCGACAATGGCTGGCCGGTGATCGACGTCACCCGCCGCTCGATCGAGGAGACCGCCTTCGCAATCGTGAAACTCTGCAACGAGCGGGAGGATTGTGAACTTCCTACTCGCCTCTAAGAGCACCGCCCGACGGCAGATGCTGGAGGCGGCGGGAGTACCGTTCCGGGTCGCGGACAGCGGGGCCGACGAGGATCGCGCGAAGGAGAGCCTGCGTGGGCTTGGCGCCGCGGACCTCGCCATGGCACTGGCGACGGTGAAGGCGCTCGGAGTCTCCGCGGGCGAGGGCGATCTCGTGCTCGGATCCGACCAGACGCTCGAGCTGCACGACGGCACGATGCTGAGCAAGCCCGCGTCACGCCAGGAGGCCTTCGCCCAGCTCCAGCGCTTGAGTGGAAGCAGCCACAAGCTTCATTCCGCCGCGGTGGTCGCGGAGCGGGGGGAGCCGGTGTGGAGCTGCATGGAGACGGTGGAGCTGTCGGTTCGACCGCTCTCCGAGGATTTCATCAGCCAGTATCTGGATCAGGAATATCAGGCGATCCGCTGGAGCGTCGGCGGCTACCGCATTGAAGGAGCCGGGGTGCAGCTGTTCGACCGCATCGACGGCAGCCACTTCGCGATCCTGGGTATGCCCCTTCTGCCCCTCCTCTCCTATCTGAGGGGGCGGGGAGTGATCCCGAGCTGATGGCTGTCCCCTACGCCGAGGTGATCGGAGACCCGATCGGCCACAGCAAGTCGCCGCTGATCCACAACTTCTGGCTGCGGAAGCTGGGACTGAAAGCGGAGTACAGAGCAACCCGAGTCACGCCGGCGGACCTGCTGCGCTACCTTGCAGGGAAGCGCAGCGACGTCAGCTGGCGCGGCTGCAACGTGACCTCGCCGCTCAAGCAGGCGGCGGCCGGGCTGGTCGGCGCTCCTGCGGGGCTGTGCGAGTTCGTCGGCGCCGTCAATTGCGTCACCCGAACGCCCTTCTCCTGCCTTGTCGGGACAAACACCGATCTTGCCGGGATCGGCGAGGCTCTCAAAGGGGTGCCGCTCGAAGGCAAGAACGCGGTGCTGATCGGCGCGGGCGGAGCGGCAAGGGCGGCTCTATGCTATCTGCTGCGGCAGGGGGTCGAGCGAGTGAGCGTCGCCGCCCGCAACCCGTCTCAAGCGGAGCGTCTGGCGGCAATGATGGTCCGAAGCGGCAGATCCTGGGTCGAAGCAGCGGCTTTGGACGAGGCAGGCGAAGAGATCCGCATTGCCGCCGTCGTCATCAACGCAACTCCGATGGGCCTGGCCGGCGGGGCTCCCATGCTCCCGGTCGTGCTTGACAGCCTTGCCCCGGCGCAGGTGGCTTTCGACATGGTCTATTCGCCGCCCGAGACGCAGTTCCTCGCAGCAGCGCGCGAGAAGGGAGCCACCGCCATAGACGGCCTAGCAATGCTGATGGGCCAGGCGGCGCCCGCCTTCGAGCTCTTCTTCGGGCAGCCGGCGCCACGCCAGCATGACGCCGAGCTTCGGGAGTTCTTGACGTCATGATCAAGCTCGGCCTCACCGGGTCCATCGGGATGGGTAAGTCCACGGTCGCGGCGATGTTCGCGGAGGAGGGCGTGCCGATGTTCGACGCCGATGCGGCGGTGCACCGGCTTCAGGGGCCGGAGGGCGCTCTGGTGGCGGAGATAGAGGCCCGGTTTCCGGGAACGACCGGGCCGGACGGGGTCAACCGCACCGCGCTTGCGGAGCGGGTGCTTGGAGAGCGGGAGGCGCTTCAGAACCTGGAGGCTCTCATCCATCCGGCAGTCGCCCGGGAGCGTGAAGCCTTTCTCCAGGAGCATCGGGGCGCTCCGCTGGTCGTGCTCGACATACCGCTGCTGTTCGAAAAAGGCGGGGTGCACCAGGTCGACCGGATAGCCGTGGTCTCCGCACCTCCCGACGTTCAGCGCCGCCGGGTCATCTCCCGGCCAGGCATGAGCGAAGACAAGTTCCTGAAGATCCTGGCGCTCCAGATCCCGGACGAGGAGAAGCGGAAGCGTGCCGACTTCATCATCCCCACCGGCTGCCCGCTCGATGAAACCCGGGCCGAGGTTCGCCGAATCATCCCTTGTCTGAAGGCCGCTGCCGATTCATAACAACGGCATGCGGGAAATCATTTTCGACACGGAGACTACGGGTCTCAGCCCACTGAACGGCGACCGGCTGGTCGAGATCGGCTGCGTCGAGTTGGTCAACCGCGTCGAGACCGGCCGAACCTTCCACGCCTACTTCAATCCGGGGCGGCCAATGCCGAGCGAGGCGGAGGCCGTGCATGGGCTCAGCACCGTCTTCCTCTGCGACAAGCCCGCCTTTCACGACCTGTGCGAGGATCTGCTCGAGTTCATCGGCGACAGCCCGCTGGTGGCGCACAATGCGAGCTTCGACTTCGGCTTCCTCAACCACGAGCTGGGCCAGTGCGGCCGGCCACTGATCTGCATGACCAGGATGGTCTGCACCCTCGTTCTTGCAAGGCAGCGGCATCCGGGCGCCAAGCACAGCCTCGATGCCCTGTGTACCCGCTTCGGAGTCGACCGGAGCCTCAGGGTCAAGCACGGGGCTTTGATCGACGCTCAGCTTCTGGCTCAGGTGTATGTGGAGCTGATGGGGGGGCGCCAGATCGGGCTGTCGCTCGCAAGCGAAACCACGACCGTCTCAAGCGCTCCGGCCGCGGCGGCTCCGATCATCGTCAAGGTCCGCCCTCCGCGCGTCCATGCCCCTTCCGCGGAGGAGCTCGACCGCCACGCCGAGTTCGTTGGGCAGATCACGGACCCGATCTGGCGCAGGCTCGATTCAGCTGAGTTGACGGAAAGCCGAAACGGCGCTTAATCCCGCCCATGCATAGCGGGAGCGAATAATGGAGATCCGGGTCTCTGGCCACCAGGTCGACACGGGCCAGGCGCTGCGCACTCACGTGCAGGAGCGCATGAGCGCCATCGCCCAGAAATATTTCTCGCGCGCGATCTCGGCGCAGGTGACCTTCGGCAAGGGGCCTCACGATCACGCCTTCGTCTGCGACATCGTTGCCCATGTGATGCAGGGCGTGATCCTCAAAGGGTCCGGCCAAGCCGCCGACGCCCATCCCGCCTTCGACCAGGCGGCGGAGCGCGTTGAAAAGCAGCTTCGCCGCTACATGCGGCGCCTGAAGGACCGCCATGGCACGCATGCCGAAGCGGTCGCGCTCGAAGATGTGACGGCGGATGCCAGCTATACGGTGTTCGATCCGGGAGAAGGGGAAGAGGAAGCCTCGGAGAACCCTCCGATCGTTGCCGAGACTCGAGTCGACATCCCCGATGCCAGCGTGTCGGATGCGGTGATGCTCCTCGACCTTCGAAACACCACTGCCCTGCTGTTCCGGAACAGCGGCACCGGGTCTCTCAACATGGTTTATCGCCGCGGCGACGGTACGATCGGCTGGGTAGAGCCCAAACGCGACTGACGATCGCCGGCGCCTCCCCGCCATTTACCTTTCTCCCACGGCGCCGAGCGCCACGAGTGCAAGCATGAACGCCATCCCCCAAATCCTCTCCACCGACTTCGTGGACGCGGCGCTCGCCGTCCCGAACAAGAAGGTCCTGTTTCAGCAGCTCGCGACTGCGGTGGGACGAAGGACCGGCTACGACTCGAAGACGATCCTCGCCTCGCTCAACGAGCGCGAGAAGCTCGGCTCCACCGGCTTCGGCTCCGGAGTCGCTATTCCTCACGGCAAGCTGGACGAGCTTCCGCACGTGCTCGGCTATTTCGCCCGACTGACCGCGCCCATCGACTTCCAGGCCGTGGACGGGCTCCCGGTCGACCTGGTCTTCATGCTCCTCTCACCGACCGACGCCGGAGCCGATCATCTCAAGGCGCTCGCCGGAGTCAGCCGGCTGCTCCGGGACCGGCAGATGGCCGCGAAGCTGCGTGGGGCGCGCTCCAACGACGCCATGTTCGCCCTTCTTGCAGGAGTCGAAGCGCTCGATGCTGCCTGAGCAGCAGGTCGCGGACGGAGCTCAGGCTCACTGGCGGGCTCTCGAATCGCTTTACCGCCACGCTCCCATCAACGGCCTGTTCGAGTCGTCGCTGGAAATCGCCGAAGAAGGTTTCGCCCGGATCCGCTTCCAGGTGGTCCCGGGGCTCTTCCATGCCGCCGGCGCTGCCCATGGCACCGTCTATTTCAAGATGATGGACGACGCGGCGTTCTACGCCTGCAACAGCTTGGTGACGGACCGCTTTTTGCTCACCACCGCCTTCAACCTCAACTTCACCAAGCCGCTGAGGGAGGGGCCTGCAATCGCGGAAGGGCGCTGGGTGAGCGGCCGCCGCCGGGTCTTCGTTGCAGAGGCAAGGCTGATCGATGTCGAGGGTGAAGAGGCCGCGCGGGGGACTGGAACCTTCATGCGCTCGCACATCCCGCTCTCAAGCCTCCCCGGATACGGCTCCGGCTGATGGAACCGCGGCTCGTCACCTCTGTGCTGGTGACGTCGCTGATGAGGCGCGCGGAGTCCTCCGGTGGATTCGCGGCGGTGCTGAGCAAGGGCGACCCGACCGCGGGCGCCGTCCTCGTAATCCTCAACGAAAAGGGCAGAAAAGCCCGGGTTGTCGAGCGAGCGCTGCAGCCCGGCGGCACCTATAGCTGGGCCGATATTCCCACCCAGAGCACCACCGGCGAGGAGGAGTTTTCCTCCTATCTGGAGCGCCGACGAAGGTTTGATCCCGATTTGTGGTTGATAGAACTAGACATCCCGTCAGCAGAACGGTTCGCCGCTGAAATGAACGCGCTCGATTGACTCTGCTGCGCCGCACAATCATTCCGCCGCCAGAAGTTTGCACCAGAGCGGGGGGCCGCCAGTAGCAGCGGCCACGCAAGACGGGGGGACGATCGGGGGCAGCCGCTTTTTCTAAGCCGCCTTGGGGATCGACTCACCGCATAGACTAGAGTTTAAATGTTCCGTTTCGTTCGTGCCACGGCTTACGCCGTGACAGCGCTTGTGGTTGCATCCACCGCAATCTACTCACGTCCTTCTCTTGCCTGGGAAACCGAAGCGGCGCCTGCCGTGGCCCAATATCTCGACCATGCAGCGGCAAGCCTTGAGATTTCGCCGACCGGCGATGCTCCGCAGGTTCCTGCCGCCGCCCCTCCGGAAGCGAGCCTCACTCCTGCCGTCACCGAACACGCCGCGGCTGCGCCAGCGGTTGCAGAGGCCGGCGAACCCGAGCCCCAGGGGCAGACCCTTAGCGCACTCGTAAGCACTTATGCGAGCAACGACGTTCCGGACGCCGAGCACGAGTGCCTCGCCGGCGCGGTCTATTTTGAGTCGAAGGGCGAGCCTCTCCAAGGGCAGCTCGCAGTCGCGGAGGTGATCCTGAACCGCGCCTCGTCGGGCAAATTCCCAACGAGCATCTGCGGGGTGGTCAAGCAGAAGAGCCAGTTCTCGTTCGTCCGCGGCGGACGTATTCCTCCGATCTCCAAAGGCTCCGCCGCGTGGCGCAAGGCCGTCGCCATCGCCCATATCGCGAAGAAGGATCTCGCCGAGGGCGGAATCGGAAAGGCCATGTTCTTCCATGCCCGCTATGTCTCCCCGCGCTGGCGGCTGACCCGCGTAAAGAGCATCGGCAACCACATCTTCTACCGCTGAGGACCGGAACCGGGGCGGATCGGCGCTCGGAGCTTCAGGCTTTCGTCCGTTCCCGGTTTATTCTAGCTTTGGGGAATGGCTTCGAATCCGATTCCCCCCTCCGTGGAGTGCTTTGCCGACTCGCCCCTGGCGGCGCAGGACGTGGCACGTGGAGTGACGCGTCTCTTCTTTCGCCAGGATCTGTTGGCGCTGTGCGAAGTGCCGCTTCCCAACGGTCGTCGAGCCGACATGATGGCGATCGATTCCAGAGGAGGCCTGACCATAGTCGAGATCAAGGTTTCGCGGGCCGATCTGCTGGGCGACCACAAGTGGCTCGACTATCTCGATTATTGCGACCGCTTCTTCTGGGCGGTGCCGGCCGGATTTTCCCTCGCCCCGTTCGAGACCCCTGCCTTCCAGCCGAACCTCTGCGGCCTGATCGTTGCGGATCGCTACGATGCGGCGGTGGTTCGCGAGGCTCCGGTCAGAAAGCTTGCGCCGGCAAGGCGGAAGGCTGAGACGCTCCGGTTCGCTCGGCGGGCAGCGCTCCGCCTGGTGGGGAATCTGGACCCGGGCCTCGCCGGCCTCGACTAGAGCGCGGGCTTCGGAAGCGGATTGGCGGGAGCCGGCGGAGCTTCGAGCGCCTTCAGGATGATTGCCGCCCGCGGATCGCGCTTGGCGTAATCGAGCGCCGAATAGCCCGCTACCCGATCCGCCTTCTTCGGGTCCGCGCCCTTGCTGAGCAGCAGGCGCACCATCTGCACGTCGCGACGGTGCACCGCCAGGATGAGCGGGGTCTCCCCGCGTCTGTTGGCAAGATCGACCGAAGCCTTCCGCTCGAGCAGCCGCTCTGCGCCTTCCAGCCAGCCGAGCTGGGCCGCGACCGCCAGTGGAGTGCTGCCCTCGCCGTTCTGGAGATCGATCCTGGCACCCTTTGTCAGAAGGAAGTTCAGCCAGCCCAGGTTACGTTGGCCGGTGACGATGTGAAGGGCGGTCTCGCCGTTGTCCCGGTCCTTGGTGTTCAGCAGCGCGGAGTTCGGCGTGGCGAGCAACTTGTCGACTTCAGCTCCGTCCCCCTTGCGTATGGCCTGGAGCAACTTGTAGCTGTCGGAGCCTTGCGCATGCGCCGGCACTGCAAGGATGGACAACGCGACGGCCGCTGCGGCCACTGACGCCAAATTCTTCAACATCTTGATCCCCGTTGCTCTTTGAGCCTGAACTCTCGGCTTGATCGGCGGTGCATAGCAAAGCAAGGCTGCCCGCGCCATGAATGAAACAGCCAAGCCACGACTTTCCTTGATTCTTTCGGTGGTTGCGGCGCTTCTCCTGTGCGCCTGCTCCAAGGCGGAGAGCGAATCGCCCCCGCTCCAGGGCGCTCGGCTCGGCGGCCCCTTCACCCTCACCGACCACAATGGCCGCCAAGTCAGCGACCGGGACTTCGAAGGCAAGCACCGCCTGGTCTATTTCGGCTTCACCTATTGCCCAGATGTTTGCCCCGTGGACCTGCAGACGATCGGGCAGGGCCTCCGAAAGCTGGAAAAGAGCGATCCGGCCGTGGCGGCACAGGTGCAGCCGATCTTCATCACCGTCGATCCGCAGCGCGACACGCCGGCGGTGCTGAAGGAGTATGTGAAAGCCTTCCACCCCCGGCTGATCGGGCTCACCGGCTCGCCGGACCAGATCGCCTCCGTCGTCAAGGCACACGGCTCCTACTTCGCCAGGCAAGGGGAGGGCGGAGCGAAGGACTACCTCGTCGATCACATGCGGGTTGTGCTGCTGTTCGGGCCGAAGGGGGAGCCGATCGCCATCATCCCGCACGACAAGGGTGCCGAGGCGCTCGCTTCCGAGCTGAAGCGATGGGTGGAGGCATGACGAAATTCTGGGAAAAGCCGCTGGCCTCGCTCAGCAGGGAGGAATGGGAAGCTTTGTGCGATGGCTGCGGCAAATGCTGCCTTCACAAGGTGGAGGACGAAGATAGCGGGGAGATCATCGGAACGAACATCGCGTGCAAGCTGCTCGATCGCCACAGTTGCCGCTGCTCGAACTATCGCGGGCGGCGCGCCTTCGTGCCCGACTGCGTGCGGTTGACGTCCGGAACCGTGGGAAGCCTTCGCTGGCTTCCGTCGACCTGCGCCTACCGGCTTCGCTCGGAGGGCAAGCCCCTGCCGGACTGGCACTACCTCGTCAGCGGAGACCGGGAAACCGTGCACCAAGCGGGGGTTTCCGTACGCGGCTGGACGGTGAGCGAGGACGAGGCGGGTGACTATGAGCACCACCTGATCGACCGTGAGCTCTGAGCTTAGCTTTTCAGGCGGAGAAACCACTGCACCGCTCACCCTGAAGGTTTTGGCCCGGGCGAAGGTGATGCGGCTTCGGGTGGACCCGCGCACTGGCGCCGTGGTGCTGACGGTTCCCAGGCGAGTCTCGAAGGCAAAGGCTCTTGAATGGGCTGTCGGCCAGCGCGCCTGGATCGAGGCGGCGCTTGCCGACGTGCCGGCCCCGTCTCGAATCGGCTCCGGGGCCGTCATTCCCTTCCGGGGGAAGCCGCACACCATTCACTGGCAATCCCAAGGTCCTCGCCGGGTCGAAGCGGTGGAGGGGCGCCTGCATGTCGGCGGGCCGCTGGAGAGTCTGGAGCCGCGCCTGATGCGCTGGCTGAAGCAGGAGGCGCGCACGCTGCTGGAGCGGGAGACTCGCGAATATGCCGCGAAGGCGAACGTCTCCGTCACCCGCGTAGGCGTGGGCGATACTCTGTCGCGCTGGGGCAGCTGCTCGAGCTCGGGCGGGATACGCTACAGCTGGCGCCTCATCCTAGCGCCCGATTGGGTTCGGCGCGCCACCGTCGCGCACGAGGTCGCGCACCGGGTGCACATGAATCATAGTGCCGAATTCCATGCGCTGGTGGAGCAACTGTACGGGGAAGACCCAGGTCCGGCGCGGCAGTGGCTGCGCCGTGAGGGGCCGGCGCTCCACCGCGTGGGTCGGCTTAGCTGAAGCTCAGCCGGGCTCGCCGAAGCCCGGAGGCCGCACCGGTTGCGGAGCAGGAGCGCGC
>DASYWC010000088.1:0-13943 GCA_035936615.1 Allosphingosinicella sp. | reverse complement strand
AGTCGGTGTCGCCGCCCTCGATCGCGGTCTTGGTCTCGTCGACGGCGCTCTGGATCTCGCCCTTCAGGGATGAGTCGATCTTATCGCCATGCTCTTCAAGCTGCCGCTCGGTGGAATGGACGAGGCTTTCGGCGTTGTTCTTCGCCTCGGCCGCGGCTCGACGCTTCTTGTCCTCTTCGGCGAACTTCTCCGCGTCCTGCACCATCTGCTCGATGTCGCTGTCCGAAAGGCCGCCGGACGCCTGGATTCGGATCTGCTGCTCCTTGCCGGTACCCTTGTCCTTGGCGGACACGTTGACGATGCCGTTGGCGTCGATGTCGAACGTCACCTCGATTTGCGGCACTCCGCGCGGCGCGGGCGGGATCCCGACCAGGTCGAACTGGCCCAGCATCTTGTTGTCCGCGGCCATCTCGCGCTCGCCCTGGAAGACCCGGATGGTGACCGCGTTCTGATTGTCTTCCGCGGTGGAATAGGTCTGCGACTTCTTGGTCGGGATGGTGGTGTTGCGGTCGATCATCTTGGTCATGATTCCGCCCAGAGTCTCGATCCCGAGCGACAGCGGAGTGACGTCCAGCAGGAGCACGTCCTTGACTTCGCCCTGAAGAACGCCGGCCTGGATCGCGGCGCCCATTGCGACGACTTCGTCAGGATTGACGCCGGTGTGCGGCTCCTTGCCGAAGAAGTCCTTCACGACTTCCCGCACACGCGGCATGCGGGTCATTCCGCCCACCAGGATGACTTCGTCTATGGCATCCGCCTTGATTCCCGCGTCGGCGAGGGCCTTCTTGCACGGCTCCAGCGTCCGCTTGATGAGGTCCCCGACGAGCTTTTCCAGGTCGGCTCGGCTGATCGTCTTGACCAGGTGCTTGGGACCCGTCGCGTCGGCGGTGATGAAGGGAAGGTTCACCTCCGTCGTCTGAGCCGAGGAAAGCTCGATCTTCGCCTTTTCGGCGGCTTCCTTCAGCCGCTGAAGCGCAAGCTTGTCCTTGGTGAGGTCGATCCCTTCCGCCTTCTTGAACTCGGAGGCCAGATACTCCACGATCTTGGCGTCGAAATCTTCGCCGCCGAGGAAAGTATCGCCGTTGGTCGACTTCACCTCGAACACGCCATCGCCGATCTCGAGGATGGAGATGTCGAACGTGCCGCCGCCAAGGTCGTAGACGGCGATGGTCTTCCCGTCGTTCTTCTCGAGCCCGTAGGCGAGCGCGGCCGCGGTCGGCTCGTTGATGATCCGGAGCACCTCAAGGCCCGCGATCTGGCCCGCGTCCTTGGTCGCCTGGCGCTGAGCGTCGTTGAAATATGCGGGAACGGTGATCACCGCCTGAGTGACGTTCTCGCCGAGATAAGCCTCGGCGGTTTCCTTCATCTTCTGAAGGATGAAGGCCGAAATCTGCGAGGGCGAATAATCCTCTCCGCCCGCCTTGACCCAGGCATCGCCGTTGGGACCCTTGGCGATCCCGTAGGGGACCAGCTCCATGTCCTTCTTGGTGATGGGATCGTCGAAGCGGCGGCCGATCAGGCGTTTCACTGCGAAGATAGTGTTGTCGGGGTTGGTGACCGCCTGGCGCTTGGCCGGCTGTCCGATCAGCCGCTCGCCGTCCTTGGCGAAGGCAACGACCGAGGGGGTGGTGCGCGCGCCCTCGGTATTTTCTACGACCTTCGGCTTGCCGCCTTCCATATAGGCAACGCAGCTGTTGGTGGTTCCGAGATCGATTCCGATTACTTTTGCCATATGAACCTCTTGTGCCCCAAAAATATCTGGCCACCCGCGCCCTTCCAACGAGGCACGCGTGTGTCTTCGCCGAGCGATATAGGTGTGGTTCACATTGCTACAAGAAGCCCCGCAGCTCTAAGGGCACGGCAGAAAGGAACGATGAATGCGTGATCTTGCCTCCGCGGCCGCGTCACTGGCAGCTCTGGCGCTCGCCTCGTGTAGCGAGGCTCCGGGGGACAAGTCTCCGATCGGCATCGAGAAGACTGTCGAAGATGCGACGACGGTGACGACGATGACGAAGATCACGATCGAAGATCCGTGGATCCAGCTCCCCGCCGTTCAAGGGAGGCCGGGCGCCGCTTACTTCACCTTCCGCCTCGTAGGCACACCGGACAAGCTTTTGAGCGTCACTACACCCATAGCCGAGGGTACCGCGATGCACGAATCCCGTGCCGAGGCCGGCGTGACGCGCATGGCGCCGATGGAGGACCTCAGCCTGGAAGAGGGCAAGCCGCAGGGCTTCGCGCCGGGAACGAAGCACGTGATGCTGTTCCGGATCGATCCGGCTGTGAAGGCCGGCAGCAAGGTACCGCTCACCTTCACCTTCGCCCGGACTGCGCCCATCACCACTGAAGCTGAAGTTCGCGCCTTCGGTGAAGGCAATGGCACTGACTAGCCGCCCCCTCACGCAGGGCGAGCGCCAGATGGCCGCGTCCGTCTTCGGAAGCGCGATCGACTACGACGCAGTTCGAATCCACCGCGGCAAATGGTTTCCGTTCCAGCCCAGGAACGTGGCGATGGCCCCGTGCGGCCACATCCACTTCCCGCAAAAGGGGCAGCTTTGGAGCGAGGACTTCTCGGCCGACCTTCCCTGGCGCCAGAACCTCTTCATCCACGAGATGACCCACGTCTGGCAGGCGCAGCAAAGGGGCAAATATTACCTGCCACTGATGCGCCACCCCTTTTGCAGCTACGCCTACGCCCTGAAGCCCGGATGGCCGCTCCACCGCTACGGGCTCGAGCAGCAGGCGGAGATCGTCCGGCACGTCTTCATGCTTCGAAACGGCCGGAGCTTCCCCGGAGCGCCGCCGCTCGACCAGCTGGAAAGCATCCTTCCCTTCCGCCCCTAGTTGACTCGGGCCTTTCGGCGGGGATGATGGCGAGGGCAGCCTTCCGGCCGCGACAAGGAGTCCCAATGCGCCCGTTCCACAAGCTCGCCTGCCTGGCGGCCCTCGCGCTTCTTTCTCCGGCCGCCGCACCGGCTCAGACGGCCTCGCCACCTCCCAGGGTCACCGCTCCCGAAGCCTTCTTCGAGCAGCCGCCGGGCACGGATTATTTCCTCGCCGACTACACCGCCTACGAAGCCTATCTGAAGCGGCTCGCAAGCGAGTCCGACCGGATGAAGCTGGTCGACATCGGGCGGACGGCGGAAGGCCGGACCCAATGGATGGCGATCGTCTCCTCGCCCGCCAACCTTGCCCGCCTGGACCACTATAAGGACATCGCGGAACGGCTGGCGCGCGCTCGGCTCAACGACGAGCAGGCGCGGGCGCTCGCCTCGGAAGGAAAGGCGGTGGTCTGGATCGACGCCGGAATGCACGCGACCGAGACGGTGCCGTCGCAGGGGCAGATCCAGGTCCTCTACCGGATGCTGACCCAGACCGATCCGGAGACGATGCGGATCCTGAACGACACCATCGCTCTGTTCGCCCACGACAATCCCGACGGAATGGAGCTCGTCAGCGACTGGTACATGCGCCACTCGGACCCGAAGAAGCGCGAGTTCGCGACGATCCCCCGGCTCTACCAGAAATATGTCGGGCACGATAACAACCGCGACAGCTTCACCGTGCACATGCCCGAGACTGAGAACATCAACCGGGTGCTGTTCCGGGAATGGTACCCGCAGATCGTCTACAACCAGCACCAGACGGGGCCGGAAGGAATGGTGGTGTTCGTGCCCCCGTTCCGCGACCCGTTCAACTTCAACTACGATCCCCTGGTCATGTCGGAACTGAGCGAAGTGGGGGCGGCGATGCACTCCAGGCTCATCGCCGAGGGCAAGGGCGGTTCGGGAATGAGGAGCGCTGCGCCTTATTCCACCTGGCACAACGGAATGGAGCGTTCGGTCGCCTATTTCCACAATTCGATCGGTCTCCTCACCGAGATTATCGGCGGCCCCACTCCGACGAAGATCCCGCTGGTGCCGTCCACTCAGCTGCCGCGGGGGGATGAGCCTCTTCCAATCGCGCCGCAGGAGTGGCGGCTCCAGCAGTCGATCGACTATCAGTTGTCGCTGAACCGGGCGGTGCTCGACTACGCTTCGCGCAATCGGGAGCGGCTGCTGTTCAACATCTACCGGATGGGCGCCAACAGCATCGCCCGCGGAAGCAGGGATAACTGGACCGTCACTCCAAAAGCCGTCGCAAGGCTCGAGGCGGCACCGCGCCTCGAAGGAGGCGGAGCCCGGAAGGTCGATCCGGCGCTCTACGACAAGATCCTTCAGGCGCCGGAGAACCGCGACGCGCGCGGCTATGTCATCACTGCCGACCAGAAGGACTTCCCGACCGCGGTCGCCTTCGTGAACTCGCTTATCAAGAACGGAGTGGAGGTGGAACGAGCCACCAGCGCCTTCTCCGTCGCCGGGAAGACTTATCCGGCCGGCTCATTCGTGGTCAAAGCGGCTCAGGCGTACAGGCCGCACATCCTCGACATGTTCGAGCCGCAGGACCACCCGAACGATGTGGAATTCCCAGGCGGACCGCCCAAGGCCCCTTACGACGTCGCCGGCTACACGCTCGCCTACCAGATGGGGATAAAGTTCGACCGGATCCTGGAAGGCTTCGACGGCCCCTTCCAGCGCGTTGCGGACGTCGTGACTCCGCCGCCGGGCCGGATCGAGGGCCGCGGCGGCGCCGGCTGGATCGTCGGGCATGAATCCAACAACAGCTTCATCCTCACCAACCGCCTGCTGAAGGCGGGAATCCGCCCCTCCTGGCTCACCGCCGCTACCGACGTCGGCGGAAAGCGCCTGCAGCCCGGGGCGATCTGGATTCCAGCCTCAGGCAAAGCCGCGGCAATCGTTGCGAACGGCGTTCGGGACCTCGGCATCTCCGCCCACGCGGTTGCTCGGCAGCCCGCGGGTCCGGCAATGCCGCTGAAGCTCGTGCGGATCGGCCTTGTCGACAGGTACGGTGGCCTGATGTCCTCGGGCTGGACCCGCTGGATACTGGAGCGCTTCGAGTTCCCGTTCCAACTGGTCTACCCCCAGCGCCTCGACGCGGGAAACCTCAAGCGCGACTTCGACGTGCTCGTATTCACCGACGGAGCAGTGCCGGTCCCGGAAGGCGGCCCTTGGCGCGGCGACCGTCCGGGGGCCCAGCCGGCGAGGGCGGACACCCCGCCCGAATTCCAGCCGATGCTCGGCAACATCACCGAGGCGAAAACCGCTCCTGCAGTCGAAGCCTTCGCGCGCGAGGGCGGCACCGTCGTCGCGATCGGAAGCTCAACTCGGCTCGCAACCCTTCTGAACGCGCCTGTGACTCCTGCGCTCGCGGAGAACAGAGACGGGACTCTGAGGGCGCTCGACACCAAGACCTTCTTCATCCCGGGCTCGATCCTTCGAGCCAGGGTCGATAACCGCCAGCCGCTGGCTTACGGACTGCCAGACGAGGTCGACATTTTCTTCGCCCGCTCCCAGACCTTCCTTCCGGTGGCCGGTGCGCCGGAGGTGAAGAGAATCTCCTGGTTCGACGGGCGCGACCTGCTTCGGAGCGGCTGGGCCGTTGGACAAGAGAAGCTCTCCGGCACCATCGCGGTCGCCGACATCGACATCGGCAGGGGCAAGCTGTTCCTGATGGGCCCGGAAGTGACTCAGCGGGCCCAGTCTTTCGGAACCTTCAAGTTCCTGTTCAACGCCTTGCTCTACGGCCCCGCGCAGGCCGGTCAGCCCCGCACCTCGGGCAGGTAGCCTTCTTCGATATAATCGGAGAAGCGCGTGATCTTGGCCTCGAACCTGAGCTTGACCTTGCCGGTGGCGCCGTGGCGCTGCTTGGCGATGATCAGCTCGGACAGGCCGTAGACTCGCTCCATGTCGCGGGCCCATTGCTCGTGCGCCTCGTGGGTCTTGGCGTCGTCGCCGTCCATCGGCCGCTTGGGCTCGTGGGCGGCGACATAATATTCCTCGCGGTAGACGAAGAGCACGATGTCCGCGTCCTGCTCGATCGAGCCGGATTCACGAAGGTCCGAGAGCTGCGGGCGCTTGTCTTCGCGCTGCTCCACCGCTCGGCTGAGCTGCGAGAGCGCAAGCACCGGCACGTTCAGCTCCTTGGCGAGGGTCTTGAGGCCGCGTGAGATTTCAGAGATCTCCTGCACCCGGTTATCGTTGCTGCTCTTGCCGCTGCCCTGGAGCAGCTGGAGATAGTCGACGACAATCAGGCCGATCCCCCGCTGGCGCTTGAGGCGGCGGGCCCGGGTCCGAAGCGCCGCGATGGTTAGTCCGGGCGTGTCGTCGATGTAGAGCGGCAAGCTTTCGAGCTCTCCCGCGGCGCGGGCCAGGTTGCGGAAATCCTGCTGGCTGATCTTGCCCATTCGCAGATTTTCGGAGCTGATGCCCGACTGCTCCGCAAGGATACGCGTGGCCAGCTGGTCGGCCGACATTTCGAGGCTGAAGAACGCGACCGCCGCTCCCGCCGATTTCTCCGGCGCGATGCCGTCCTCGAGGTCGCGGACGTAGCGCTGGGCGGTGTTGAAGGCGATGTTGGTCGCAAGCGCCGTCTTGCCCATGCCCGGACGCCCGGCGAGGATGACAAGGTCGCTGTGGTGGAGTCCGCCAGTCTTGGCGTTCACGCTGTCGAGGCCGGTGGTGATCCCGGAGAGGCCCCCGCCGGTATTGAGCGCCTTTTCCGCCATCGCGACCGCGAGCCTGGTCGCCTGGCCGAAGGTCTTGACCGTTCCCTCGCCGCCCCCCTCTTCCGCGACTCGATACAGCGCGCTTTCGGCCGCTTCGATTTGGCCCTTGGGATCCACCTCCTCGCTGGTATCGAGCGCGTTCTCGACCATCTCGCGCCCGACTCCGATCAGCGCCCGAAGCAGCGCAAGCTCGTACACCTGCTCCGCAAAGTCGCGAGCGCCGATGATCGCCGCTCCGCTTCCGGTCAGCTGGGCGAGATAGGCTGGGCCGCCAAGCTCCTTCATCTCCTCGTCCGCCTCGAACAGCGGGCGCAGGGTCACCGGGGAGGCGATCATGTTCCTGTCGATCAGCTTCAGAACCGCTTCGTAGATTCGAGCGTGAAGCGGCTCGAAGAAGTGCTCCGGCCGAAGCTTGAGCTGAATGTCCTCGGCCAGCCGATTGTCGATCATCAGAGCGCCCAGGAGCGCCGCCTCAGCCTCCACGTTCTGAGGGAGCGAGGATGTTTCCGCGGCGGGCGGATCGGCAAGTCGGATGATATTTTCGGCCATGGCCCTTCTTCCGCCTTTCCGGCGCCGGGCTCAAGCCAGTAAGTCTGTGGAACTGCTGTGGATAAGCGCAAGTGCGGGGTGACGCTGAGGGGCCGCCCCGCTAACACCCTCACCAATGGCCGATCCTCGCATCATCGACGTCGAGCTCGACGACCGAACGATCATCTGGCGCAACGCCGACGTCGAGCAGGAGCGGCGGATCGCGATCTTCGACCTTCTGGAGGAGAATCACTTCGCGCCCGCCGGCCACGCGGGCCCTTTCCGGATTCTCGTTCGAGTCGAGGACAACCGGCTCGCGATCGACCTCAAGGACGAGGAAGGCCGGCCGCTCGAGACGGTACGCATATCCCTCGGGCGCTTCCGGCGGCTGATCCGGGACTATTTCGCCATATGCGACAGCTACTTTAAGGCGATCCGGTCGGACACGCCGCACCGCATCGAGACCGTCGACATGGCCCGCCGAGGGCTCCACAACGAGGCAGCCGAACTTCTGCAGGAGTGCCTGAAGGACAGGATCGAGATGGATTTCGACACCGCGCGCCGCCTCTTCACCCTGATCTGCGTCCTTCACATCAAATGAGTGCGCCCGGGGGCTTGCCCTTCGAAGCGCTTTGCGGTGAAAGCGCCTGATGGCGATCATGTCCGACAAGTGGATCCGCGAGCAGGCGCTGGAGAAGGGCATGATCGAGCCGTTCGTGGACGGCCAGAAGCGCGAGGGGACGATCAGCTACGGCCTGTCCTCCTACGGCTATGACGCGCGCGTTTCCGACGAATTCAAGCTGTTCACCAATGTCGACAACGCCATCGTCGATCCCAAGGACTTCAAGTCCAACAGCTTCGTCGACCGCCAGACAGACGTCTGCATCATCCCGCCGAACAGCTTCGCGCTCGCCCGGACGGTCGAATATTTCCGGGTGCCCCGCGACGTGCTGGTCATCTGCCTCGGCAAATCGACCTATGCGCGCTGCGGGATCATCGTGAACGTCACTCCGCTCGAGCCCGGCTGGGAAGGTCATGTGACCCTGGAATTCTCCAACACCACGCCGCTGCCCGCCAAGGTCTACGCCAACGAAGGCGCCTGCCAGTTCCTGTTCCTGCAGGGCAACGAGGCGTGCGAAGTCAGCTACGCCGACCGCGCTGGCAAATATATGGGCCAGCGCGGCGTAACTCTCCCAAGGCTTTAGGCTTTCTCGTCCAGCAGCCGCTCCACCCAGGCGGCGTAGGCGGCGATATACTGCGCGAGGAAGGCGCGGGTGCCTTCGTTCTTCAGCTCCCCGGCCTCATCGAAATATTCTCCGGCACCGCCCAGATAGGCTTCGGGCTGCTGCATTGCCGGGACGTTCAGGAACACCAGCATCTGTCGAAGATGGTGGTTGGCTCCGAAGCCTCCGATCGCTCCCGGCGACACGCTCACCACGGCGCCCGGCTTTCCGTCCCAGGCGCTGGCGCCGTAGGGGCGTGACGCGATGTCGATCGCATTCTTGAGGGCGGCGGGGACCGACCGGTTATATTCGGGGGTGACGAACAGCACCCCGTCCGCGGCTCTGATCCGCTCGCGGAACTCCTGCCATTCGCGCGGCGGATCCTCATCCACGTCCTGATCGTAGAGCGGCAGGTGGCCGATCTCGACAATCTCCAGATCGAGCCCCTCGGGCGCAAGCCGCGCCAGCGCCTCGGCGGTTTTCCGGTTGAGAGAACCGGTGCGGAGGCTTCCGACCAGGACGGCTATGTCGCGGGGCATGTTCGGGTCTCCTCGGAAAAAAAGCAGCAGCGGCGCGCCCGCCATGGATGCCCCTTGCCTGATCAACAGCGCGCGAAGCCTTTATTTCCGTCCCTGGTGCCGAATATTGCCGGGGCGGCCTCGTTTGCCTCGCATGCGCCCTCTCTTCTCCTCCGGCTTGCCGCGCCCCTCCCTCCGGCCGATCCCGTCCGTTCCGCCCGGAGGCGTATCCGCCAGCTCGAAGCGCAGGCCGCCGGAAATCGGATTCGCTTCGGCCAGCTTGAGCTTGAGGAGCTGCCCGGACGCGAAGCTGACGCCGCTCTCGTCGCCGGTAAGCGTCTGGCCCGCCTCGTCGTAGCGGAAATAGTCGCTGCCCAGGGTCGAGACCGGGACCAGCCCGTCGCCGCCGAGGCCGACCACCGTGGCGAAGAAGCCGAACGGCTGCACTCCGGTGATCCGGCAGTCGACCAGGTCCCCGACGCGTTCGGAGAGGTAGGCGGCGACGTAGCGGTCGATCGTGTCGCGCTCGGCCTCCATCGCCCGGCGCTCGAGCTGCGAGATCAGCTCTCCCGTCACCTCCATCGCGTCCGCTTCCACATCGGTGAGGCCGCCGTCGCCCAGCTTGTATGCGCGGACCAGCGATCGGTGGACGACGAGATCCGCATAGCGGCGGATTGGGCTCGTGAAATGGGCGTAGCTGCCGAGCGCAAGGCCAAAGTGGCCGTGGTTCTCCGGCCCGTAATAGGCCTGCGTCTGGGTGCGCAGGATCTGCTCCATGATCTGCGGCTTGAAGTCCGTATCCCCCACCCGCTCGATGATATGATTGAAGGTGCCGGGGCGGATCACCTGGCCGAGCGCGAACTCGATCTCGAAGGTCTTGAGGTAGTCCTTCAGCGCAACCAGCTTCTCGCGGCTCGGCGGCTCGTGGTCGCGGTACATGACCGGCGCCTTCTTCGCCTCCAGCGCTTTGGCCGCGGCGACGTTGGCCGCGATCATATAGTCCTCGATCAGCTTGTGCGCGTCGAGCCGCTCGCGCGGCGCCACCGAGAGGATCCGGCCCTTCTCATCGAGGACCACGCGCCGTTCGGGAAGATCCAGGTCCAGCGGCCCCCTCTTCTCCCGGGCCTTGTACATCGCGTTCCAGCACGCCCACAGCGGCTTGAGCGTTCCTTCCACGATGTCCGGCGGCACTACAGAGGCGGTTTCAAGCTCCGGCATCGAGCAGGGCGAGGAAAACAGCTCCACAGGCTCCGAACCGTTCGTGTCGAGCGAAGTCGAGACACCCTGTCGAGCGGAGCCGAGACCCTGATCCCTCGGCTTCGCTCGGGAGGGCCCCTCGACTTCGCTCGGGGCGAACGGAGCTTGGTCTGCCCCACGCTTTCCTACCCCATCTATGGCGGCCTGGGCATCCTCATAGGCGATATTGGCCGCTATCCGCACACGGGCACGGGTGAAGCGCCAGCTTTTGAGCTGCCCGTCCTTGGAGACGTGAAGGTGACAGACCAGCGCCGCCCGGTCCTCGCCCTCGACGAGCGAGCAGACATGCGCGGACAGCGTCTCCGGGAGCATCGGCACGACCCGGTCGGGGAAATAGACGCTGTTGCCGCGCTTACGCGCTTCCTTGTCCAGCGCGGATCCGGAGCGGACGTAGAAGCTGACGTCGGCGATTGCGACGATGGCCTTCCACCCGCCTTGATTGGCCGGATCCTCGTCCGGAGCCGCCCAGACGGCATCGTCATGGTCGCGCGCGTCGGCAGGATCGATGGCGACGATGGGGATGTGGGTCAGGTCCTCGCGCGGCCCCAGATCCTGCTTCGCCACCCGCTCCGCCTCCTCCAGCACCTGGGCTGGGAATTCGTGCGGAATGCCGTGCTTGTGGATCGCGATCAGGCTGAAGCTTCGCGGAGCGAACGGATCGCCGAGCACGGTGTCCACGCGGGCGCTGAGCCTCGGCGGCCGCCCGGTCTTCTCGGCAAGCACCAGGTCGCCGACCTCGGCCTTCCCGAGGTCGGATATCGGAAGCTCACGCCTCTCCTTCTTCTCGACAGGCCGGAGCCAGTATTTCTCGCCCTCCTTGTGGACCACGCCAAGGACCAGTTCGCTGCCCTTGAGCAGCTTCTTCATCGGGTGGGCGATGAGGCCGTTGCCCTTCTCCTCGGTCCGGGCGAGGACCCGATCCCCCACCCCTACGGCGCTTCTGCCCTTTTCCTGGAGCCGGATGCGGGGCTCGGGTGCGTCCGACTCCCACCGCTCCGGCACAGCCCATGCATTGCCGCTGTCGTCGACGTCCACGACGCGGAGCACGGTCACCTTGGGAACACCGCCCGTCTTGTGGAAGGCCCGGCCGGGGGCGCTGTCGATCAGCCCCTCATCGCCCATGTCCCGCAAGAGCTGCTTCAGAGCGATCTTGTCGTTGCCCGAAAGCCCGAACGCGCGCGCGATCTCGCGTTTGCCCGCCGGCTGGTCCGAGCCTTCGATGAACTCCAGTATCTGCTCCCGGCTCGGAAGGCCGGTGCGCTGCTGCTTGCGTGCCATTGGCGAAGGACGCGGCGCGCCCGCTCCGGTTCCTTATTGGGCGGGTGGCGGAGTGTAAGGCCTGAAGGCCCCTCCCGGCACTGCCGAAGCCACCGGGCTTTCATAGCCGTCGGCGGAAACCGAAGAGACTCCGAACACCCAGTCGTCCACCCGAACGCCGGGGATCACATGCCCCGTTGCAGTGCCGGGAACGCGCACGCTGCGCTGCCAGTCGGAGGCGTCCGTCCGCCGCCAGCGGATGACGTAGGCCGCAGCCTGTGGGACGGCTTCCCATTTGACCGTCGTGTCGGTCGAGACCGCGCCTTCCACCGACGGAGCCGGAGGCATGGGGGCTCTGGCGAGCGCTGCCAGCGCGGCGACGTTCAGCCTCACCACTTTGGCGAGATAGGGAAAGTCCATCTCGTCGACGGTGTCCCCATATTTCTTGCCGTTCTCCACTCGGAGGTCCTGATGCTGGTGGTCGTAATCCTCCACCGCGACCGAGAAGCGGACGGCGGGGAAGCCGGCGTTCAGGAACTCGATGTGATCGCCGCCGCGGCCGAAGCGGTCGTTGCGCCAGATCGGGCGCACGTTGAGGCCGAGGCTGAGCTGGTCGGCCAGGCTGTCCAGATATCGTGACAGGTTGCGCGACGGGCTGTCGTTCTCGCCTCCGAGGCTTCGCTGCCGGGCCGCCAGATCCTCGCGCCCCTGCCACCGCGGCCCTTCGGAGAAGACCCGGACGTGGCCCGCGTCGCAGACGCCGTCGGAGCCGCAGCTGTTGCCGATGATGTCGTTGTTGAGGTTCGCCTCGACCTGCCAACCCTGCGCCTTTGCATAGTCCGCGAGGATCTTGCCTCCGAGCAGCCCCTGCTCCTCGCCCGACAGTGCCGCATAGACGATCGTGGCGGGGAATTTGTACCTGGAAAGAACCCGTGCCGCCTCGATCACCGCCGCCGTACCGGAGCCGTCGTCATTGGCGCCCGGCGCATCGGAGGTCGCGTCCATCACGTCGGAAACCCGGCTGTCGATATGGCCGGTGATGACGATCACCCGATTGGGGTCGCTCGTGCCGCGCTGGATGGCGATCACGTTCTTGATCAGCGTCGGCTTGGGCACTCGCCGCCCAGTCACCACGTCGGATGGGGTGGCGATCTCCAGGCAGCCGCCGCAGGCCTGCGAGTAACGGCGAAACTCCGACTCGGTCCAGCGAAGCGAGGCGCCGATGCCCCGGGTCGGATGATCCTGCGACGAAAGCGTGTGGCGCGTGCCGAAGCTGACCAGCGTTTCGACGTAAGCGCGAAGCGACTGCTCCGACACCTGCCCGGCAATCGCCTGCAGGTTCGCGGCGGGAGGAACCGGCCGGACCGGCGACTCGACAGCGGCGGCCTGGGTCGCGGGCGACAGGGGCGCTGTGGTAGCGACGGGGACGGCGCAACCGGCGAGCGGTAGAGCCGCCGCGGAGATGATGAGCGTCTTCATGCCCTTGCCTCTGCGCCGATGCGCGGCGAGTCGCAAGCTGTGGCTTACGCGATCACTTCCTGCTCGATGGTGCCGAAGATGGCGTGGCCGTGCTCGTCCTCCATCCAGATCCTGACGGTATCGCCGGCGGTTAGGAACGGCGTGGATGGCTTGCCGTCGAGGATCGTTTCCACCGTCCGAACCTCGGCAAGGCAGCTATAGCCCCTGCCGCCCCGGGCGATCGGCTTGCCCGGTCCCCCGTCGGGGTCCCGGTTGGAGACGGTGCCTGAGCCGACGATCGAGCCGGCGCCCAGATTGCGGGTCTTGGCGAGGTGCGCGACCAGGGTTCCGAAATCGAACGTCATGTCCTCGCCCGCGTCGGCACGCCCGAACGGCTGACCGTTCAGGTCCACCTTCAGGGGCCCGTGGAGCTTGCCGCCCTTCCAGCGCTCGCCCAATTCGTCGGGCGTGACGAAGACCGGCGACAGCGCGGAGGCAGGCTTCGACTGAAGGAACCCGAAGCCCTTGGCGAGCTCGGCCGGGATCAGGTTGCGCAAGGACACGTCGTTGACGAGGCCGACCAGCACGATATGCTCCAGCGCCTCCTCCCGGCTGGCTCCCCGCGGCACGTCGTCCGTGACCACCACGACTTCGGCTTCCAGGTCGCAGCCCCAGCTCTCGTCGGCGAGGGGGATCGGGTCGCGCGGGGCCAGCATCTCATCAGAAGCGCCCTGGTACATGAGCGGGTCGGTCCAGAAGCTCTCGGGCATCTCTGCCCCCCTTGCCTGCCGGACCAGAGCGACATGGTTCACGTAAGCCGAGCCGTCCGCCCACTGATAGGCCCGCGGAAGCGGCGCAGCGGCGGCCCGCTCGTGGAAGCGTTCCCTCGGGATGACCTCGTGGGCCAGGTCGGTCGCGAGAAGCTCCAGCTGCGGCCTGTACCTCGCCCAATCGTCCAGCGCCGCCTGCAGGGTCGGAACGATGTGCCCCGCGTCCGCGTACCAGGCAAGATCGTGGCTGACGACGACCAGCCGCCCGTCGCGGCCCCCTTTTAGCGATCCAAGCTTCATATCATTC
>DASYWC010000087.1:0-2242 GCA_035936615.1 Allosphingosinicella sp. | reverse complement strand
CTGGTCGCCTCGACTGCGAGGGGGGCGCGGCCGCCGCAGTTTACCGCGGGCACAGCCGCGTGGCAACATTCCACAGCGATGGCGAACGCATGTGCCACCCTTGTAGCTGGGGGTGCGATTTTCTACACATCTGGGGCTGAGGAATCTGACAGGTAGCGCGTTCGCGTCCGCCGCTGCATCGGCGGACATTTCTCCCCAGTTTGGCGCCTTCACCCCCGCGGCGGAGGCGCCCGTGATCGGAAGAGAGACGCGCATGCTGCTCAGACACTACCTCGACCAGGGCATGAGCAAGAGTGCCCTGGCTCGCCAGCTCGGCATCAGCCGCGACACGATCCACCGCTGGATCCGTGACGGCGAGCTGGACCGGGACCTCGATGCCGAAGCCCTACGTCCGAAGTCTCCGCCCCGGCCGAGCAAGCTCGATCCCTACAAGCCCCTGATCCTCGCCCGCCTGGAAGCCTTCCCGGAATTGTCGGCGGTACGCCTCTTCGAGGAGGTCCGCGCCGCTGGCTACCCGGCCGGCTACGACCCGGTGAAGGTCTACGTCCGAGCGGTGCGGCCTCGCCCCGATCCGGAGCCGGTGGTCCGCTTCGAGACGCCGCCAGGGCACCAAGCGCAGGTCGATTTCGCCGAGTTCAAGTTCCCCTGGGGGAAGCGATACGCCCTGGTGGTGGTGCTCGGCTACTCGCGGCTCCTGTGGCTCCGGTTCTACGAGCGGCAGGACATGCGCACCCTCTTCACCGGCTTGGAGGCCGCGTTCGCCTACTTCGGCGGCGTGCCGAAGGAGCTGCTCTTCGATCAGATGAGAGCCGTCGTCACGCGGGATCTGCGGCTCGAGAGCGGACAGCTCGTCAGGAACGAGGAGTTCCTGCGCTTCTCCGCCCACTGGGGCTTCACTGCCCGAGCCTGCCGCCCCTACCGGGCGAAGACCAAAGGCAAGGTGGAGCGGCCCATCCGCTATGTCCGCGACAGCTTCGTCTACGGAAGAGAGTTCCTGAACGACCTCGACCTGGACGAACAGCGAGGACGCTGGCTGGAGAGGGCCAACGGGCGCATCCACGGGACCACAAAGGAGGTGCCCCGGCTACGGTTCGAGCAGGAGGAGCAGCACCTGCTCCTTCCGCTGGCGGAGCGGCCCTACCACTCCCTGGTCCTGCTACCGCCGAAGCGAGCGGCTCGTAAGCGAGTTGCCTTGCCGCAGGTCCCGGTCGAGCGGCGGCCTCTGGCGGCCTACGCCGCGCTCGCGGGAGGTGTCCGATGAAGGGCGCCCCGTCTCGCCGAGAGCGCATCCGCGGCATGCTGGCGGACCTCAAGATGCCCGGCTCCTTGGAGGCGCTCGACCCCATCCTCCAGGGCGTCGATGGCGGTGCACTCACCGCGGCCGAGGCCATCGAGCAGGTCCTCTCCGCGCAGATCCAGCTTCGCAACAACCGCCGACTCCAGGCGGCGATGCGCTCCAGCCGCCTTCCGGCAGTGAAGCTGCTCAGTGACTTCGACTTCAGCTTTCAGCCGAGTATCCGACGCGAGCAGATCGAGAGCCTGCACGAGTTGGGTTTTGTGGAGCGGAAGGAAAACGTGGTCTTCCTCGGCCCGCCCGGTGTGGGCAAGACCCACCTGGCGATCAGCCTGGCTATCGCTGCGGCGCAGAGCGGGCGGAGGGTCTACTACGGCACCCTGGCCGACCTGATCCACTCGCTCGAAGAAGCGCAGGCCGCGAGCAAGCTGCTTCAGCGGATGAAGGTGCTCACGCATCCGGCCGTGCTGGTGGTCGATGAGATCGGCTACCTGCCGGTCAGCCGCACCGGGGCCATGCTCTTCTTCCAGATGATCGCCCGGCGCTACGAGCGGGCGTCCACGATCCTGACCAGCAACAAGGGCTTCGAGGAGTGGGGCGAGGTCTTCGGCGATGAGGTCATGGCCGCCGCGCTCATCGACCGGCTCCTGCACCACTGCCATATCATCAACATCCGCGGCAACAGCTTCCGGATGCGGCACCACTCGGATCTCTGGCACTCCCTCCAAGGGGACTCGGCCTCCGCCTCGTCTCCCAAGCGAAGGAACTCCAGAAAAGAAAAGGAGGTGACTACCCCTTGAACGACCGGCTACCTGTCAGATTCCTGACCACCAGAATCGTCAGACTCCTCGGCACCATTGACAATATGACGCTTCCGTTCCTGCCGAGGTCGATTCCTGATGCCTCAGCCGCGAGATGGCGCGTGCGCAAGTGCGTACTCCCCAGCTC
>DASYWC010000086.1:0-14275 GCA_035936615.1 Allosphingosinicella sp. | reverse complement strand
CGGGCGCGAAGCAGCACCGCGGATTTCCGGCTAGAGGAGGAGGGGCCGGAAATCCCGGTCCTTCGCCCGCGCAAGGACGAGATGGCCGAACCTCTGAAGAGCCAGATCGAGGCTCAGGACAAGCTCGACCGGCAGGAGCATTGGCGCCTGCTCTACGTCGCCATGACCCGGGCCGAGGAACGGCTCTACATCGGCGGCTCGCTCGGCCCTGCGGACAAGAAGGGTCCGCCAGAAGACAGCTGGTTCACCGCGGCGCGCATCTCGCTCGGCGGCCTCGGAAGCGACTGGGAGGAGGACCCTCTTTGGGTGAGCGCAATGCGGCACGGAGAGGCGGAAATCCCCGCCAAAGCGGCCGCGGCGCCGGAAAAGGCCGAGATCCGGCTTCCGGACTGGGCCCGGCAACCGGCACCTGTCGAGACCCGGCCTCCGCGCCCGCTCGCTCCCTCCTCGATCGGAGAGGACGATGTCGTCGACCCGCCGCCTTCTCCGGCGCTTCGCGAGGCTGCGCTTCGGGGCAAGCTCCTCCACCAATTGTTCGAGCGGCTTCCCGCGGTTCCCGAGGATCAGCGCTCCGGCCTCGCCGACCGCTGGCTCGAACGCTCGGCCGGGATCGCGGACCCGGAGCTTCGCCGCTCGCTCATCCACGACGCCTGCTCGATCATCGCCGACCCGCTTTATGCCGAGCTGTTCAGCCCCGCTGCCTTGGCCGAAGCTCCCATCGCCGCGGTGACCGAGGAGGGCGTTGTCGTGGCGGGAACCGTCGACCGGCTGCTCGTCACCGACGAGCGGATCCTCGTAGTCGACTTCAAGACCGGCCGAAAAGCTCCTGAAACCACAGCGGAAATACCGGCCGCGCACCTGCGGCAGATGGCGGCTTACACCTCCGCGCTCCAGGTGATCTTTCCGGGGCGGGCGGTGGAGGCCGCCTTGCTCTACACCGCGGCTCCGGTCCTGCATCCGCTCCCGTCCTCGCTTCTCGAGCGATTTCGCACTGCCGGTTGAGCCCGCCGCGCCCTCTCCCTACATGGCCCTCAACATTTGTCAGGAGATTCCCCATGGCTACCAAGACCGTCACCGACGAGACCTTCCAGAACGACGTGCTCGGAGCCTCCGGCCCGGTGCTGGTGGATTTCTGGGCGGAATGGTGCGGCCCGTGCCGGATGATCGGCCCCGCCCTTGAGGAGCTCAGCAGCGAGCTCGACGGCAAGGTCACCATCGCCAAGCTCAACATCGACGACAGCCCCGACACGCCCGCCAGGTACGGCGTCCGCGGCATCCCAACCATGATCCTCTTCAAGAACGGCGCCCCTGCCGCAACCAAGGTCGGAGCAGCCCCCAAAGGCGCCCTCCAAAGCTGGCTCGAGTCGCAGCTTTAGGGTCGCAGCTTTAGGGGAGCCCGGCAGAGGAGACTGCGCTCAGACGCAAAGCCGCTCATCACCCAGGGCAGAAAACCGGTAGTGCGCGTAATTTAGCCCAGGGATCAGGCGCCTACGCTGTTCGGCAGAAGTCCGCCTCCGTCTGTCGGCAGAAGTCCGGAGCATTTCGCGAACTCGCCCAGTACCGGCTCATTCCCAGCTGCTTCACGAGCTGCGCGAACTCCGGTGTCTGCCGGATTTCGGCGAATGTCGGTTCGAACAAAACCGCCGCGCCGGTCGTTCCCTGCTCAACGATGAAGCGCCGCGCCGCGTCGAGCGCTTCGGGTTTCGCATCAAGCGCTGCCAGAATCGAGATAACCACCATGTTGTTCCGGCCCGCTTCGCGCGATGCCGCCACCAGTGCCTTGATCGCCTGCTGCCTTTGCTCCGCATCGCCCGACTTGAGCGCTTGCACGCCTACGCGCCAAGGCGCGCGCCGAGGCTGCGGCACCTTGAAGCGCGGATCCTGGAGCAGCGCCAGAACGGCTTCGTAATCGCGGTTCCAGATGGACGACCGCAGTTCCATCACTTTGAGCTCGTGATCGTCGGGCCAGAGCGCCCTGGCCTCCGAGAGTACCTCGCGAGCATCCTGGTCACGTCCAAGCATGAAGAGCGCCTGCGCCATGCCATTGCTCCCCATCGGCGCCAATGGCCGCATTTCGTGCACTCTTCGGAAGTTGTCGTAAGCTTCCTCGACGCGTCCTAGCGACATCAGGAGCTGCGCGTAGAAGACGAGCTGGCAAACGCAGTCGGTCGGCCGCAGGCTGATCGATTTCTTCAGCAGGGCCTCGCGCCCCTTATAGTCTTGCTGGGGCAGCAGGAGCGCCTTTGCAGCATAGGCTTCGCCGTTTTGGGGATCGAGTCGCAGCGCTCTCTCGGCGGCGTCAGCGGCCTCCTTCCGGAGCGCATCGGCATCCGCCGGCGGGGTCTGGCCCAGCACAGGCACTGCCGTCATGGCGAGTGCCGACCAGCCCTCCGAAAATTCTGGAGCTGCCTCCGTTACTTTTCGGGCTGCCGCCAGCAGCTTGGAGCGCGCTTCGCTCTTATGCCAGGCCCCGCTGTCATCGAAAGCCCCCGGTCGTTGACTGCTCCAAAGCTCATCGCACAAGCTTGCCCACTGCGCCAGAGCAGCGGGCTTGAGCTGTTTAGACCGCTTTGAAAGCGCGCACCGGACTACCGTTCCGACCTTGTAAGCAGCCTGCCGCGGCACGAGCTCCGGGTTGCTCGCCGGTAGCTCTATTATCTTCGACCATAAAGTGGTGCCGCTGTCGCGGTCTGCGAGCTCCACTGCCAGCTTCACCGCATCACTTGTTCGGTCCACGTTGGCCGTCAGCCCGAACCTGGCATTCGAGCCGCCGGCTGCTTCGGGAGAGACCACCGCGATGGCGCTGTCTGTCGCGAGCGCTGTCCTGAGCTCTTGCCGGAGCCGCGGGATCAGTTGGGGATCAACGCTGGCCGAGAGCGACTGAACGGCAGCGATTTCCAATTGCGGCGGCGCCACTGCCTCCGATGGAGTCGGCCAGTATAGTGCTGCGCCGACCGCCAGTGCGCCGGCAAGCGAAAGCCCCAGGCCAACCCGCAGACCGCGTTTGCCCCCGGGCGTCTCCAAGGGTGCAACTGGACTGGCCTTGGGAGAACCCAGGGCTTCGAGGACCTCGTCGAATTCGGAGCCGCCTTGGCGGCCGCTGGACCCTGACAAATCGAGCGTCTGGAACTGCCGAAAACCCAGTGGAGGCGGGGAGCCATCGAGAGTTACTGGCAGAAGCCGGCCACTGTCCCGGCCAGCAGCGGCTTCATCGCGGACCCAGTGGGACCCGACCGACCTCCGGGACCAGGCGACGAGCACTATGTCGGCGGCCTGGAGCGCTGTCTCGATTTCCCTGGAAAACTCTGCCCCGCCTCCGATCCTGCGGTCCCACCAGACTTCGTGCCCCGCCCGCTCTAGCCGAAGCGCCAGCTGCTCGACCCGCTCATGGTCGGCGCGCGCATAGCTGATGAAGACAGACGCCGGCTTTTGTGCCGCAGCTGCACGAGCTTCGTCTTTTCCTGCCCCCATTCGGCAGCACTCCTCTCGCCGAAGGCTGGGGAAGGAATAGCACGCCTGATTGCTGCCGCATATCAGCAACTTCTTTTGAGAACCTCGCCCGGCTTTCAATCTAAAGCACACATCTGGCGAGTGTCCGCTTCGGGTCGAAAGCGGACATGTCCTTAGCCCTCTCCCGCCTTCGCGGGAGAGGGTTGGGCGAGGGTCTTGCTGCGTTCGTGCAGGGCGTCCAGCACCGTCATCAGGACACCGTCGACGTTCTCCACCAATCATTGTTTCAAGCGAAGGTCCGCAATGGGTGTCGAAAGCAGACGCCGCGCCGGGCGAATTTTGCGCTTTCCTATTGCCTCCGCTCCTGCCAGCATCGCTTCAGGCTCTTTGAAATCGGGGTTTTCAGCCGGCGCTTCTGATCGATCCAGTCGATCAAAGCGGCCGTATTGATCGAGTGGATTTTTTTTCGGGGCTAAAGTTTCGAAAGTTCCGGGCTTTCGGGGCCGCTCCGAAGGCGCCTTTGGGCCCTGGCCGCGCCCTCTCGCGTCAATTGACTTGGATAAGCCTCAACCCTACATCGCCAGCGCCAGTTTCGCTGTGGGGGCAGGCGGCATTTTGCCGCGCCCCGAAGGCCCGCACCAAAGACAGGAATGCCCATGTTTGGCGGATTTGCCAAAACCATCTTCGGATCGTCCAACGACCGCTACGTCCGCTCACTCCAGAAGATAGTCGACAAGGTCAACGCGTTCGAGCCGACCATCTCGGCCATGACCGACGACGAGCTTCGCGGCCAGACGCAGCTGTTCCGGGCCCGGGTCTCCGAAGGCGAGACTCTCGACGGAATCCTCCCCGAAGCCTTCGCCACCGTTCGCGAGGCGGCCAAGCGCACGCTGGGCCAGCGCCATTACGACGTCCAGCTGATCGGCGGAATCGCTCTTCACCGCGGCGAGATCGCCGAGATGCGGACCGGCGAGGGCAAGACCCTGGTCGCGACGCTTGCCACCTACCTGAACGCGATCGAAGGGAAGGGCGTCCACGTCGTCACCGTGAACGACTATCTCGCCCGCCGCGACGCCGACTGGATGGGCCAGATCTACCGCTTCCTCGGAATGACGGTCGGGGTGATCATCCCCAACCTCGCCGATCACCAGCGCCGGGAAGCCTACGCGGCCGACATCACCTACGGGACCAACAACGAGTTCGGCTTCGACTATCTTCGAGACAACATGAAGTACGACCGCACCTCGATGGTGCAGCGGCCCTTCAACTACGCCATTGTCGACGAGGTCGACTCCATCCTGATCGACGAGGCGAGGACGCCCCTCATCATCTCGGGGCCCACGGACGACAAATCCGAGCTGTACAAGCTGGTCGACGCCATCGTGAAGGGCCTCGATCCGGCCGACTACGAGGTGGACGAGAAGCAGAAGTCGGTCGTCCTCACCGAGGACGGAACCGAGAAGATGGAGCGGCTGCTCGAGGATGCGGGCCTTCTGTTCGGAGCCAATCTGTACGATTTCGAGAACACCCAGGTCGTCCACCACCTCAACCAGGCGCTGAAGGCCAACGTTATCTTCAAGCGCGACATCGACTACATCGTCAAGGACGACAAGGTGATCATCATCGACGAGTTCACCGGCCGAATGATGGACGGGCGGCGCTGGTCGGATGGGCTCCACCAGGCGGTCGAGGCCAAGGAAGGAGCGACGATCGAGCCGGAGAACCAGACTCTCGCCTCGATCACCTTCCAGAACTACTTCCGCCTCTACCCCAAGCTTTCCGGAATGACCGGAACGGCGCTCACCGAGGCGCCCGAATTCTTCGACATCTACAAGATGAACGTGGTCACGATCCCAACCAACAAGCCCGTCCGGAGGATCGACGAGGACGACGAATTCTACAAGAACCAGGCGGACAAGTTCGCGGCCATCGCCAAGGCGATCAAGGAGAAGCAGGAGATCGGCCAGCCGGTTCTGGTCGGAACCGTCTCGATCGAGAAGTCCGAGCTTCTTTCCGAGTATCTGAACCGCGAGGGCGTCAAACACGAGGTCCTGAACGCCCGCTACCACGAGCATGAGGCGCATATCGTAGCGCAAGCCGGAGCGATGGGAGCGGTCACCATCGCGACCAACATGGCGGGCCGTGGAACCGACATCCAGCTCGGCGGAAACGTCGATTTCCGGATCGAGGACGAGCTTGCCGACGTTCCCCCCGGTCCGGAGCGGGACGCTGCAATCGCCAGGATCAAGGAAGAGGTCGAAGTCCAGAAGCAGCGGGTCATCGAGGCCGGCGGACTGTTCGTGCTCGGCACCGAGCGGCACGAGAGCCGGCGAATCGACAACCAGCTTCGCGGCCGCTCCGGGCGCCAGGGCGACCCGGGCTTAAGCCGCTTCTACCTGAGCCTCGACGACGATCTCCTGCGCATCTTCGGGCCGCAGACCATGTTCGCCCGCCTGATGAACAAGAATCTGGAGGACGGGGAGGCGATCGTCAGCCCCTGGATCTCCAAGGCGATCGAGACAGCGCAGAAGAAGGTCGAGGCACGCAACTACGACATCCGAAAGCAGGTCGTCGAATATGACGACGTCATGAACGACCAGCGCAAGGTCATCTACGAGCAGCGCGCCGACATCATGGACGCCGAGACCATCGACGAGGTGGTCGAGGACATGCGGGCCGAGACCGTCAATTCGATCGTGGGCGAGGCGTGCCCGCCCAACTCCTATCCGGAGCAGTGGAACATCGATCTTCTGAAGGAGCGGGTCTCCGACGTCCTCGCGCTCAACCTTCCGATCGACGACTGGCTTCAGGAAGACTCGGTCGATCCCGAGATGCTCGTGGACCGGATCCGTGCGGCGGCCGATTCAGCGCTCGCCGAAAAGGCCGCTTCGCTCGACCCGGAAACCTACATCCAGGTCGAAAAGAGCATCCTCCTCCAGTCGCTGGACCACCACTGGAAGGAGCATCTGGCGATGCTCGACGCGCTCCGGCAGGTGATCCACCTTCGTGCCTACGCTCAGAAGAAGCCGATCGACGAGTACAAGCACGAGGCCTTCCAGCAGTTCGAGCGGATGCTTGTGGCGATCCGCGAGGACGTGACCCGCGTGCTCGCTCGCGCCCAGTTCGCCTATGACGAGGCGCCGCCGCTTCCGGACCTTCCCGACTTCATCACAACCCACATCGACCCGCTCACCGGCGAGGACGACACCGCCGACATCGACGCTCAGACCGGCGCACTCCTTTCACGCATTCCCGCGATGCAGATCCCGCAGCCTGAAATACCCGCGGACGCCACTCCCAACGAAGATCCGCCGGTCAGCCGCAACGCTCCCTGCCCCTGCGGCTCCGGCCGCAAGTACAAGCACTGCCACGGAGCGCTGTAGTCCAACCCTCTGCCTCCTACCCTCTCTCCTAACTACCCTCTCCCATGGGGAGAGGGTTGGGTGAGGGGATGGGATCCTGGCGACTAAGGCTCATACATCGTAACCCTTCACCCCAGCCCTCTCCCGCTGGGAGAGGGGGTTAAGCGGGAGAGGGAGCTAAGCGAGAGCGCGGCTAAGCCCTCAGGCGAACTTGAAGCCTTCCTTGTTCATCATCGCGGTAAGCTTGCCGTTCTCCTCCTCCGACATCGCGGAGCGGAGCGCCGGGAAGACCTCGTTCTCTTCCTCGCGCATATGCTCCTCGATCATCTTTCGGAAGTCGCGCACCCGGGCGAGCCACTTGGCGCTGTCCTTCGGCATGGTCTCGAGCTCGTAAAGGTAGGTCTTGACGATGCCGTGCTCGGAGGTGAGGTCGTCCGCGTCGTCGGCGAGGTTCGTCTGCCGGAGAGCGGGGTAGATCACCATCTCCTCCTGGATCGCGTGCTTGCTGAGCGCATATTTGAGCTTCGCCAGCAAGGTGCCGCGCATCGTCGACTGGCTGTTGTCGGTGGCTTCGATCTTGTCGAAGATCGCGAGCGTCATCTTGTGCTCGGTCTTGAGCGCTTCGGCCCAATCGCCGCTCGCTGCGCTGGCCGCCTGGACCAGGAGCTTGCGCCCGAAATTGGCTGCCAGCCCGAGCGCCGCTCCGGCCGCCGCCGCTCCGATAAGGACGTTAGTGTTGCCGTCGCCCCAGCTGAACGCGCTCTTGTCGCCGCTTGACTTGTAGGTGGTGGATTTCTGCCCGCCGGAGCGGCTGCGCGAGCTGTCGCGGTTCTTCGACTGAGTCTTGGTGGTCATGGATTGCCTCCTGTTTCTTTAGCCGCTGCAACCTCCGGACCTGAGGCTGGTTCCGGGCCGAGCGAGGAGACGAGGCTTGGGCAGGCCGGGCAGGCCGGGCGCTGTTATTGCTTGGCTTTTTCGGAGGCTTGCGAAGCTTCGGGCGGTCTCTCGAACGTGCAGCCGTCGAGCGTCGGAGAGCCGAGGACCTCGGCCGCACCTTCGCAGCGCATGGTCAGCTCCGAGCCCTTGGTCACCCGTTCCGCCTGCTCCCTGGAGTCTTCCACTACCGTCAGATAGACGTCGGTGAAGATGCTCCCGCCCTTGAGCCGGATAACCGCGTTGTCGGCGGCGTCGCTGGTGATAGCGGTAACCCGCCCGGTTACTCGAAGCGGGCGGTTCCCGTAGCGCCGCTGGGCCGCCCCTTCGCTATCCTCATAGGCCGTGCTGAGTTGCACGGCGCTCACGTCGAGAGGCGGGGCGTTCTTCGGGACCGGTGCTTCGTTGCACGATGCGGGGACGAGGCTCAGAAGGAGGAGCGCGGCGACTGGGCGGTGGCGGAGCGGCTGGGGTTGAGACATGGCGTTCATGGTCGCTGGTACCTTCCGCCCGGCGAGCGGGCGAGGACGCAGGCCAGTTCTCGAAAAAAATGGCTCCCCGGGACGGATTCGAACCATCGGCCATCCGATTAACAGTCGGATGCTCTACCGCTGAGCTACCGGGGAGCAGCCATCAGGCGAGGGCGCCTATAGCAGCATGTTTTTCACATCCGCAAGCACCCGCGGGATTGTAGAGGCGCCGCGGCGAGGAGGCGCTCAGGCGGCGAATTGCTCCATGGTGATCCGCTCGTCCAGCCCATGTTCGGGATCGAACAGCAAGGTGAGCGCCATCGAGCGGTCGACCCGCACTTCCACCCTCGCCACGTCCCGGACCTCGTGCTGGTCGGCGACCGCAGACACCGGGCGCTTGCGGGGATCCAGCACTCTGAGGCTCACCTTCAGGTCGTCTGGGATCAGTGCCCCTCGCCAGCGGCGCGGGCGGAAGGGGCTGATTGGGGTGAGCGCGACCAGGTTGGATCCAAGCGGCAGGATCGGACCCTGAGCGGAGAGATTGTAGGCGGTGGAGCCGGCCGGAGTCGCCACCAGCACTCCGTCGCAAATCAGTTCCGGAAGGACGACCCGGCCGTTGACGGAAATCTCGATCCAGGCGGTCTGGCGCGTCTCGCGAAGCAGCGACACCTCGTTGATGGCGGAATTCATCACCGTCTCGCCCTCGACGGTTTCGGCTCTCATCGCGAGAGGGGCAACCGACATCGCCTTTGCGTTCGCAAGGCGCTCCTCAAGCCCGTGGATCCGCCATTCGTTCATCAGGAAGCCCACGGTGCCGCGGTTCATCCCGAACACCGGACGGATGCTCTCGCTGTCGAGCATGTCGTGAAGGGTCTGGAGGAGAAAGCCGTCACCGCCCAGCGCCACGACCAGTTCGGATTCTTCCAGCGGCACGAACTTGTAGCGCTTGCGGAGCATCGCCTCGGCCGCCTGGGCCGCCCTTGCCGGCGACGCGACGAGTGCCATCGCCTGGTGCGCGCTCTCCTTCATCCCCGCCTTGCTAGGATGGTTCGGCGCCTCCGGCAAGGCGGGCGAGCCGAAGCAGCCGAAGGGGCCACGGCGGGCCGCACCTATTCCTTGACGCTGGGGGCGGGCGGCTCCTATGTGCGGCCCGCATTAATCCAGCAATGTGGCGACCGTAGTTCAATTGGTTAGAGCGTCGGCTTGTGATGCCGGAAGTTGCGGGTTCAAGTCCCGTCGGTCGCCCCACCTTCAACAGCTTCCAGATTACAGGATTGGCCAATGCAGTCGCCGTGGGAATACCCGGATTTTGACGACCATGAGGTCGTGCAGTTCGTAACCGATCCAAAGTCCGGGCTTCGAGCGGTGATCGCCGTCCATTCCACCCATCTCGGCCCGGGAGCCGGGGGCGTGCGCTTCTGGCATTACTCCAACCCGGGCCACGCGGTTGCGGACGTGCTCCGCCTCTCGCGCGGGATGAGCTTCAAGAACGCCATGGCCGGGCTCGCGCTCGGGGGCGGCAAGGCCGTGATCCTCGCGGATGAAGAGCGGACGAAGACACCGGAGATGCTCGCCGCCTACGGCCGTGCCGTCGAACGGCTGGGAGGCTCCTACGTGACTGCTGAGGATGTCGGAGTCTCGGTCCCCGATCTGGTGGCCGTGTCGAAGCATACGAGGTACGTCGCCGGGCTTCCGGCAGCTGCCGGCGAAGTCGGCGGCGATCCGGGGCCTCACACCAGCTACGGCGTCTTCCTCGGTGTGAAGGCGGCTGCGAAGCGCAAGCTCGGCGAGGAGAGCCTTTCCGGCCTCCATGTCGCGGTCCAGGGCGCCGGAAGCGTCGCCAGCGGCTTCGCCCGCCTAGCAGCCGAAGAGGGCGCCCGGCTCAGCATCGCCGACATCGACGAGGCGAGGGCGCAGGCTCTTGCGGACGAGGTCGGCGGCCACGCCGTCGGCGCCGACGAGATCATGACCCTGGAAGCCGACATCCTCAGCCCCAACGCGCTGGGCGCGATCCTCACGGAGGAAAGTATTCCGGCGCTCCGGGTCCCGGTGGTTGCCGGCGGAGCGAACAACCAGCTCGCCACCGCCGAGGACGGCGACCGGATCCACGCCCGGGGCATCCTCTACGCGCCCGATTACGTCATCAACGCCGGCGGGATCATCAACGTCGCTTCGGAATATCTCGGCGGGTCTCAGGCCGAGGTTAAGGCGAAGATCGAGCAGATCCCCGGCCGCCTGGAGAGCATCTGGCGGGAAAGCGATTCCACCGGCCGCAACCCCGCAGCGGTGGCCGACACGATGGCGATGCGGCTGATCGGGCGGGGCTAGGAGCCATCCCCCGCTCGTCCGAGCGCAGTCGAGGGGCGCTGGCACAGACTCCTCACACGCGCCCCTCGACTTCGCTCGGGACGAACGGGTTGGTTATAGTGGCGCCGCCACCCGCGGCTTGTCCCGCCCAAGCTTGTGCTCTCGAAATACCGTGTAGAGCCCGCTCGCGACGATCACCGCCGCTCCCGCCCATGTCGTGGCCGGCGCCTTGGTGCCCCAGAGCAGCCAGCCGAGCAGCACCGCCCAGAGCAGCTGCGTGTAGTCGAACGGAGCTATCACCGGCACGGGAGCGAACCGGAGCGAGGCAGTGAGGAACAGCTGCCCGATCCCTCCGAACGTGCCGACTCCAGCCAGGATCGCCCAAGTCCAGCCATCGTGCGCCTCCCCATAGACGGGCATCAACGTGCCTACCGCGAGCATCGAGGTGACTGTGAACCAGAGCACCGTCGTCTGCGGAGTGTCGGTCTTGCCGATCTGCCGGATGGTGATGTTGACGCAGGCGATCCCGAACGCCGCCAGCACCGCGATAACGAGCCCCGTGAGCGGCAGGTCCTCCCCGCCCGGCTGCATCACGATCAGGACGCCAAGCAGCCCCGCGGCGACCGCGCTCCAGCGGTGCACGCCCACCGTCTCGCCGAGCACCAGCGCCGAGAGCATGACCGCGAACAAGGGCGCTGCGAAGCTGATGGTGGTCGCTTCCGCCAGCGGCAGATAGCCGAGCGCGCTGAACGCAAGCGTCATGGTCGCAAGGCCCAGCGCCGCCCGGGCCAGATGCGCCCCTGGCCGCTCGGTCCGCCAGGCATCGAAGCTCCGGCTCCAGGCGATCCAGGCGAGCAGCGGCGGTAGTCCGAAGGCGAAGCGGTAGAAGACCAGCTCCACCGTGTGCGCCCCCGCCTCGAAGCCAAGTTTGATGAGGGCCGCCATGAACGCAAAGCTCGTCGCCGCGCCCAGCCGGAGGCCGATGCCGAGCAGGCGGTTCTGTTCGGGCCGTGGGGCGGAAGTCATGCGGGGAGGCTTTGTCCGGGCCTACGCAAAAGGGCAAGGCGGCGGGCCCGCATTTGTTTGCCCGCCCCGGCCCGCTTCGCTAAACGGGCCGCGGCCATGCACATCCTCGCCAATCCAGCCCGTTTCCTGAAGCTCGCGCGCCCGCTCACCGGCTGGCTCTTCTGGGCCGGAGTGCTTGTGACCGCCGCAGCGCTCGGCGCCGGGCTGTTCCTCGCCCCCCAGGACTATCTCCAGGGCGACAGCGTGCGCATCATGTACGTCCACGTGCCCGCCGCCTGGCTGGCAATGGGCGGATGGACCGGGATCGCGCTCGCAAGCGTCGCTCAGCTCGTCTGGCGGCACCCGCTCGCCGGGGTCGCTGGGCGCGCCCTCGCAGTACCGGGAGCCGTCTTCACCGCCATCTGCCTCGCCACCGGCTCGCTCTGGGGCCGCCCGACCTGGGGCACTTATTGGGAATGGGACGGACGCATGACCTCGATGCTGGTCCTTCTGTTCCTCTATATCGGCTATGTCGCGCTCGCAGACTCCGACCGGGAGCGGGGAGGGGAGGGGCGCATCGTCGCCATTTTCGGCCTGTTGGGTGCGATCAACATCCCGATCATCCGCTTCTCGGTCGAATGGTGGAACACTCTCCACCAGGGCCAGAGCATCAGCTTCACCGGCGGCGGATCAAGCATCGACGCCTCGATGCGCTGGCCGCTTCTCGCCTCCGCTTTGGGTTTCTCGCTGCTCTTCGGAGCGGTGGTCTTGATGCGGATGCGGGCCATGCTCGCGCGGCAGAAGGTGGAAGCGCGCATTCGCAGGATGAGCGCGTGAACCACTGGCCGTTCATCATCGGCGCCTATTCGGTGACGCTGCTTGGCACCGCCGCCCTGGTCCTTCGCAGCTGGCTCGAGATGCGCCGCTCGGAGGCGGACGTGGAGGGCCTGAAGCAATGAAGGCCAAGCATCAGCGCCTGACCCTGCTCGTGCTCGCAATCGCCGCGGTGCTTGGGGCGGTGCTCCTCGCCATGTCCGCGCTTCGCGACCAGGCCTCCTATTTCTACGCGCCCGCCGACGTTGTCCGCAAAGGCCTGCCGCTGGACAAGTCGGTCAGGATCGGCGGAATGGTGAAGGAAAACTCCGTCCGCTTGGCGGGCGACGGAGTGACGATGAGCTTCACGGTCGGCGACGAGACCGACGCCACCATCCCAGTCCGCTACAAGGGCATCGTTCCCGACCTCTTCAAGGAAGGGAGCGGGGTCGTCGCCGAAGGTCGTTTCCAGCCGGGGGGGCTGTTCGTGGCGGACGAGATCCTTGCTAAGCACGACGAGAACTACATGCCGCCAAAGCTGGCCGGCGAGCGCCACAAGACCGAGTCCCTGAAATGATCGCCGAAGCAGGGCTGGCAGCCCTGTGGCTGGCGGCCGCGCTATCTCTGCTCCAGCTATGCGCTGCGATAGTGAGCCTAAAATTCTCCCCCCACACCGTTGGCCCAAACGGGGAGGGTAGGGGCGAACTCCTCCCCATGGTCCGCCCCCTCGCAATCGCCCAGGGCGTGCTCGCGGCGCTCTCCTTTCTCCTCCTGATCCAGCTCTTCCTCGCCACCGATCTCTCGGTCAAGCTGGTCGCCGCCAACAGCCATTCGGCCAAGCCCTGGCTCTACAAGTTCGCCGGAGCCTGGGGGAACCACGAAGGATCGATGCTGCTCTGGGTGACTGTGCTTGCGGTTGCCGGCGCCGCGGTCGCCGCATTCGAGCGGCGGCTGCCCGAGCGGACTCTGATCGCCACGCTGGCCGCGCAGGCCGCGATCTCGCTGGGCTTCTATGCCTTCCTCCTGTTCGCCTCCAATCCGTTCGAGCGGCTGAACCCCGCGCCGGCGGACGGCAACGGCCTCAACCCGCTGCTCCAGGACCCCGGCCTCGCCTTCCACCCGCCCACGCTCTACCTCGGCTATGTCGGCATCTCGGTCGCCTTTTCCTTCGCCGGCGGAGCACTGGTGACCCGCGACGTGGGGCCGCTCTTCGCGCGAGCCATGCGGCCCTGGGTGCTCGGCGCCTGGGTGTTCCTGACTCTGGGGATCACCGCGGGCAGCTACTGGGCCTATTACGAGCTCGGCTGGGGCGGGTGGTGGTTCTGGGACCCGGTCGAGAACGCCTCGCTCATGCCCTGGCTCGCAGCCACCGCCCTGCTCCATTCGGTGACGGTGCTCGCGACCAGGGGAGGCCTTCGCGCCTGGACGATCATGCTGGCCGTGGTTGCATTCTCGATGTCGATGGTCGGCACCTTCCTGGTGCGCTCTGGAATCCTCACCAGCGTCCACAGCTTCGCGGTGGATCCGAGCCGCGGCCTGTTCATCCTGATCCTGCTCGGCCTCTACATAGGCGGAGCGCTGACGCTCTTCGCTCTGCGCGTCGGCACGATCCGCGAAGGCTCCACGTTCGAGCCGGTCAGCAGGGAAGGGGCCCTGGTCGCGAACAACCTGCTCCTGTCGGCTATCTTGAGCATCGTCCTGATCGGAACGCTCTACCCGCTCGGCCTCGAAGCCGCGACGGGCGAGAAGCTGTCCGTGGGCGAGCCCTATTTCAACGCGGCCGCGGGTCCGCTGGCTCTGGCGCTGATCGCGATCATGGCGGCGGGGCCGTTGCTCAAATGGCGGCGGGACAGGCTGAAGGAGCTCGCCCGCCGAATCTGGCTGCCGCTCGCGCTTACGGCCGCCGCTTTCGTTGTCCTGCTTCTGCTTGCACCC
>DASYWC010000085.1:0-6577 GCA_035936615.1 Allosphingosinicella sp. | reverse complement strand
GGACAGTGTCTCGTCTGGGAGCTGCTGTATCGGCAGTCGACCCGCCGACGGAGCGACCTGGCGACCTGCCGCAATCGCTGTTCGACGGCGTCGAGGCGGCAGCCTGTGGGGTGCTCGGAATCAAGAGCCTCAGGCATCGCTCGTCGCTTCACGCGTTACGGCGGGTTGAGAAGCTTCCTGAAGGTTCCGTTGCGGCCGTGCTCGATCGGATCAAGGCCAACTGGGAAGCCAGCAGGGCGGCCGGTGCTGGATCCACGTCGCAGCAGAACTGGCGCTGGTGGGAGCCGCAAACGTTCATAGGCGCCGCAAACCGAAGCCCCGAGGTCGTGCTCGAACGCGCGATCGTGAACACATGCGTGGCGACGGGGCGACGCGACTGGTCCAACCAGGTACCCGTTGCGTCGGGGGTGGTGCGCTCATCCGGCGAGGGCCGGAGGGCCATCGATCTCGTGCAGCAGCTTGGTGAGGGGCACTTCGCCTTCATTGAGCTCAAGATCGGCAGCGACACTCCGCTGTATGCGGCCTTCGAGATCATCGGCTACGTTGGTGTCTGGCTGCTGAGCCGGCAGGGCGAGCGCCGAACCGACCTCCTGGATGCCACTCGCATCGATGCACGTGTGCTGGCGCCCGCAGAATATTACGAGCGCTATGAACTCGGGAGGCTGGAGCGGATCCTGGACGAGGAGCTCAAAGCCTATGGAGCGGGGCAGGGGGCGGAGCTGAGCTTCGGTTTTGAAACCCTTCCTCAGGGCTTCGTCCCGCTGCCGGCTTACAGTGACGCGGAGATCCTTGCGCTTCTCGAAGGGCGCCAGCCGCTCTGAGATGCGGCTGCGCATTCATCATGGCGCGGCCGAGATTGGCGGCAACTGCGTTGAACTCCAAAGCGGCCAAAGCCGGCTGCTTCTGGATCTTGGCCTGCCGCTCAAGGCCGGAACTCACGACCTGCCGGATGTGCCGGGTCTGACCGATGCAAACCCAGATCTTCTTGGTGTTGTGCTCAGCCATCCTCATCTCGACCATTACGGCCTGCTTCCACTGGCGCTGCGGACGATCCCTGTGTGGCTGGGGGAGGGGGCGTGCCGCCTCCTGGAAGCCGCCGCACCGTTCACCCGGAGTTCGACACTTCCCCAGACAGTCAGTCCTTATCGGGGTGGTCAGCCGTTCGTGGTGGGGCCGTTCGGGATTACCCCCTATCTCATGGATCACTCAGCCTATGACTCGCACGCACTGCTGGTAGAGGCACACGGGCGCAGGCTCTTCTACAGCGGCGACTTCCGTGGGCACGGCCGCAAGGCTGCTGTGTTTGAGCGCTTCCTCAAGCACCCGCCCCGGGACATCGATCTGCTGCTGATGGAGGGCACGACCCTCGGCCGCGACGAGGCCGGCATAAGCGAAAAGGGGGTGGAGGACGAAGCCCACGCCATTATGCGCGCGACAGCGGGCGCCGTCTTTGCGTGTTTCTCCGGCCAGAATATCGACAGGTTTGTGACCTTCCTGCGCGCCAGCATGCGCGCCGGTCGAACATTTGTGGTCGACGCTTATATGGCCAACCTTGTCTCCGGCCTCGGCTTGTCTTCCTTGCCGCAGATGGAAGATCACCCGGCGATCCGCGTCTATCTTTCTAAGAATCAAAAAAGGATGATCCTCGAAAGCAAGCGGTTTGACCTCATTGACCGCTATCGCGGGCGGCGGATCTACGCTGAGGAGATCATCGCCAGGCCCGCGGCTTTCACGATGATGTTCAGAAGCAGCATGGCCGGCGATCCTGGTGCCGCTGACCCTAGGGGCGGGAGCCTCATCTATTCACTCTGGCCGGGATACCTTGAGCGGGACCGGATCGATCTGCGGGAGTGGGCGCGGGAGCGCGGCGTTGAATTCCACATCGTCCACAGTTCCGGACATGCAAATCGGGAAGACCTTGTCCGGATGGTCAGGGCGATCGCGCCCGGCCGGCTGATGCCAATCCATACCGAGCACCCCGCTCGGTACGCTCAACTGTTTGAACGGGTCCAGTGCGCCCAAAATGGGGAGTGGGTGGCAGTCTGAGCCACGGAGCAGCGGCATTCTGCCAGTTGTCTCTCATCGTCTGTAGATGGATCGTCTACAACGCGGCTTCATGTCACAGTGGATATCCGGAAGCGCCTCGGGCTGAACCTAAAGCGGCTGCGCGCGCAGCATGGATGGTCACAGGAGCAGTTTGCCTTCGAGGCGAGCGTACACCGAACCTATATTTCCGACCTTGAGCGTGGTGCGCGAAACCCGACGATCCTCCTGCTCGAGAAGCTGGCTGTGCCACTGGGAGTGCCTGCCTCCACCTTGATCGCCGACCCTGAATAGGCAGGCGCCGGGCCATGGGCTCGAATCTGCTCAAGCCTCAAACACCAGCGCCTGCTCGGTGAATCTACCCCCATCGCTGGATGGGAATATGGAGCGGCTCCCAGCCGACGTCTGAAGGTTCGTCCGGCTCTGCTGGCGAATATCCGAAGTCATAACTGAACTCGCCATAGGATTGTTCGCGAGCCCAGTTCAGGTACTGCGAGATGCTGTCGACCTGGTCGTTGTAGCGTGTGCCGGGAAACCCGTGGAGTTCCTGCAGGAGCGCGGGCAGCCAGGGCTTCTCGGCGGGCATAAGGACCTGCCGAGCCTGGAACATCGGCAGTACCGTAACCAGCCTCGTCAACTTGTCCTTGTCGGGGGTGAGGCCGACGGCTGTCATTCCGGTCTCGGCCCTCAGCTGCTGGATGAGCGACATCCCCGACCCCTTGTTCTCGATGAGAACAGCCTCTGGGCGTTGCGCCTGATACAGGTCCTTGGCGGCCCGAAGGAGATCCGGAAAGGTCAACCGCTCGCGGAACACATCAATCAGGAAATGCTGATTCCCGATGCGCAGCCATGTGGTGCAGACCGAATAGCAGGCCGATGAGTCTCCCGACAGCGCGGTATCCCATGACTGAAAGATCTGGCCCATGGCGAGCGAGGGCTGTCTCTCGTAGAAAATGACATCCCCCTTTTTCACGAAGAGGCCGCCTTCCGGCGCGGGCTCCTGAAGCCACTGCGCCTCGAATACGAGGCTCCCCTGTTCCTCGCGCAGGTCATCCAGGACCGGATGCGGTTCTCGCTCGAGCTGCAGGACCTCGCCTTCCTTCCAGAGATGTGTCCGCCCCCCGCCCAACTCGATCGTTCGGTCCCCTGGCGCAATAGCAGGCAGATTGAGGTGGGCCCATTTGCCGGGCCTTTCGCGCAGCAGGTGACCTGCCAGATCGTCAACGTGCAGTCGCTGCATCACCAGGACGATGACGCCGTGAAGCTTGCTGTCGAGCCGCGACATCAACGTCTCTCGGTAGTATCGGATCACCTTTTCTCGAGCGGCTGCGGACCAGCCTTCCTCCGGCTTCATCGGATCATCCATGATAATGAACCCGCCTCCGAAACCCGTCGCAACGCCACCTACCGAGGTCGCCAGGCGGCTCCCCCCCCTGGTCGTTTCGATCAGGTCCTCCGTGTCCTTCGCGATCACTGTTTCAGGAAAGATTCGCCGATACCAGCTGCTGGTGAGGACCTGCCTGCACTGTCTCGACATCTTCGCAGCGAGGGACTGTGCGTAAGAAACGCAGACCAGGCGAGCTGACGGATCGTGGCCCATAACGAAGGCAGGGAAGGCAACTGAAGCAAAGAGCGACTTTAGGGATCGCGGCGGGACGTTGATGATCAGCCTTTTTGTGTCGCCTACCCTGGCGAGGTCGAGCTGGTGCGATAGCGCATCCAAATGCCAGTTATCGACGTACTCAGCGCCCGGATGAAGCTCATGGAAAACCTTCCGAACGAATGAGGGGAACTCGGAGCGAATTGCCGCGTCCAGTTCGTAGGAACCGTAGGTCATCGTGTTTCGTCCTTCTTACTGCGGTGTTTGGCTAGAAAGGCATCAAGGATCGCCTTGTCGTCTGCGCCCATTTCGGCAGTTCCCGCAGGCGCCGCCTCGGGGTCCAGGAGCCGGAGCATCAGGTTGAGGATCAGGTTTGCAGCCCGAGCATCGCCCTGAATGCCCCGAGCGGCGAGAGACTTCAGCAGAGCGCGCTGCTTGGTGATGCGCCGTGGAGAGCCTCCCTCGTTGACCTGAATTACCTCCTCGAGCTCCGCGATCAGGTCGGTGCGGAGGTTAAGCGAACCGCGCTTGCGGCCGCTGGGATTGCCGGATTGTCCCTTTTTCCATCGGGATGCGACCGGCGGTCGCTTGTAGCCCGTGCCCTCACTCATCGCTCACCCCCTGGTGCGGCTCCGAGGCCGCTTCAGGAGCAGGCGCGGCGGCGCGCCGGGCGGCGGCCGTGTCAAAGGATGAACCGCTGTCGGCGAGGATCGCCGACTTTCCGGTGCCCTCCTGCCAGCGTCGAATGGCCGTATCGACGTAGTGCGGGTCAAGTTCGATCGCGGCTGCCTTGCGGCCGGTTCGTTCCGCCGCGAGGATCGTCGTGCCCGATCCTGCGAACGGATCGAGCACCAGGGCGCCCCGCCTCGAACAATCACGGATCGCATCAGCCACCAGTGACACCGGCTTCACAGTAGGGTGGAGGGCGAGTTCCTCGTCGCGGCCGGCTCTGAAGGTGTTCGCGCCTGCATAGTCCCAGACGTTGGTGCGATAGCGGCCGTGACGACCCAGCTCCACGTTGTTGACGTGCGGCGCGGTGCCGTTCTTGTAGACTAGCACCAGCTCATGCTTCGACCGATATAACGATCCCATTCCGCCATTGGTCTTGTTCCACACACACAGTGCCTTCAGCTCGGCATAGGTCGCGGCGCCAGCGGAAAGGATCTCGGGGAGGTGACGCCAGTCCATGCAGTGGAAGTGGATGGATCCATCGGTGGTGAACCGCACCAGCTGGTGCATGTAGGTGGTCAGAAAGCGGGTGAACTCCTCTGACGACATTTCACCCGAGGCCATCGCAAACTCAGCGTGGGCCGAACGCCCCAGCCCGGACACGTGCCCCTGGATGGGCACGTTGTATGGCGGGTCGGCGAAGGCCATGTCGGCAGGATCAGTGCCGAGAAGATGCTCATAAGACGCGGGATCAAGCGCATCGCCGCACAGCAGGCGGTGCTCGCCGAGCAGCCAACAGTCACCATCCTGGGTCACCGCGGGTGTCCCTCGATTAGGTTCATCGACGGCGTCTGCTGAATCCCTCACGCCAACTGGTGTCGCCAGCGGCGTATCGAGGATGAAGTCAATTTCGGCGGTAGCAAAGCCCGTGAGCTGAACGGGGAAGTCGAGTTCGCACAAGCCCGCAAACTCCGCCTTCAGCGCTTCAAGATCCCACTCACCCAGGGAAGCTATCTTGTTGTCCGCAATGGCCAATGCGCGCCGCTGCGCGCGGGATAAATGGGACAGCCGCACGCACGGGATGGACTTCATCGCGAGCCTTTCGGCAACTAACAGCCGCGCGTGACCCGCGATGATCCTGTTCTCTTCGTCGATCAGGAGCGGGACATTGAAGCCAAGCTCTCGGATCGAGGCTTCCAGCTTGACCAGCTGCGCCTGGGAGTGCTTGCGGGTGTTTTGCGGATCTGGTATCAGAGCCGCATGCTCGACTTCCACAATAGTCATCGAAGCGGGCCGGTTTTTTCCAGTCGGATTTGACATGATCATTCTCCATGGAAGAAATTTTCCACCCATTACGTGGGTACTGGCTGAATCGCAGAGCGGCTGAAGCTCGCACGCTTAGATCCCCACTGGCACGGTCTTTTGCGAAGCTGGTTGTCCCGGCTGCGCCGCAACCCGGACACGATGGCATGCGACGCTAAGATGCAGCGCCCGTAAAAAGCCCCCCTTTACTCCACGGCATCCACAGGCAGATCGGTGTTGTGCGACGCGCGCCAAGGGTGCAGCTTGCACCTGTAGCCAGAGCGGCCGCCCGGAAACGGAAGAAGGTTCAGGCGGCTGCCGAGGACCCAACCCATGGGCATCCGCAAGGATGAAAGCGGCGGAAGGAACGGGGAGGGCGAGCGAGAACATGAGGCAGAGGCGCAAGCCGCTCTCACATGAAGGAGGACCTGCCCTCGCTGTCGAAGGTTCGCCGAAGCGGGGGCTTCGACGCGAGTTTTCACGGCGCAGGAGGCTCTAGAGCATCAGAGGAGCGCGGTCAGTGGAGACGATCGGCTTAGACTGCCCCGGCGGGACATCCAAGGGGATGGCGAAGAGGCTCGCGCTGACCGTGCCACAGCGCGACGTTCCAGACGGCACCACATAGGATGCCTGCACCAGTTCATCAGGCGCGCCCCGGTGGATAGGGCGGTTACTGCGTGTGGATCGGTGGTAGCATATTAAAAAATACGATAGGAGCCAGTGCATCAGTCCACGCGCTGAGCCACTCCCCGCCGAACTGCCTCAGCAACCAGTATCCGTAGCTTTGCGGTGGCCAAACGGGCCAAGCTCGCTTGTTCGCGGCCAAGCGCGGCCTGCTCTTTGCCGAGCTCAGATTGCTGCCGCCCGAGCTCCGCCTGCTGCCGCCCTAGCGCGGCTTGCTGACGACTAAGCTCGCTGGCGCGGCGCGGGGAGGCGTTAGCTTGCTGAAGGCCAAGTTGGGCC
>DASYWC010000084.1:0-4694 GCA_035936615.1 Allosphingosinicella sp. | reverse complement strand
CGCCCCGAACTCGCCTTCGTCGGCGATGATCAGCCCGCCGGGCTTCAGGTCGCCGCTGTTGGTCTTGAGCGCCGCCGGGTTCATCGCGACCAGCACGTCTGGTGCATCGCCCGCAGTCTCGATCGCGGATGATCCGAAATTAATCTGGAAGGCCGAGACTCCGAAGGTCGTCCCCTGCGGAGCCCGTATCTCGGCCGGAAAATCCGGGAAAGTCGCAAGGTCGTTGCCCGCAAGCGCCGTCGATAGCGTGAACTGCCCGCCGGTCAGCTGCATTCCGTCGCCGCTGTCGCCCGCGAAGCGCACGACCACCGCCTCCAGCGGCCCGTCCGCTTTGGCTTCTTCCGGTGTGAGATAGTGCGTGGCCGTCGCCATTTAGCGTCCTTTGGATGTGCTGAAATCGTCTGTACGCCCCCCGCGCCCGCGCTTCAACGAAAGCTTCGCTGGAACGCGAGCGGGGTTTGCCTAATGAGCCCTTAAATGGTGCCGCTGATTCGGCGCGCAATGGAGCTTCGATGGCAGAGCCATATGTCCGGCCCGACGTCCGCCGGTTTCTCGACTATTTGAACGCCCTTCCCGGGCCCCGAGGCCACGAGCTCGGGCCCGCCGAGGCTCGGGCGATGATGCACGCCTCGCGCCATGTGGCGGACGCCCCGGTGGGTGAGCTTGCAGTGATCCGCGACCTCTCGGCGCCGGGGCCCGCGGGGGACATTCCGCTACGCCTCTACGACGCCCGAAGCGAGCGGGACGCGGGACCCCTCATGGTGTTCTTCCACGGCGGCGGCTTCGTGCTGGGCGATCTCGACACCCACGAGCCCTTCTGCGCCGAGATGGCGCGCCTGCTCGATATGCCGGTGGTGGCCGTCGACTACCGCCTGGCGCCGGAGCATCCCTGGCCCGCCGGCCCCGACGACGCCATTGCCGCCTCCCGCTGGCTTGCCGGGAGCCCAGCCGCGATCGAGCGGGAAGTCACCGGTTTGGTGCTTGCCGGCGATAGCGCGGGCGGCAACTTCGCGATCGTGGCTTCGCTGGCGCTTCGGGACGAACCGGCCGCAGTTCCGGTGCTTGCGCAATGGCCGATCTACCCGGCCGCCGACCCTGGAAACGGCTATCCAAGCTTCACCGACTTCGCCGAAGGCTATCTTCTGACCCGTGAAGGGATGCGCTGGTTCGACGAATGCTACCGCGCCGACGCGAACGACTGGCGCTATTCGCCGCTGGTGAAAAGCCAGGAGGGGATGCCCCCTACCTTGGTGATCACCGCAAGCCTGGATCCGATCCGCGACCAGGGCCGCGCCTACGCCGCCGCCTGCATCCAGGCGGGCGTCCCAACGATCTTCCGTGAGGCCAAAGGCAATATCCACGGCTTCATCAACCTTCGCAAAGCCGTCCCGTCTTCCGATGAGGACATCCAGGCCTGCGCGGTGGCGCTTCACCTGCTTCTGAGCGAAACCGATGGCCGATAAGCGAAGCCTGCCCTACCGCTCCGCTGCGGGCGTGATGCTGATCAACTCCCAGGGCAAGGTGTTCGTCGCCCAGCGCCTCGATAGCACGCGCGAAGCCTGGCAGATGCCTCAGGGGGGTCTTGACGAGGGAGAAGACGCCGAGGCCGGCGCCCTTCGGGAGCTTCAGGAAGAAACCGGGATCGCTCCGGACAAGGTGGACATCCTTGCCCGCTGCCCCGTAGAGCTAACCTACGATCTTCCCGACGACCTGGTGGGGAAGATGTGGCAGGGAAAATGGCGCGGCCAGCGCCAGACCTGGTTCCTGATGCGCTTCACCGGCCGCGACGAAGACATCAACCTCGATACGCCGGAGCCCGAGTTCCGAGCCTGGAAATGGGCCGAGCCGGGCGACCTTCCCGCGATGATCGTGCCGTTCAAGAAGAAGCTGTACGAGGATGTGCTCAAGGCCTTTGCCGAGTGGATTTGACCCGAAAGCCGCGTTAGAGACGCCCGATGCCGGGGCTCTCCACTGCCGAAATGAAGGCCATCGAAGCCTGCGCCGACGAGCCGATGCTCGACCAGGTGCAAAGCTGGGCCGCGGTGAACAGCGGCTCCCGCAACCTACAAGGCCTTGCAACTATGGCGAGCATCTACGCCGACGCCTTTGCAGCCCTGCCCGGAGAGTTGAGCCCGCGCGATCCAACTCCCGTGGACGCGATGGAAGCCGACGGCTCCCTCAAGCCGCTGGAGCACGGCCGCAACCTCCACCTGAAGGTGCGGCCGGATGCTCCGGTCCAGCTGCTTTTCACGGGCCATATGGATACCGTCTACGGCGTGGATCACCCGTTCCAGTCCCTGACTTGGGTCGAGGAGGGCGTCCTGAACGGCCCCGGCGTCGCCGACATGAAGGGCGGGATCGCAGTCATGCTTGCAGCGCTCAAGGCCGTGGAGATGTCACCCGAGGCGCGGCAGCTCGGCTACGAGGTCGTGATCAACAGCGACGAGGAAGTGGGCTCGGCCGGTTCCGCATCGCTCCTGCAGCAAGCAGCCCGAGGCAAGAAGGCGTCCCTCACCTACGAGCCTTCCGCGCTTCCCGACGGCACCCTCGCCGGCGCTCGCCCCGGAAGCGGCAACTTCTCCATCTTCATTCAGGGCAGGAGCGCCCATGCCGGCCGCAACCCCGAGGATGGCCGAAACGCGATCGTCGCCGCCTCGGACCTTGCGCTTCGGCTCGCCAAGGCCAAAGGCCCGCGCCTGTCGGTCAACCCGGCACGGATCGAGGGCGGCGGCCCCAACAACGTGGTTCCCCACACCGCCGTTCTCCGGGTCAACATGCGGCCTGTCGCTCCGGAGGACGAGCAGCGAGCCAAGGCAGCGCTCGACGCTGCAGTGGCCATGGTCGCCGCTGAGCATGAAGTGCGGATCCAGATCCACGGCGGTTTCGGCCGCCCGCCCAAGCCGCTCGACGGCCGGGCTGAGAAGCTGTTCGCCCTGGTGCAGGCCTGCGGTGCGGACCTCGGCCAAGGCATCGAGTGGCGCCCCACGGGAGGCGTGTGCGACGGCAACAACATCGCCGCCTGCGGAGTGCCGGTGGTGGACACGATGGGCGTTCGCGGAGGCGCGATCCACAGCTCGGACGAATATCTGATCGTCGACAGCCTCGTCGAACGCGCGCAACTCTCCGCCCTCACCATCCTCCGCCTCGCATCGGGAGACGTCGCGTGACCTTCCGAGTGCGGCCGGCGACCAACGACGACTTTCAGGCCATCTACGAAATGGCGAAGCTGACCGGCGGCGGATTCACCAACCTGCCGCCGGACAAGGGAGCTCTGGTCGACAAGCTGCTCCGCTCCGAGGACGCGTTCAACAAGCAAGCCGACGAGCAGGGCAACGACCTGTTCGTGCTGGTGCTCGAAAACAGCGCGACCGGGCAGATCAGGGGCACCTGCCAGATCTTCGCGCAAGTGGGGACGGAATCGCCCTTCTACAGCTATCGGATCAGCACCCTCACCCAGACCTCCAAGGCGCTCGGCAAGACCTTTCGCGCCGAGATGCTGATCCTGGTCACGGATTTCGAAGGCGCGTCCGAAGTGGGCGGTCTCTTCCTCCATCCCCAGGAGCGGGCCGGAGGCTTGGGGCTGCTCCTTGCCCGCAGCCGCTACCTGTTCATCAAGCAGCACCGCAAGAGGTTCGGCAACCGGATCCTCGCGGAGCTTCGAGGGGTCATAGACGAAGCGGGCTCTTCGCCTTTCTGGGACGCGATCGCCGGACGCTTCTTCGAAATGAGCTTCCAGGAAGCCGACGAGTTCAACGCCAAGCACGGAACCCAGTTCATCGCGGACCTGATGCCGAAAGCTCCAATCTACACAGCCATGCTTCCGGAAAGCGCTCGGGCCGTGATGGGCGTGCCCCATCCCGCGGGACGGGCGGCGATGAGGATGCTTGAGCGGGAAGGCTTCGAATATGACTGCTACATAGACATATTCGACGGCGGCCCAACGCTGGCGACCCGCACCGACCACGTACGCACAATCCGCGAGTCGAAGGATCTCGTCGTTTCCGGCCTCGGCGACGGTGCCGAAAAGGAGCCGCTGATGCTCGCCGCCGGCAAGCTGCACGAGTTCGTGGCCTGCTACGGCCGAGCGAAGTCCAACGGCGACGGAACCGCGACCCTGGACCCGGCAAGCGCCGCGATCCTCGGCGTCGGACCCGGCGATTCCTTCCTCGCGATGGAGCGGTAGTATGGCTCTGAGGGAGATCAACTTCGACGGCATCATCGGGCCGAGCCACAATTATGCCGGGCTCAGCCTCGGCAATCTCGCCTCCTCGGCGAACGCGAACAACGTCTCCCGCCCAAGGGAAGCGGCTCTCCAGGGCGTCGAGAAGATGCGGCACAATTTGAAGCTGGGCCTCGCCCAGGGCTTCTTCGTGCCACTCCCCCGCCCGGACCACGAATGGCTGAGCGATCTCGGAACCACCGCGGACGAGGTCCCGGACTCGCTTCGCGCCGCGGCATTCTCCGCATCGGCAATGTGGGCCGCCAACGCAGCCACCGTTTCCCCTGCGCCGGACACGGAGGATGGGCGCTGCCATCTCACCGTCGCCAACCTCCGCACCATGGCGCACCGGAGCCACGAATGGCCGGACACGCTCACCCAGCTGCGCCTCGCGTTCGGCGATACGGAGCATTTCCGGGTCCACCGCCCGGTGCCGCCAGCTTTCGGCGACGAGGGCGCGGCCAACCACATGCGC
>DASYWC010000083.1:0-2315 GCA_035936615.1 Allosphingosinicella sp. | reverse complement strand
GAATCATACCGCCCGCATTCTGACCAGACCCCCCGCCCGGAAATCTGCCCCGGTTACATCGTCAGGGAGAGCATCATTCCGGGCCGAAAAACAGACTGTCAAAATGGGTACACTTACGAGATGCAGGCCAAGTATCTGCTGCAGCTTCCTTTTTCGCCCTGAAACGCGTCAACTCCGCAGAGCTTGGTAGAGTCGAGGACGGGCGCGGTGGCGTGAGCCTTGTGGCAATGCCCCGTCTCCCGTCCCCGCTCATCAAACCGGACGTGCAGATTTCCCGCATCCGGCTTTCCGACTGGCTTCATCTCATGACGCACGGCGGCGCGCCAAGGTGAACCCGGCGCAGCCGCAGCACGCCGAGGTCCCCAAACACCACCTCATCGCTGAAGCGGCGTGTGCCGCGCGACGGCACCTTGTGGCGCCGAGCCAGAAAGCGTCGGACCCGCGCAGAGACGTAGTGATCGACCGCCCGATAGGCCATCAGGCGCGTGCCATAGCCGAAGTACCCGCTCCAGCCGCGCAGCAAGCTGTTCAGCCGGTCGCGGATCTCGGGCCAGGGTGCTTGATTGCCTGGAACCAGGATCTCGCCGACCCTGTCTTTGAGCCGCTGGACACTCTTTCGCGACGGGCTCGCGCCCAGGTACCAGTGACCATCCTTCCGGAAGCGGTGCGGGCCGAACGAGTAGCCAAGGAAGTCGAAGCATTCACACCGGGCGTCTCGGATCGAGGTCTTCGCCTCGTTGAGCATGAGTCCGAGCCGTCGCATCACCTTGTGCGTCCACGCCAACGCTTCAGACGCATGGCTGCGGCTGAGGATGACGAAATCGTCCGCGTAGGCAAGCACGTGGGCCCGGTAGGCCTCGCCCCGCCGGGTCATACGCCAATGCTTCAGGAAGCGGTTCATGTACAAGTTGGCCAGCATGGGGCTGATCACCCCACCCTGCGGGGTCCCGCAGGTGCTCTGCTTGCCGCCCGTCATGCGCCGCCTGCCCTCGCCGTCCTGCTCCTCGACCGGCGCTTTGAGCCACAGCTTGATCAGCCGCAGCACATGGCGGTCAACGATCCGGCGCGAGACCGACTGCATCAGGTCCCGATGCGGGATCGTGTCGAAGTAGGCCGACAGATCGGCATCGACCACGTCGGTGTAGCCCCGGCACAAGAGCCGGTGCACCTCCTGGATCGCGTCCACCCCACCCCGTCCCGGGCGGTAGCCATAGGCACTGGGATCGAGATCCGCCTCGAAGATCGGTTCCAGCACGAGCTTGGCGGCGGTCTGCACCACGCGGTCCCGAATGGTCGGGATGCCGAGTGGTCGCTCGCCACCACCGGGCTTGGGGATCATCACCCGTCGCACCGGTTCGGGTCTGTACGTCTTCGCAATCAGGTCATCCCGGAGCCCGGCCAGCCAGTTCTCCAGCCCCTGCGCCTCAACCATCGCGAAGCTGACCCCGTCCACCCCCGGTGCGCCACCGTTGGATCGGGCAAGCGCATAGGCGTGGCGCAGAATGTCGGCGCGATGGATCTTGTCGTAGAGCAGGTAGAAGCGGAAGGCCGGTTCCGCCTTCGCCTTGAGATAGAGCTCCCTCTGGAGGGTCCGGATCCGTTCGGGTGTTGCCAGGCTCATCGCCAATCACCTCCTCCTCACCGCCGTCGAGAGCGCGCCAGAAGTCAGGGCCCTTCCCTCCCCCGGCATTACCCGGCTTCAACGGTACTACGACCCTGTCCGACTCCCGCCCGAACCGGCGCCTGTCGCGCCGCTGAGGCCGCTACCCTCGTTCAGGCGGGTCTCCCCAGTTGCGTGCATCACCCTTCCGACGTGCCGTGCCCCCTACCCCGGCGGATCGGAACGGGTGCATGTGTCGGTTGCTTCCCCGCTCCACGCGGCCTTCCCCGTTTCTCAGGCGGGTCGGCATCCGCGACTTCACTTTCGAGGCCTGCTCGGGCTTCACGCGTGTTACGGCCCGCCGGATTGCTCAGCCGCCCGAGGCGGCCTTCGTCACGAGGCTTCGGCATGGCCAGTTGCCCGACCTTGCCGCTCGTCAGCTACCAGAGCAAGCCGACAACTCTCCGGCCTCCGGGTGGAATCTCCCTCCACTGGTGATACGCGCCTTCTGGGCGCACTGAGAAATCCGGGCTAGTGCTTTGTCAGGGCTGAAGTGAGGGATAGAGGCTGCGAAGCTTGATGCGGGCATCGGCTGTGGTGAACTGCCACTTCACCTGGGCTTCGGCCGCATTGCGGTCTGCTTGCCACTGCGCGACCCGGCGTTCGAGCGTGTCCTGGCGAGCGATGCGGCGCGACAGGCACTGGCGTGCCAGAG
>DASYWC010000082.1:0-7073 GCA_035936615.1 Allosphingosinicella sp. | reverse complement strand
CCGGGGATTGTCTCCACGCTCTGGCCTTCGAGGTGCTGGCGGATCCCGCGACTCATGAAGATCCCTTCGTTCGCTCCGAGCTGGTTGCGGAATTGGCGCGAGCCGCAGGGCCGGCCGGGATGGCGGGCGGCCAGATGATGGACTTGATGGCCGAGGAAGTGGGGCTGGACGTCGCCGCGATCACTCGGCTCCAGCAGCTCAAGACCGGGGCCTTGATCGGTTTCTGCGTGGAGGCGGCCGCTATCATGGGGCGAGTGCCCGTTGAGGCCCGGACCAGCCTTCGCGGCTACGCTCGGGACACCGGCCTTGCCTTCCAGATCGCCGACGACCTGCTCGACGCGGAAGGGGAGGAGCAGAAGACGGGCAAGCGCGTCGGCAAGGACGCGGAGGCGGGGAAGGAGACCTTCGTGTCGCTGCTGGGCGCGGAGCGGGCGCGGCAGCAGGCGCAACTGCTCGTGAGCCAGGCGGTGGAGCATCTTCAAGCCTATGGCCCGGAGGCCGATCTCCTTCGCGCGATCGCCCGCTTTGCGGTTGAGCGGGACCACTGATAAGGCATTTCGCGACTGCAAGGGGGAAGCGATGACACGCACCGGAGTCTATCCCGGCACGTTCGATCCGATCACATTGGGGCACATGGATATCATCCGCCGCGGCGTGAAGCTGGTCGACCGGCTGGTGATCGGAGTGACGACGAATCCGTCGAAATCCCCCATGTTCACGCTCGATGAGCGGATGGAGATGGTTCGCCGGGAGGTTTCCGACTGCGCCGAACGCCGGATCAGCATCGTATCGTTCGACTCGCTGCTGATGGACTTCGCGGAACGGGAGGGCGCCTCGGTGATCGTGCGCGGGCTTCGAGCGGTGGCCGACTTCGAATATGAGTATCAGATGGCGGGGATGAACCAGCAGCTCAATGACCGGATCGAGACGGTCTTTCTGATGGCCGACGTGTCGCTGCAGCCGATCGCGTCGCGCCTGGTGAAGGAGATCGCGCTTTACGGCGGCGATGTCGGGAAGTTCGTCACGCCCGCGGTCGCCGCGGACGTGCGCCGGCGAGTGGATGAAATCGGCCGCAAAGGGTCATGAGCGGTTCAGGATCACGCCGTCAAAGGCACAATTCCAGGGATAGCCGGGGGTAATATGCGCGTGAAGTCACTGCTCGCCTTGATGGGGCTGTTTTTCGCCAGCTCGCTTGCAGCTCAGGCGCCTGTCGCTCCCCCTGCCGCAAGCCCGGAGAACATCCTCCACCTCGACCTTTCGACCGGCGGGCGAGTGAGCATCCTGCTTCGGCCCGACGTCGCGCCCCGGCACGTGGAGCGGATCAAGACGCTGACCCGGCAGGGCTTCTATAACGGCCTCACGTTCCACCGGGTGATCGACGGCTTCATGGCTCAGACCGGGGACCCGAAGGGAACCGGGGAAGGCGGATCCGAGCTCCCGGACCTGGCCGCGGAGTTCAACCCGCTTCCGCACCTGCGCGGCACCATCTCCATGGCTCGAACCGAGGACCCGAATTCGGCCAACAGCCAGTTCTTCATCATGCTCGCGCCGAAGTTCTCGCTCGACAACAAGTACACGGCCTTCGGTCGGGTGGTCGGCGGAATGAACTTCGTCGACGCAATCGAGAAGGGAGAGCCGCCCGCCGATCCTTCCCGGATACTGCGGGCCTCGATCGGATCGGACAATGTAGCGCCTCCTGCCACCGGTGCTGTTCCGCAAGGTCCCTCGCAGCCTTGAAGGCTGGGAGATGCGGGTTGATCTTTTCGACTTCGAGCTTCCGCCAGAGCTGATCGCGCTCCGGCCGGTCAGCCCTCGGGACAGCGCCCGGCTGCTGGTCGTCCAAGGCAGTTCCTTGTCAGACGCGACAGTCACGGACCTGCCGGACCTGCTTCGAGCAGGCGACGTGCTGGTCTTCAACGACACTCGGGTTATCCCCGCTCAGCTGGAGGGGCGGCGGGGCGAAGCCAGGATTGGAGCCACCCTGCACAAGCGCGAAGGGCCTCGCGCCTGGCGCGCCTTCGTCCGAAACGCGAGGCGGGTCCGGGAGGGCGCCCCCCTCGACTTCGGCAGCGGAGTAACCGCCACCGCCTCGAACCGCGGGGACGACGGAAGCCTGCTCCTGACCTTCGAAGGAGAGGAGCCCGTCGAGCTTCTGCTCGAGCGGGCGGGGCGAATGCCGCTTCCCCCCTATATAGCCGGCAAGCGCGAGACGGACGAGCGCGATGCAGGCGATTACCAGACCATGTTCGCCCGCGAGAAGGGCGCGGTCGCGGCGCCCACGGCAGCGCTACACTTCACGCCCGGATTGATGGAGGCTCTGGAGGCGGCGGGCGTCGGCCACGAAACACTCACCCTTCACGTCGGCGCGGGCACCTTCCTGCCGGTGAAGGCCGAGGACACGGCCGATCACGTCATGCACAGCGAGTGGGGCCGGATCGGGGCGGCCACCGCGGAACGGCTGAACCGGGCCCGGGCCAACGGCGGCCGGATCGTCGCCGTCGGGACCACATCGCTTCGCCTCCTCGAAAGCGCGGCCGCCGAGAACGGGGAGATCCGGCCGTTCGAGGGCGACACCGACATCTTCATCACCCCAGGCTACGCCTTCCGAGCCGTGGACGGCCTCCTCACCAACTTTCATTTGCCCCGCTCCACGCTCTTCATGCTGGTCTCGGCACTGATGGGGCGGGAGACGATGCAGGCGGCCTACGCCCATGCCATCCGGGAGGGGTATCGGTTCTACAGCTATGGGGATGGGAGCTTGTTGCTGCCGCGGTGAGGGGGCCACCGGGAAGGCGGTCCGCCAAGTGGCGTTCACCACGCCTAGTCCCCGCCTGCTCCGGTTGCTTGGGGCTGTGGGCTCGCAATCCTTCTTAAGACGAACCAGTAGATCAGTCCGACGGCGGAGGTGGCGAGTCCGAGAAGACCGACGATGGACGTGATCGACACACCCCTGGCGAGAATCGCTGCCAGAGCAGCCACCACCGCAACCGTCACTCCGGCGTTGATCACGTTGTTCGCCGCTATTGTGCGGGAGCGCTCCTGAGGCGAACTCCGGGTCTGCAGAATGGCGTACAAGGGCACGATGAACATCCCTCCCGAGATCGCGATTCCTGCCAGGTCCCCAAGAATGCGCCAGCTGCCCTCGGACTGGACGAATTGCTCAAGGGTAGCGCCGGGAACCGTTATTCGATAGGTGCTGGTGGTGACCCACAGGTCGATCATGAAGACCCCCATTCCCAGCGCAGCGAGGGGCACGTAGCGCGTCGAGACCTCCCCGCGGAGCAGCTTGTTCACCGCAAGTGAGCCGATCGCTACGCTGATCGAGAACACCAGCAGAAACAGGGTCGCCACCTCCTGCCGGGAGCCGAGCACTCCGCTTACCAGCGGTGCAAACTGTGAAAGCAGGAGCGCGCCAACTGCGAAGAACCAGCTTATCCCCATCATTGCTGCCCAGAGCATCGGGCCCCGCACTGCTCGCAGTATCGCCCCGGTGCTTCGAAGGAAGTTATAGTCGATTTTCAGGCCTGGAGCTGTGGGTGGCGCGGTCGGCACACCTAGGCTGGCGAGGAAGCCCAGGACCGCAAGAGCTGCCGCCACCATTCCCGCCTGCAACGGCTGGATGATGCCTCCCAGCAGCTGGCCGCTCAGGATCGCCACAAACGTCCCTGCCTGAATGAGGCCGGTGCCTCCCATGATCTCCCGCTCGGCAAGGTGTTGAGGCAGGATCGAGTATTTGACCGGGCCGAAGATGGTGGACTGCAGGCCCATCAGGAAAAGCGTTGCGAGGAGGATCGGCACCGACTGAAGCCAAAAGCCCAAGAGTCCGAACAGCATGATGAAAATCTCTGCTGCCTTGATGAGGCGGACAAGCGTGGCTTTATCGGAGGCGTCGGCAATCTGCCCGGCGAGGGCGGAGAACAGAAAGTAAGGTAGTATGAAGAGGCCCGTCGCCACTGTGGCAAGCATTTCCGTCTTCCCCGGCTCCGCGGCGTAGAGCCCGAAACTTGCCAGGAACAACAGGGCGAACTTCAGCAGGTTGTCATTGAACGCCCCCAGGAACTGCACCGCGAAGATGGGGCCGAAACGGCGTGTGCGCAGGAGCGGGAAAGCTGGAGCTGGCATTTCGAAGACTCTTCGAATCCGATGAGGAGAGGGATCTACGCAGGCGGGATCACGAACCTGAAGCAAGTGCCTCCTTCCTCAGAGGAGGCAGTTAGGGTGCCGCCGTGGGCTTCTATGATGGTCCTGCAGATCGACAGGCCGATGCCCATCCCGCCGGACTTGGTAGACACATGGGCGTCAAAGACTCTCGGCAGCAGATCCGGGGCTATTCCCGCACCATTATCGGTCACGCGTACCCCGACCGCTCCTTGGATATCGCGGCAGGAAACCTCGACGCGCGGGTCTGCGCATCCAGCGACGGCTTCGCAGGCGTTCCTCATCAGGTTCACGAGCACCTGCTGGAGTTGAACCCGATCGCCGGGAATCCGAAATTTGTGTCCGCCTGACTGGCGGATCGAAACTCGGCCGCCGAGGAGGGGGATCGAGTCCCGGATGAGTTCATCCAGGCATACCGGCTCCTTTACGATCTCGCCCTGCTTTGCCAACGCGCGCATCCGTCGGATGATCTCACCCGCCCGGATCGCATTGTCCTGAACGGCGGCAATGCCGGTCTCAGCGGCACTGCCCGGCTCTGCCGCGACGGCTTTTCTGAGGCCGGAGGCGTAGTTCGCGATAGCAGTCAGCGGCTGATTCAGCTCGTGCGCCAGAGTGGCCGCCATAGTCCCCATAGCCGTTTCCCGGTGCGCATGGACCAACTGCGCCTGCATGCAGCGGAGATCTTCGGCCTGCTTTGCGATAACCTCCCGGGCTTGCTTGTGGTCGGAAATATCCTGAATGGTCCCGATCATCCTCTCGCTGAGACCGGCTCCAGGCTTCACCCATTCGCCTCGAACTCGCAGGTGCCGGATTTCGCCTGCCCGCCTCACGATCCGGTGCTCGAAATCGATGCTGTTTTTCTGAATGGCGGTTTCGAACTGCTTCACCACCTCCGCCCTGTCCTCTTCGGGCACGAGGTCGGCGACGGTTTCGAGGGTCATTGTCGGACTGCCGGGCGCGAGGCCGAAAACTCGATACATTTCGTCGGACCAGCTAATCTTCTCCGTAACTGGATCGAGTTGCCAAACCCCGACGTGATTGATCCGCTGGGCGGCGGCCGACACTGCTTGCCATTCGATAGCGGCTGCTTCCGCCCGCTTGCGCTCCGTCAGGTCCCGCAGGAAGCCGAGGAATACCCGCTCACCGACATCCAAGCTTTCTACGACGGACAGCTCCACGGGAAATTCCTGACCGTTCTTTCGCAGGCCAGTGGTCTCCACCCGTCTTCCGAGGATCCGAGGCTCGCCGGATCGGATGAATCTCTCCATCCCCCGAAGGTGCTTCTCCCGCAACGCCTGCGGAATGATGAGATCGCTCAGCTCACGCCCCAGCGCCTCTTCTTCTGCCCAGCCAAACATGTCCGCCGCGACCATATTCCAGCCGACGATGACGCCGCTCGAATCGGTGACCACCACCGCGTCCAACGCGGTGGTAAGAACTGCCGACAAAATCGTGCTGCGTGCCTGTATCCGTTGACTGCGCATCCATCCCCCGCCGCCTTGTCTCACAAATTCATGAGCTTGGCTATCCGCCGGGTCTCAGGACAGGAGAACAGCCGAGACTCCAAGCGACATCCGCATCTCGTTGGCAAAGCGGACCTTTGCCGGGACGAGCCGCTGAACCCATCCCGTGGCGGCTCGTTCATTAGCTTGAGTGAAGCTAAAAGCGACAATGGAGAGAAACGATGGACGAACGGCGATCCGGCCCTGGAGACATTCCAACCAGCGAAAGGATGCGGGACATCGGCTCCGCAATGGTCAGCAGCATGTCGCAAAAGGCGGCAGGAGATGAGGAGCGGGATCAATCCGGCGCCCAGGGCCGCCTGACCGAAGCCGATGTCGAGGCGCTGACGAGCGACTGGCCCAAATCGCCGCGCCACGCGGTAGAGCAAATGCTGAAGCAATACGGTCCGCCGAACGAGGGCACGCGATACCGGCTGATCTGGTACTATAACGGCCCCTGGAAACGGACCGAGGTCACGCGCGACGAGATCAATCACAACTTCCCGGCGCCCCACACAGATTATATCACCTGCTGGATCGACTATCGCATCCCTGTCGAATTGGCCGATGAGCTGACCCGCTACGACGGCAGCTGCCTGATCGACCGCACCGCCGGTGAGGCCGGCGCCCGCTGTGACAGCGAGGCTGCCAACATGATCACGATCAACTTCATGCACGAGATCGTGACTGGCCGGAAAACGGTCGAAGAGGCCCGAGCCGCTTATGCGGAACAGATGTCCGCCTATATGCTCGGCCGTCCGGCGCCTTATGCCGAGCGGCTCCTGTTCGAGCCTCCGAAGGGCGGCACGATGGATCCCGACGAAGGCAATATGACGCCGCACATGCTCAATCAGATGAAGGAAAAGGTGAAGGACGTCTTCTGAAGACGCCAAGAGAAAACACCTTCGGCGCCCCGCGCGCTGCTCGTCGAACCTGAGGTTGTCAGAATGCCCATAGAAGCAACCGCCGGAGAGGCCGTATCCGAAGCGCAGGCCCTGGCTGAAATAAGTAGTCAGGGCTTCGAGGCGGCCGTGAGAGAATACCAGGCGGGCAGGACCGAACCTCATCGCCACGACTACGATGTATGCCTGCACATCCTGGCCGGCGATTTCCAGCTTGGGCTGGAAGAGGAGGGTGCGGTGCGCAGTTTCGGCCCCGGGGACAGGCTTCTCGTCCCCGCCGGCACCCTTCACTTCGAGGATCATGGTCCTTTGAGGATGGTGGTGGGCAGACGCCCCGGGACGGATACCCCCGCCTTGGGCGGGTCTGCTTGAGATGGATCGCGACGTTCCCCGCCGCCTCGCCATCGGACTTCTGCTTCTGAGGTTGAGCCTCGGGCTCGTATTCATGGTGTGGGCGTTCGACAAAATCCTCAATCCCGGGCACGGCGCCGCCGTTCTGGAGGGATTCTAT
>DASYWC010000081.1:0-12157 GCA_035936615.1 Allosphingosinicella sp. | reverse complement strand
GCCGAGTCCGGAATCGAGAGCCGTGCCGACGTGGAGCGGCTCAGCGGCCATGCCGACGCTTTCCTGGTCGGCTCCTCGCTCATGCGATCGGGGAACCCCGCTTTGGCCGCCCGCGCGCTCGCTTATGGGCGCGTAAAGGTGTGCGGGATCACCAGCGCCGAGGACCTGACGCTCGCCTCCGATATGGGAGCTTCCTATGCGGGGCTGATCATGGTCCCCGGCACGCCCCGCGCCGTCACTGGCGCCGAGGCGGAGGCGATCGTCGCGGCAGTCCCCGATCTCAAACGGGTGGGCGTGTTCCGCAATGAAAAGGTGATGCAGGTGGCGATGAGCGCGCAGGCGCTTGGCCTCAGTGCGGTGCAGCTTCATGGGGACGAAGATGCGGGATATATTCGGGCGCTGAGGAGCATGCTCCCCGAAAGCTGCGAAATATGGGCCGCGAGCGCAGTGACGGAGAGGCACGTGCCGGAGCCGCGCCTCGGCGCCGACCGCACCCTTTTCGACACGACTGCGAACGGCCGGTCCGGGGGTACCGGCCGGGTATTCGACTGGTCCCGGCTTGCGGGGAGGAAGGAGGTGGGCGAGGGGCTGCTGGCGGGCGGACTCAACCCAGGGAACGCCCGCGCCGCCGCTCAGGTGGGCGCTTATGCCCTCGACGTTGCCTCGGGGGTAGAGGCCGCCCTCGGACTCAAGGACCCGGACAAGATGCAGGCTTTCTTCGATGCGCTGAGGCTTCCCGTCCGAGACGAGCCGAAGCCATGCTGATGCAGGGGCGCTTCGGCGCGTTCGGCGGTGCCTATGTGCCCGAGATACTGATGCCGGCGCTTGAGGAGCTGGAGGCGGCTTTTCTCGCTGCGCAGGAGGACTCCACGTTCCAGGCCGAGCTTGCCGAGCTGCTCGCAAAATATGCCGGCCGTCCGACTCCGCTCACCCGCTGCCGCAATCTCGGATCGGACAAGGCGCGCATTTACCTCAAGCGCGAGGACCTGCTTCACGGCGGAGCGCACAAGACCAACCAGGTGCTCGGGCAGGCGCTTCTGGCAAGGAAGATGGGCAAGGCCCGGATCATCGCCGAGACGGGAGCGGGGCAGCATGGGGTCGCCACCGCGCTGGCGGGGGCCTTGTTCGGGCTTGAGACGCGCATCTACATGGGCGCTCACGACGTCGAGCGGCAGCAGCTCAACGTCTTCCGGATGCAGCTGATGGGCGCGGAAGTGGTTCCGGTGGAAAGCGGCGGCCGGACTTTGAAGGACGCCGTCAACGAGGCGCTCCGTGATTGGACTGCAAGCTTTGGGAACACCCATTATCTGCTCGGCACCGTCGCGGGGCCGCACCCCTTCCCGCTGATGGTCCGCGAGTTTCAGCGGGTGATCGGGCTGGAGGCGCGGGCGCAAATCCTGGAGGAGGAAGGGCGGCTTCCGGACGCCGTCGTCGCCTGCGTCGGCGGGGGGTCCAACGCCATGGGCATGTTCTCCGATTTCGTCGACGATGCAGAGGTGAAGCTGATCGGGGTGGAAGCCGCAGGCCGAGGCCTCGACGGTGCCGAGCATGGCGCGACGCTGCTGAGGGGGCGCCCGGGAATTCTGCATGGCGCCGAAACCTATGTGCTTCAGGACGAGCACGGCCAGATCGCCGACAGCTGGTCGGTTTCCGCGGGGCTCGACTACCCGGCCGTGGGCCCCGAGCACGCGCACCTCAAGGACAGCGGGCGCGCCGAATATGTCGGCTGCACCGATCAGGAGGCGCTCGACGCCTTTGCATTGCTCGCCCGCTCCGAGGGGATCATCTGCGCATTCGAGTCCGCCCACGCGCTTGCACATGCGCTGAAGATCGCCCGCGAGGGTTCCGTGCTGGTGGTCAACCTGTCCGGCCGCGGGGACAAGGACATGGTTCAGGCCCAGCGCCTGCTTGGGTTCCAGCAATGAGCCGCTACCAGGGCATGTTCGAGCGCTTGCGGGAGCGCGGCGAGGGCGCGTTCGGAGCCTTCGTGATGCTCGGCGATCCCGACCTTGCGACGAGCGCGGCGATACTGGACTCGCTGGTGGAGGGCGGAGCCGACATGATCGAAGTCGGGATTCCCTTTTCCGATCCCGTGGCGGACGGGCCGGTCATCCAGGCCGCCGCGGATCGGGCTCTGGCCCAGGGGGTGACGCCCCCGGACTGCTTCGCTCTGCTCAAGAGCTTCCGGGCAAGGCATCCCGACACTCCAGTGGGGATCCTCACCTACGCAAACCTCGTCCTCGCGCCGGGCCGATCCGCTTTCTACCGCGCCTCGGCCGAAGCAGGCGTCGACAGCGTGCTGGTGGCAGACGTGCCGCTGTTCGAAGCGGGGCCCTTCGCCGCGGCCGCGCAGGATTCGGGGGTGGAACCGGTGCTGATCGCCGCGTCGAACACTCCGGACAAGACCCTGCAAAGGGTGGCGGAGCTTGGCGGCGGCTATACCTATTGCGTCGCTCGCGCAGGAGTGACCGGGGCAGGGGAGAAGGTCAGCTTCGACCATGCCGGCATGCTTGCAATCCTGAAGCAGCACGACGCCCCGCCTCCCATCTTCGGCTTCGGCATCTCGCAGCCCGATCACGTCCGCTCGGCGCTTGATGCTGGAGCCGCGGGCGTCATCTCCGGCTCGGCGATCATCCGGCTGATCGCAGCCGATCCCGGCAATGCCGCGCCCGCGGTGCGCGATTTCGTAGCCTCGATGAAGGCCGCCACCGTCCTCGCAATGGCCTGAGCTTGCCTCTTGCCCGCTTCGCTCTTAGCGTCCGGGCAAGGGAGAGGCCGATGCGGATCGCGTGCCTGGGCGGGGGACCTGCCGGGCTCTATTTCGCCATTTCGATGAAGCTGCGCGAGCCGGCGCACGACATCCACCTGTTCGAGCGCAACCGGCCCGACGACACGTTCGGCTGGGGAGTCGTCTTCTCCGACCAGACGGTCGAGAATCTGATGGCGAACGACCCGGTCAGCGGAGCGACGATCCGGGACGAGTTCGCCCATTGGGACGATATCGACGTCCATATCCATGGGCAGACGATCCGATCGTCCGGGCACGGGTTCATCGGCATCGGCCGAAAGCGGCTTCTGAACATCCTGCAGGAGCGGGCGCGTGAGCTGGGGGTGAAGCTCCACTTCGAGCACGAGGCGAGCGCGGACCTTGCCGACTGGTCCGGCTACGACCTCGTGATCGCTGCCGACGGGGCCAACAGCCGGATCCGCACCCGCTACGAAGAGCATTTCGGAGTCGACATCCAGGTTCGGAAGAACAAGTTCTTCTGGTTCGGCACGCGCAAGGTGTTCGAGGCCTTCACCTTTGCGTTCGAGGAGACGGACGCGGGGTGGGTCTGGGCGCATGCCTACCGCTTCGACGAGGATCTCTCGACCTTCATCGTCGAGATGGCGCCGGAGACCTGGGCCGCGCTCGGCTTCGACCGGATGGACCAGCCGGAGGCGATTGCGATCTGCGAGAAGATCTTCGCCAAATATCTGGACCGCAATGCGCTGATGTCCAACGCCGCGCACCTGAAGGGGCCGGAAGCGTGGCTCAACTTCCGCCGCATCATCTGCGAGCGCTGGAGCTACGAGAACCTCATCCTGCTGGGAGACGCGGCGCATACCGCGCATTTCTCCATCGGCTCCGGCACCAAGCTTGCGCTTGAGGATGCGATCAAGCTCGCCGAGGTGCTGAACCGCCCCGGCCTCACCCGCGAGGCCGCGCTCGCCGAATATCGGGAGGAGCGGCAGGTGGAGGTTCTGAAGCTCCAGAATTCCGCCCGAAACTCAACCGAATGGTTCGAGACCCTGGACCGCTACCTGCACTTCGAGCCGATCCAGTTCGCCTATTCGCTTCTCACCCGCTCGCAGCGGGTCAGCCACGAGAACCTCCGCCTTCGCGACAAGCCCTGGCTCGAAAGCGTCGAGCGCTGGTTCCAGTCCAAGGCGCTCGGGGTGCCCGTCAACGATCCCGCGCCGCCGATGTTCGCGCCGTACCGGCTTCGCGACATGAAGCTTGAGAACCGCGTCGTCGTCTCCCCAATGGCCATGTATTCGGCGCGCGATGGCGTTCCGAACGACTTCCACCTGGTCCACTACGGCACCCGCGCGCAGGGCGGGGCGGGACTGGTCTATACCGAGATGACGTGCGTCTCGCCGACGGCGCGGATCACGCCGGGCTGCACGGGAATGTACGCGCCGGAGCACATTGCGGCGTGGAAGCGCATCGTCGATTTCGTGCATTCCAATTCTAAGGCGAAGATCTGCCTGCAGCTCGGCCATAGCGGCGCCAAGGGCTCGACCCGCGTCGGCTGGGAGGGGTATGACGTTCCGCTCGACAGCGGAAATTGGCCGGTGATCGCCGCATCCGACGTGCCCTGGAGCCCGCAGAACCAGAAGCCGCGTCCGATGACCCGCCAGGACATGGACGAGGTGCGCGAACAGTTCGTTGCTGCCGTCCGGATGGGGATCGAATGCGGCTTCGACATGGTCGAGCTCCACGCCGCGCACGGCTATCTGCTCTCCAGCTTCATCACTCCGCTGCACAACAAGCGCAGCGACGAATATGGCGGAAGCTTGGAGAACCGCCTGCGCTACCCGCTGGAAATATTCGAAGCGATGCGAGCCGCCTGGCCGGCCGAGAAGCCGGTGTCGGTGCGAATCTCGGCCAACGACTGGATGGGCGACCTCGGAGTCACTCCGGACGAAGCGGTGGAGATCGCCCGAGCATTCACCGAGGCTGGCGCGGACCTGATCGACGTGTCGGCAGGCCAGACCTGGGCGGAGAGCGCGCCCGTCTACGGCCGGATGTTCCAGACTCCGTTCGCCGACCAGATCCGAAACGAGGCGCGGGTCTCGACCATGGCGGTCGGCAACATCTACGAGGTGGATCACGTCAACTCGATCCTTGCCGCAGGGCGCGCCGATCTGGTCGCGCTTGCAAGACCGCACCTGATCGACCCGATGTGGACTTTGCGCGCCGCAGCCCAGCAGGATTATCGCGGAGTCGCGGTCCCTCCGCCCTACCTCGGCGGAATGACCCAGCTGGCGCGCAACATGGCCCGTGAGGCGGAGCTGAAGGCGTGAGGCGGCTGGGGGGACAGCACGCTCTCGTCACCGGCGGCGGCACTGGCATCGGAGCGGCCATCGCGCACGCCCTGGCGGTGGAGGGGGCGAAGCTGACGCTGGTGGGGCGCAGGGTCGAACCACTAGAGAAAACAGCACACCATCTGCGCTCGTCCCGAGCGAAGTCGAGGGGCGCTGGCACAGACTCCGAGGTGCGCCCCTCGACTACGCTCGGGACGAGCGAGGGTGTGGGTATCGCACTTGCTGACGTAACGAAGCGGGAGGAGGTGGACGCCGCCTTCGCCGCCGCCCGCCAAGCCAACGGCCCGATCACCATCCTCGTGAACAATGCCGGAGCCGCCGCGGGCGTCCCTTTTGCGAAGGTCAGCGAGGCGCTCTGGCGCGACATGCTGGCGGTGAACCTCGACGGCATGTTCCATTGCTGCCAGGCCGCTTTGCCCGATCTGCTTGCCGCCGAGGAGGGGCGGATCGTCACGGTCGCCTCGATGGCGGGGCTCAACGGCTTTGCCTATGCTTCGCCTTACGTCGCCGCCAAGCACGGCGCGGTCGGACTCACCCGCGCTCTCGCCGCCGAGTATGAGAGGACCAACCTGCGCGTGAACGCGGTCTGCCCGGGCTTCGTCGACACCGACATGACCATGCAATCGGCGGCCAACATTAGCGCCAAGACCGGCCGAAGCGACGAAGATGCACGGGCCGAGCTTGCGCGCCTCAACCCGTCCGGGCGCCTCATCTCTCCGCGAGAAGTCGCGGCGGCGGTGCTTGACCTCGTCCTTTCCACGCGGAACGGTGAGGCGGTGGAGATCGCATGAACCCTGAAAACTTCGCACCTACGCATTTTCAATGGAGCTTCGCCGACGGCGTCGCGACCGTGACCCTGAACCGGCCCGAGCGGAAGAACCCGCTGACTTTCGAAAGCTATGCCGAGCTTCGCGATACCTACCGCGACCTCGTCTATACGCCGGAGGTGAAGGCGGTGGTCGTCACCGGCGCCGGCGGTAATTTCAGCTCCGGCGGCGACGTGCACGAGATCATCGGCCCGCTCACCGAGATGGACATGCCGGGGCTGCTCAAATTCACTCGAATGACCGGCGACCTCGTCAAAGCAATGCGCGGCTGCCCGCAGCCGATAGTGGCCGCTCTGGACGGCGTGTGCGTCGGCGCGGGTGCGATCGTCGCGATGGCGTCCGACATGCGCATCGCCACGCCCAGGACGAAGACCGCCTTCCTCTTCACCCGCGTCGGCCTTGCCGGCTGCGACATGGGCGCCTGCGCGATCCTGCCGCGCATCATCGGGCAGGGGAGGGCATCCGAGCTGCTGTTCACCGGCCGGATCATGACCGCCGAGGAAGGCGAGCGCTGGGGCTTCCACAACCGCCTCGCCGAGGATGCGCTGGGCGAGGCGACGAAGCTTGCGCAGGGGCTGGCGAGCGGCCCCACCTTCGCGCATGGGATCACCAAGACGCAGCTGAGCGCCGAGTGGAACGTCAGCCTTGAGACCGCGATAGAGATGGAGGCGCAAGCCCAGGCGATCTGCATGGCCACGAACGATTTCCGGCGAGCCTTCGAAGCCTTTGCCGAGAAGCGGACCCCGGAGTTCAAGGGTGACTGATGCCTGACCGCTCCTTCCTCGATTGGCCGTTCTTCGATGACAGCCATCGGGCCTTGGCGGACCAGCTGGAGAGTTGGTGCGCGGCCGAGCTGACGGAGGAAGAGCCGGAGGATGTGGACGAGGCGTGCCGCAGCCTTGTCCGAAGGCTCGGGCAGGGCGGATGGCTCCGCTACTGCGTCCCGGCCGCCTATGGCGGCGTTCAGCACAATCTCGACGTGCGTTCGCTCGCGCTGATCCGGGAGACGTTGGCGCGGCATTCGGGGCTCGCAGATTATGCCTTCGCGATGCAGGGCCTCGGCTCCGGCACCATCACCTTGTTCGGGTCCGAGGAGCAGAAGAGCGGCTATCTCCCTGCAGTCGCGCGAGGGGAAAAGATCGGCGCCTTCGCTCTCACCGAGCCAATCTCCGGCTCGGATGTCGCTTCGATGGAAACCACCGCCGGCGAAGCCGCGGACGGCTATGTGGTGAACGGCTCCAAGACCTATATCTCCAACGGCGGAATCGCCGATTATTACGTCCTCTTTGCCCGCACGGGCGAGGCGCCGGGGTCGCGCGGGATCTCCGCCTTCATCGTGGACGCAGACACCCCTGGCCTCGACGAAAGCGAGCGGATCGACGTCATCGCTCCGCACCCGCTCGCGACCCTGCGCTTCGACGACATGAGGCTCCCAGCCTCAGCGCTCCTCGGGGTGCGCGGGCAGGGCTTCGCTCAGGCGATGGGCACGTTGGACGTGTTCCGGACCACGGTCGGCGCGGCTGCTCTGGGCCTGGCCCGGCGAGCCCTGCACGAGGCGACCGGGCGCGCTCTGAGCCGGCGACTGGGGCAGGGCACGCTTGCCGACAATCCGATCACCCAGTCGAAGCTGGCCGAGATGGTCCTCGACATCGATACCTCGGCGCTCCTCGTCTACCGCGCGGCCTGGCTTCGCGACGTTAAGGGGCAGCGCAACAGCCGGGAGGCGGCGATGGCCAAGCTCCACTCCACCGACAGCGCCCAGCAGGTGATTGACAAGGCGGTTCAGCTCTTCGGCGGCCTCGGAGTCACTAAAGGCGTGCCGGTCGAGCGGCTCTATCGCGAGATCCGCGCCCTCCGAATCTATGAGGGCGCGTCCGAAGTTCAGAAGATCGTGATCGCCCGCAATCACCTCTCCGGATACGCGGCGTGAAGGCGCTGCTCCCCTCCGGCTGGCCGCGGCCAAAGGGCTATTCCAACGGCATCGCAGCGCGCGGGCGCATGATCTTCACCGCCGGCGTAGTCGGGTGGGACGAGCAGGAGCGTTTCGCCGCCGAGCACATGGCGGGCCAGCTTCGGCAGGTGCTTCTCAACACGCTCGCCATACTAAAGGAGGGCGGGGCGGGCCCCGAGCACGTCGTGCGCATGACCTGGTACGTCACCAGCCGTGACGAATATGTGCGCGACATCGCCCAGATCGGAGCCACCTATCGCGAGCTGATGGGCAAGCACTTCCCAGCCATGGCGGTGGTGGAGGTGGCGGCGCTGGTCGAGCCGGCGGCGCGGATCGAGATCGAGACGACCGCGGTGGTGCCCGAGGAATGACCACTAGGTCGTCATTGCGAGCGGAGCGAAGCAAGCCAGAATCTCCGGGCAGGACTGGATTGCTTCGTCGCTTCGCTCCTCGCAATGACGGGGGGCGGGAGGGCACCTGAATGAGGAGCGCGCACATCGACACCTTCGTCCGCGACCGACTTCCCCCTCCGGAAGCGCAGCCGGAGTTCCTGTTCGACCTGCCGGAGCTTCAATATACCGAGCGCCTCAACGCCGCCGTCGAGTTGATCGACAAAGCCGACCCTGACACCCTTGCCGTCATCAACGACTCCGGCCGCTGGACCTTTGGGGAGATGCGGGACCTGTCGGACCGCATCGCCCGCCTGCTTGTCGAGGAGGAGGGGCTGGTCCCCGGCGACCGCGTCTTCCTGCGCGGGCCGAACAACGCCATGCTGTTTGCCTGCTGGCTGGGCGTCCTCAAGGCGGGGGGCGTGGTGGTGGCGACCATGCCGATTCTGCGTGCGGGCGAGATCGCCACCATCCTGGAGCGTGCGCAGGTGAGCCACGCGCTCGTCGATGCTCGGTTTGTGGAGGATTACGAAGCGGGCGCGGCGCAGGCCGGTACCGTCCGCTCGCTCCTCACCTATAATGGCGACAGCGGCGGCGGGGAGCTGGAGACGCGGCTGGAGGCTGTGCAGGCCGGCTTCGTCCCCCTGGACACGCACCGCGACGATGTCGCCCTGATCGCCTTTACCTCCGGCACGACAGGCAAGCCCAAGGGCTGCGTCCACTATCATCGCGACATCCTCGCCTGCGCGGACAGTTTTGCTCGCCACGTGCTGAAGCCGGAAGGCGGCACGCGCTGGGCCTGCTCAGCTCCGCTCGCCTTTACCTTCGGCCTCGGAATGAACCTGATCTTCCCCTGGCGCTTCGGCGGGGCGGCCGTCACGGTCGAGCAGCCGGGGCCCAAGCCGCTTCTGGAAGCGATCAGCAAGCACCGTGCCACCCACCTCGCCACCGCGCCCACAGCCTACAAGGTGATGACGGGGATGCTCGGCGACCACGACATCTCTAGCCTTCGCACCTGCGTGTCGGCGGGGGAGCATCTGCCGGCCGCGACTTGGCACGCCTGGCACGAAGCGACGGGCCTCAGGATCGTCGATGGCATCGGCGCTACCGAGATGATGCACATCTTCATCTCCGCCTCGGGCGACGACATTCGCCCGGGTGCGACGGGCAAGGCGGTGCCCGGCTACATCGCCTGCGTGCTGGACGAAAAGGACCAGCCCATGACGAGCGGCACCGGGCGCCTCGCGGTGAAGGGCCCCACCGGCTGCCGCTATTTCGACGACGAGCGCCAGGCAGTGTACGTGCAGCACGGCTGGAACGTCACCGGAGACACGTACCGAGCGGATGAGGACGGCTATTTCTGGTACGTCGCGCGCTCAGACGACATGATCGTCTCGGCCGGCTACAATATCGCAGCGCCGGAGGTTGAGAACGCCCTCTACGCCCACCCCGCGGTCCAGGAATGCGCAGTGGTGGGGGTCCCCTGCGAGGAGCGCGGGCACAAGGTAAAGGCGTTCGTGGTGGCCGCGTCCGAAGTCGACGCCGCGGACCTCCAGGACCATGTGAAGCGAACGATCGCTCCCTACAAATATCCCCGCGAGATCGAATTCGTGGACTCGCTCCCCAAGACCGCCACCGGCAAGCTCCAGCGCTACGCCCTTCGCGACCGGCGAGCCTAGGCGGCCTGGCTCTCCAGCTGCTCGCTCGCCTCGAGCCAGCGGGCCTCGGCAAGGGCGAGCTCGGCCGCCACCTTCGCTCGCTGGCGGGACAGCTCGCCCATCGGAAGCGACGCGAGCTTTGGGTCGGCACCGGCAGGATCGAACATCGCCCGGTCGATCGCCGAGCACTCGGCCGCCAGCCGGGCGCTTTCCGCCTCGGCCTCCGAAGCCGCCTTCTTCAGAGCGCGGGCCTCGTCGCGCGCCTTGGCTGCGGTCTTGCGGTCCAGCTTCGCTGCCTTGGGCTTCGCCTCGACCTTCGGCTGGTTCCGGCCAAGCACGAAGTCGATATAGTCGTCGATGCTTCCCGGATAATCGACCGCCGCCCCGTTCTCGACCAGCACCAGCCGGTCGGCGGTGAGCTCGACCATGTGGCGGTCGTGGCTGATCAGGATGACCGCGCCGTCATAGTCGTTGAGCGCCTGGACCAGCGCCTCGCGCGCATCGACGTCGAGGTGGTTGGTCGGCTCGTCGAGGATCAGCAGATGCGGCGCGTCGCGCGTGATCAGCGCCAGAGCCAGCCGAGCCCGCTCGCCGCCCGACAGCTTGGCGACCGGGCTTAGCGCCTTCTCGCCCGAAAAGCCGAACCGCCCGAGCTGGCCGCGAACCGCGCCGGGCGTGTGCGCTTCCATCGCTCGGGTCATGTGCTGCAGCGGAGTCTCGTCGCCGTGGAGCTCCTCGACCTGGTATTGAGTGAAGTAGCCGACCCGCATCTTGCCCGTCGCCTTGACCGCGCCCTCCATCGGCGCGAGCTGCGCCGCGAGCAGGCGGGCGAGCGTCGTCTTGCCGTTGCCATTGCGGCCGAGCAGGGCGATGCGGTCGTCGGGATCGATGCGCAAGTTCAGCGAACGAAGAACTGGCTTGGCCTCAGAATAGCCCACCGCCGCCATCTCCAGAGTGATCAACGGCGGCTTCAACTCGGTCGGGCTGGGAAAGGCGAAGCTGAGGCTCGGGTCCTCCGCCATCGCCGCGATCGGCTGCATCTTGGCCAGCATCTTGGCTCGAGACTGCGCCTGCTTGGCGGTCGAGGCTCGGGCGCTGTTGCGGGCGACATAGTCCTGGAGCCGGGCCCTTTGCGCGTCCTGCGAGGCCTTGGCGGCCGCGATCTGCGCCGCCCGCTCGGCCCGCTGGCGTTCGAAGTCGTCGTAGCCGCCCGCGTAAAGCGAGATCTTGCCCCGCTCCAGGTGGAGGATCGTGTCCACCACATTGTTCAGCAGGTCGCGCTCGTGGCTGATCACAACCAGAGTGCCCGCATAGTCCTTGAGGAAGCTCTCCAGCCACAAGGTGGCTTCCAGGTCCAGGTGGTTGCTGGGCTCGTCGAGCAGGAGCACGTCCGGGTCGGAGAAGAGCAAGGCGGCGAGTGCCACCCGCATCTTCCAGCCGCCGGAATAGCTGTCGAGCGGACGCCCCTGCATCTCCTCGTCGAAGCCGAGGCCGAGCAGGATCCGCGCCGCCCGAGCGGGTGCTCCATAGGCATCTATCGCAAGCAGCCGCTCGTGCACGTCGCCGAGCCGGTGCATGTCGGTGCAGCCCTCGGCCTCCGCCATCAGCTGCGCGCGCTCCACGTCGGCAGCGAGGACGGTCTCGAACGGAGTGGCGGTGCCGCTCGGCGTTTCCTGAGCGATATAGCCGACGCGCGTCCGCCGCGGCATCTCGATGCTGCCTTCGTCCGGCTCGATCTGGCCGATCATCGCCTTCATCAGAGTCGACTTGCCCGCCCCGTTCCGCCCGATCAGCCCGACCCGGCTGCGCGGCCGTATCGCCGCGGTGGCGCGGTCGAGGATCGTACGCCCGCCCAGGCGCACCGTGATTCCATTGATGGTCAGCATGGGGGGCGCTTACCAGCCAATCGCGGCAAACCCAAGACGGCAGGCGGAAGTTTGTCTTTGGGGATGGCATTCGCCTCGGACGGTTGGTGCAAACATGAACTGTTGCCTCAGGGCAACAGGATGCGATGAACTCAGCACCTGCTGGAAACAACAGCGGACTGCGCGGTTTCGGGAGTCACAACAACCCAAAGGGGAAAGACATGCGTAAGTATCTTCTGGCCGCAGCCGCGGCAGCAGCCCTATCGGCTCCGGCACTCGCGCGCGATGGCGCGCCCTATGTCGGCGCCGAGTTCGGTGCGATGATCGTCGAAGACATCGAGTTCGACATCGGCACGACGGACAGGTCCATCGAGAT
>DASYWC010000080.1:0-3737 GCA_035936615.1 Allosphingosinicella sp. | reverse complement strand
CCCCATCAGGAGCACGTATTCGTTCGCCACGCGCGGATCGGACCCTGGGATCATTCCGATGACGTTGGGGCTAGAAAGAGTCCTGGTGCGGTTCTGGGCCTCGATGCGAACCTTGGGCGCCAGTGCGAACCCCTTGGGCTTCCCTCCCGCCTCAACCTCCGCGAACAGGGCTTCCAGAGTCTTCGGCGCTCCTGCGAAAAGCACATCGGACGCGGGCTTGTTGAGTGTCGCGCTGAACGCCAGGCCGGGCGCCGGCGAGAAGGGTCTGCCGTTCGCTTCGACCCAGGTGGTGCCGGGCCTTGACGAAGCGGCAGCCATTGCCGGGAACCGCTCTGCCGCCGTGGGCGAGAGCAGGGACAGGATCCCCACTGCGCCCCGGGCCTGAGCCATCCGGCGTTTCTCCGGGAACGAGGATCCGCCCAAGTGAGCCGCGATGTCGCTTGGCAGCCCCTTGGGGGTCCCAGGCAGGACCGCGACGATCTTTCCTTTGACGTCGAGGCCCGCATAGTCGTTCAAGCCCAGCGAGGGCACGTCGAGGCCGTAGCCGACGAACACGACCGGAGCCTCGACGCTGGTGCGGTCGGTGAAGGGGCTGGCGCCAATCAGCACGTCGCTCTTGTGAGCGAAGGTCTTGCCGCCGATCGTCACCCGGGCGGGCGCATCGCTAAGTTCGAATTCGACGAACGGCACGCGCTGATACCAGTCGCCGTTCACGGCCGGCTTCACTCCAAGGCCTGCAAGCTGGGTCGCGACATAACGCGCCGCAATCTCATGTCCGCGTTCGCCGGTGTTCCGGCCCTCGAGCAGATCGTCGGCGAGGAAGGTCACGTGAGAACGGAAGGCGTCGACGGTGAATTCGGGGGCGCCCGAGACTTGCGCAGCGGCGGCGGCGGAAAGCGACACCGCTGCAAGTGCAGCCACAAGCTTATGAGTTCGCATGAAAATTCCTCGGTTCGAGACAGCACGCCGAGTCTCTTTTCCACGGAAACCGCGCGCTAGCAATGCGAATTGGCGGCGCTCATACAGCAGGATAGCGAAGCCGCCCGAGGAAGCGGCTGAGGCTTGGCCTTCGTGCGCTGCCCCTTCGCCAGCTCGCTTTGAACTTCTCGAAACGCATGACGTCGTCGATTCTGCGGTCGAGGAAGCCGCGCGTCGCGCTCAGCCCCTCGCTCTCGTCGTCGAGGAAGACCAGCATCGTGGAGGTATAAAGCGCCGAAAGGATTCCGCGCTTGCTGTAATGGTTGAAGTCGGTCGAGGTGTCGCCGGCGATGCGCCACATCCGGTCGGCCGCGCGCCATGCAAGCTTCGCTCCGGCCATTGCATTCTGCGGCTGGGCCATGATCGCCAAGGCGCGGCGGAGCGCCTCCTTGTGCGGGTTGATCACCTCGATCCGGTAGAGGACGAGGTCGCGGATCCGCTCGCGTATTTTGAGCTTTTCGATCCGCTCCAGCGGCCAGGCCTTCGCCATTGCGATGTCGATGGCGTCGAACCAGGCGTCGATCATGTCCACCGCGCCGCCGGGGAAGCAGAGCGGCGCGCGGCCTTCCGGAACTCCCAGCTCGGAGGCGGCCATTGCCAGCGCCTTGTCGCTCCAGCCGTCGAACACCGCGTTGGCGGGCAGCAGGGGCGCAAGCGCGGCCCGGAGCTCGTCCAGAGTCATGTCCGCGGGCGCGATGTTCTCCATGGCTCCTAGATGAGGCCGCGTCTCTGCGGATGCAAGCGCTCGGGAAGGCGGATGAGAACCAGCGCCGCGCAGATCAGCAGCGCTCCGGCAGCGTCGGTGAGCCCGAGCCGCTCGTCATAGGCGAGCCATCCGATCACCGCGGTCACGGCGGGCTGAGTCAGGAGGCCGAGCCCCACGACCAGCGGGCTCAGATGGCCCATGGCGTAGACGAGCAAACCCTGCCCGATCACCTGGCTTCCAAGCGACAGCAGGATCACGGAAGTCCAGTCGCTTGGTATCACCTGCTCTCCAAGCAGGAGCGCGAACGCGAGCAGCGGCCCGGCGCCTGCGACGGTCGCAAGCGCAAGCACCGGCATGGGCTTCAGAGTCTGGCGGGCCCGGTCGATCGCTATCAGGTACAAAGTGTAGAAGAGGCCGGCCAGGATCGCGAGCAGGTCTCCTTTAAGGTGGCGCGGCGAGAGCTCGTAGCTGCTTCCAAGCAAGAGCGCCGCGCCCGCCGCGGCCAGCAGCAGCGCCAGCAGCTGGAGCTTCCTCGGCAGCATGCGCGCGACGATGAAACCGTAGATCGGGAACAGCAGGCTGGACGTGTTGCCGAACAGGGTCGCGTTGGCGAGCTTGGTGAGCTTGATCCCGTAATGCCAGGCGGCAAGGTCGGCCGCGAAGAAGAAGCCGCCCGCGACGATGAGGCCGCCGATCGCCCAGCCGGGGCGGAAGCTCCCCTTGCTCGCGTATCGGGCGAAGAGGAGCAGAAGCGGTATCGCCAGCGCAAGCCGCCAAAAGGCCGAGGCGACCGCGCCGACGTCCGCCATCCGAACCATCCAGGGCCCAAGAGCAAGGAACAGGTTGGAGGCGATCAGCGCCGCAAAGGCGAAGCGGCCTGCCGAAGCGGCGGATCGGGGAGGGCTCTCATGCATTGCGTGTGCATGGCCGCTAGGGCGCGCCTGTAAGGTGCGTCAACAAGGAACCCCATGCCCTCTCTGCTCGACCCGATCGCCATCGGACCGCTCACCTGCCCCAACCGCATCTTCATGGCTCCGCTCACCCGCGGCAGGGCGACCCGCGAGCATGTGCCGACGGAGCTGATGAAGACCTACTATGCGCAGCGCGCAGCGGCGGGGCTGATCATCAGCGAAGCGACCGGAATGAGCCGGCAGGGGCTCGGCTGGCCCTACGCGCCCGGAATCTGGACCGCGGAGCAGATGGAGGCGTGGAAGCCGATCACCGAAGCGGTGCACGAGGCAGGCGGGCGGATCTACTGCCAGCTCTGGCACATGGGCCGGCTGGTGCACCCAAGCTTCCTCGATGGGGAGAAGCCGGTGTCGGCCTCGGCTACGACGGCTCCGCACAAGGCGCACACCTATGAGGGGCGCCAGCCCTATGTGGAGGCGCGGGCGCTTGCGCTGGAGGAGATACCCGGGCTGCTCGGCGACTATGCGCGAGCGGCGGGCTTCGCGCTCGCGGCAGGCTTCGACGGGGTCCAGCTTCACGCCGCGAACGGCTATCTGGTCGATCAATTCCTCCGCGATTCATCGAACCTTCGCGACGACGATTATGGCGGCTCCATCGACAACCGGATCCGCCTCTTGCGCGAGGCGACTCAGGCGATCGCAGACGTCGTGGGGCCGGAGAGGACGGCGGTTCGCCTGTCCCCGAACGGGGAGACCAACGGAGTCGACGACAGCGACCCGGAGCCTCTGTTCGTGGCCGCTGCCGAAGCACTGGCCGAGATCGGGATAGCGTTCCTCGAACTTCGCGAGCCGGGGGCCGACGGTACCTTCGGCAAAGGCTCGGTGGACCCCATCGCCCCCGCCATTCGGAAGGTGTTCACAGCGCCCCTCGTTCTGAATTCCGACTATGACGGCGCATCGGGCGAAGCTGCGATCCAGGAGGGGCGGGCGGACGCGATCACCTTCGGCCGCCCGTTCATCTCCAACCCGGATCTCGTCGCCCGAATAGCAAGCGGCGCGGAGCTGGCCCCGGACGACCGAGCCACTTGGTACAGCCAGGGGGCGGAGGGCTACACGGATTATCCGGAGCTGGCCTAGTTCCTCCC
>DASYWC010000079.1:0-14719 GCA_035936615.1 Allosphingosinicella sp. | reverse complement strand
GCCATAACGGCCCCAGATATTTCCAGCGTTCCCGCGAAGGCGGGAACCCAGCGGCTCCGCCGGCGAAGCTGGGCTCCTGCCTTCGCAGGAGCACAAGGGAAAGCGCCAGAGGGTCTGTAAGCCGGGTTCTGTCCACCCTCCATAGCCTTGGCGACGGAGGGATGGGCGGCCATTCATCTAGGAGGCGGATCGCTCCGCCCCTCAAGCAACCAACCCGGGCGACGAGCCGGAACAGGCCCATGTGCCGCCCCTATTCGGTCTTGCTCCCGGTGGGGTTTACCGTGCCGCCTTGCCGTTGCCGGAGGCGCGGTGCGCTCTTACCGCACCCTTTCGACCTTGCCGCACCGAAGAGCGGCGGTTTGCTTTCTGTTGCACTGTCCCTGGGCCAAAAATCTGGATTTCGTGGCCCGCCGGCCATTAACCGGCACCGTCGTTCCGTGGAGCCCGGACTTTCCTCGCCCCTGCATCGCTGCAGGGCCGCGGCCGCCCGACCCTCTGGCGCTGCCTATCTAGTCGTCGCCGAGCGGTTTGGGAAGGAGGAGGCCGAGAAGGATCGAGCGGCACTCGCCGTCGATCTCCCCGTCCATCAACTCGGGCCGGTAGCGCCGCTGGAACGCCATGATCGCCGCCATCGGGTCGGCGACATCGTAGCCGAACCGCTCAAGAGCGAGCAGGAAGCCCCCGTTGGTCCAATTGGGGTCCATCAAATTCTTCGTCGGCCGAGGCAGAGCGAGCCTCAGGCGAGCCAGCCGCCCCCAGGGAAACAGCTCGCCGGGATCCTGCTTGCGGCGGGGAGCGATGTCGGAATGGCCGACGATGTTGCCGCGCGTAATTCCGTAGCGCTCCTTGATGTCCGCCATCAGCGGCAAGAGCGCGTCAATCTGAGCGTCGGGGAAGGCGCGGTAGCCGAATTCGTGGCCCGGATTGACCAGTTCGATGCCGATGCTGACGTCGTTGATGCCCGAGGTGCCGCGCCAATAGGAATTGCCGGCATGCCAGGCGCGCTTCTCTTCCGGCACCATGCGCAGGATGCGCCCGTCTTCGTGAACCAGGTAATGGCAGGAAACCTTCGCCTGCGGGTCGCACAGCTTTGCAACCGCGGAGTCCGCGTCCTGCATGCCCGTATAGTGGAGCACGATCATCGATACGGGCGCCGGGCGCTCGTCGAAGTTGGGCGATGGGCAATCCTGGATGTGCATCGGCGTCGAGTTGCGCTCCAAAAAAGGCTGCGCGTCAAGTGCTTCCGGAAGCTTCAGACGGCCCTGGCCCGATCAGCCGGGGAGAGAGGCTCCGAAGAGGAGCATGCCCTCCTCGGTGTCGGCGACCTGCACCTGGCCGCCGCCTTCGCTTGCGAGCAGGTGGATCAGCCAGGCCGAAGCGGCTCGAGGAGCGATGTCTTCTTCCTGGACCTCACCGAGCAGCGCCTGCTTGAGCTGCGGGTCGAGCACGACTCGAGCCCCCTCGGCACGGACGACAATGTCCAGGCCGCCCTCGTGCCTCTCGGCGCCGACGGTAAGCGACCCTCCACGGACCAGGCTGTCGCCAGCCACAAGCGCCAGGTTGAGGAGGATCTTCAAGGCGGACTTGCTCATCTTGGGCTCGTCGACCATCCAGCCAAGCTTGATCCGGCCGTCGGTTCCGAACAGCCCCTCAATCGCGGTCCGGGCCTCGCGAGTGTCCACCTCGTCTTCGAAACCCCCGGCCGCGCCGAACGCGAGCCGGAAGAACTTGAGCTTGTTTGCCGAGGCGCGGGCGCTCTCACTGAGGAGATCGAGGCACCGGGCCCGCATCTCCGGATCGTGCTCGTCGGCGAGCAGCTCGATCCCGTTGTTCAGCGCCCCCACCGGGCTCAGCAGATCGTGGCACAGACGGGAGCAGAGCAGGCTCGCAAATTCGTGGGATCTCATCGACGTCACCGGCCCCTGTGATGGTTTGGGCTGCCTATTGGCCGGGGCGGGCGAAGGTTGCAAGGAGCTGGTTCGGCCGATTTCCGAGCGCTCGCCGCAACCTGTCCGGCAGCACCCGCTTCGCCTCCGAAACGAGCCTTGAATTGCGCGGCTCCGCTCCCAATCTTGAATTCGATGGACAGGGGGGCGTCGATCATTCGAGTGAGCATCGCATCCGAGGCTGCAGGCTGGCGGCTCGACCGCGCTTTGGCGGCCGCCCTGCCCGCCCTGTCCCGCGAACGCTTAAAGGCCCTGATCAGCAGCGGCGAGGTGCTTGGGCCGGCCGGGACCCAGGTCCGCGACCCGGCATCCAAGGCACAGGCCGGAGCTTACGAGGTGCGGGTACCGGAGCCCAAAACCGCGCACAACCAGCCGCAGGATATCGCTCTGGAGATCGTGTACGAGGACGATCACCTGCTGGTGGTCGACAAGCCGGCCGGAATGGTCGTCCACCCGGCTGCAGGCAATTTCGACGCCACGCTGGTGAACGCCCTCCTCCACCATTGCGCCGGCCGCCTGTCCAGCATCGGGGGAGTGGCGAGGCCCGGAATCGTCCACCGGATCGACAAGGACACGTCCGGCTTGCTCGTCGTCGCCAAGACCGATGTCGCGCATGAAGGCCTCTCGGCGCAGTTCGCCAGGCACAGCATCGACCGGCGCTATCAGGCCGTCGCTTCCGGAATCCCCAACCCGCCGAGCGGCAAGGTCGACGCTCCCCTCGCCCGGTCCTCGACCAACCGCCAGAAGATGGCGATCGTCGAGGCGGCACGAGGAAAGCGCGCAGTCACGCACTACCGCCTCGTGAAGCCGCTCCGCCAATCCGCGCTGATCGAATGCCGGCTGGAGACTGGACGCACCCACCAGGTTCGGGTCCACATGGCCTCGCTCGGCCACCCGCTGCTCGGCGATCCGGTCTACGGACGAACTAAAATCGTTCACCGTGACCTGTTAAATCGATTGGAATTCAAGCGTCAGGCGTTGCACGCTGCCGAGCTCGGCTTCGTCCACCCCGTATCGAAAGAAAAGCTGTCCTTCAAAAGCGCCCTCCCGTCCGATATGCAGGAACTGTTCAGAGCGCTTACCGTATAAGAACCAAGTGCCGACACGGAGCATAACGTGCGCGCGCAGGGAGAATGAGAGTTTAAGATGCCAAGCGGTACCAAGATCCCGGCGACTATTCCTGCTTCCGGTGGCGAAGCGGGCCTCAACCGCTATCTGGCCGAGATCAAGAAATTCCCGATCCTCTCTCCCGAAGAGGAATATATGCTCGCCAAGCGCTGGACGGAGCATCAGGACACCGAGGCCGCGGCCAAGCTGGTGAACAGCCACCTGCGCCTCGTCGCGAAGATCGCAATGGGCTACCGCGGCTACGGCCTTCCGGTCAGCGAGCTCATCTCCGAAGGCAATATCGGCCTGATGCAGGGCGTGAAGAAGTTCGAGCCGGAGAGGGGCTTCCGCCTCGCGACCTACGCCATGTGGTGGATCCGCGCCTCCATCCAGGAATTCATCCTTCGCAGCTGGTCGCTGGTGAAGATGGGCACCACCGCGGCGCAGAAGAAATTGTTCTTCAACCTGCGCCGGATGAAGAACCAGATCGAGGCGTTCGAGGACGGCGACCTCAAGCCCGAGGACGTGACCCATATCGCGACCAAGCTCGGAGTGACCGAGGACGAGGTCATTTCGATGAACCGGCGCATGTCGATGGGCGGCGACACGTCCTTGAACGTGCCGCTCCGGGAGGAGGGCGAAGGCCAGTGGCAGGACTGGCTCGTCGACACCGACCCGCTTCAGGACGAGCGCGTGGCAGAGGCCGAGGAGACCCAGGTCCGGCACGAGCTGCTCGTCCAGGCCATGGAGGCGCTGAACGACCGCGAGAAGCACATCCTCACCGAGCGCCGCCTCTCGGAGAACCCGAAGACCCTGGAGGAGCTGAGCCAGGTCTACGACGTCAGCCGCGAACGCATTCGCCAGATCGAGGTCAGGGCCTTCGAGAAGCTTCAAAAGGCCCTGATGAACCTCGCCGGCGAACGCAGGCTTCTAACCGCCGGCTGACGCGTCCGGCCCCTCCCCATCTCTCCCCCTCTCCCATAGGGAGAGGATACGAAGCCTTGGCGACGAAGGAGCCTAGGCGCAGTTGGTGAGGGGTTACGATCTCAGAGCCGAAGTCTCAGACATCGTAACCCCTCACCCCAACCCTCTCCCTATGGGAGAGGGCGTCCTAGTGGAGGGGCTTTTCTGGTGACTGCCCCCACCGCCCCCGCTAATCAGCCGCAATGGTAAAACCGATCAAGCGGCGGCCCTATGGCAGGAAGAAACGCGGATGGGGCAGCCGCATAGCTGGCTGGATCCTCAAAGGGATCCTCCTTTTCATCCTCGTCAGCGTGCTTTGGGTGCTGCTCTACCGCTTCGTCGCGCCGCCCATAACCTTCACCCAAGTGGGCGACATGCTCGGCGGGCGCAGCGTCAACAAGGACTGGATGCCGCTCGACCAGATCGACGACGACATGAAGCGCGCCGCGATCGCCGCCGAGGACAGCAAGTTCTGCTCCCATTGGGGCTTCGATCAGGACGCGATCGCCGAAGCCATGCGCCGAAACGCGCAGGGTGACGGGGTCATGCGCGGAGGCTCCACGATCAGCCAGCAGACCGCGAAGAACGCCTTCCTGTGGCAAGGCGGCGGCTACTTCCGCAAGGGGCTGGAGGCCTGGTTCACGCTGCTGATCGAGAACCTCTGGTCCAAGCAGCGGATCATGGAGGTCTATCTCAACATCGCGGAGACCGGGATCGGCACCTACGGAGTCAATGCGGGCGCGCAGCGCTACTTCGACAAGGACGCGTCCGAACTCAGCCGGACGGAAGCCGCTCGGATCGCCGCAGTCCTTCCGCTCCCCAAGCAGCGCGAGGCGGTCACCCCCGGAGGCTTCACCCGCCGCTACGGCAACAGCATCGCCGCCCGGATCGCGGTGGTTCAGCGGGACCGGCTGGACGCCTGCATCTACGGCGACGGCGAGGTTGCCGCTCCGGTCGAGCGGGAGGAGCCGGTCAGGCGCGAGCGGCCCAAGGCGAAGGTGGAGGCACGCGCGGCCCCTGCGGTCGAGCCTGGGGCGGAATACGAGGAAAAAGCCCCTGCCGAGCGGACCGCCCCGGCTTCTCCCCCGAAGCCGGAGCCGGCACCACCGCCCGAGCAACCCCCGCCGCCGGAGCAGAACGGCCTGTAACCTAAAAGCCCTCTCCTATGAGGAGAGGGTTGGGTGAGGTGGTAGGATGTCTGGAGTACAGTCTCATAGATCGTAGCCCCTCACCCCAACCCTCTCCCTATGGGAGAGGGAGCTAGCGAGGGAGCTGGCTCAAAACGGCATCTTGAACCCCGGCGGGAGCTGCAGTCCGCCAGTCGCCTTCTGCATCGCCTCCTGAGCAGCCAAGTCCGCCTTGCCGCGAGCGTCGTTGATCGCTGCTGCGAGCAGGTCCTCGATCATCTGCTTTTCGGACGGCTGGAGCAGGCTCTCGTCGATGTCGATGGCGACGATACGGCCCTTGGCGCTCGCCCTTACCTTCACCATTCCGCCGCCCGACTGGCCTTCGACCTCGACATTGTCGAGACCCTCCTGGGCCTTCATCAGCTCGTTCTGGGCATTCTGGGCCATCTTCAGGATTTCATCGAGGTTGGGCATTTACGCGCTCCGTTGTTCGTTGAGATTGTAGCTTGTGAGCTCCGCGTCGGGAAACGCTTCGAACGCCGCTTTGACCACAGGGGATTCAAGCACGGTCTGGCGAAGCGCCTCGGCCTGGGCCTTTTCCTGCTCGAGCAGGGAGGGTTGAGCCTCCTCCTCCGAGGCGCGAACCTGCCACGCCTCCCCGGTCAGCGCTTTCAGTGCCGCCGAGAGCTCGCGGATGAAGTCGCCGGCCAGCGGCTTGATCGGACGGAGTGCGAGTTCGGGCGGCCGGTAGGCGACGAGGCCCACGCAATCGTGGAGCTGCTGGGCCATGTGCGGCTTGCCGTTCGAAGCCAGCATCTCGACGAGGCCGGCGAACGTCTCCGGCGCCTTCATCAGCGCCCCCTGCGTCGACACGGCGGGAGCGCCCGCAGGAGCAGCGGCGACGGCCTCCCCGCTCATCAGCTTTTCCAGCACGGTTCCGGGATCGGGAAGCTCGGAAGCGTGGATCACCCGGAGCAGCGCCATCTCGGCCGCCTCCAGCGGCATCGCGGCGTCGTTGACCTCGGAAAGACCCTTCAGGAGCAGCTGCCAGAGGCGGTGGATCGACGGGTAGCCGAGGCGGCTCGCCCAGTCCGCATAGGCCTCGCGCTCTTCCTGGCTCTGCGCCGGATCCGTTGCTCCGCCGACCTTGGCGCGGGTGATCCCGTGGACGCTCTCGAGCAGGCCCCGGATCAGCGCGGAGGGCTCCACTCCAAGGTCATATTGCTCCTTCACCGCGGCGAGCGCTTCCTGGGCGTTCCCTGCGAGCAGAAGTCCGAGCAGCTTTCGAACCGCGCCCCGGTCCGAAAGGCCCAGCATTCCGCGCACCTGCTCGGCAGTCACTCCGCCCGAGCCGTGGGCGATCGCCTGGTCCAGGATCGACAGGCCGTCACGAGCGGAGCCTTCGGCGGCCCGGGCGATCAGAGCCAACGCCTCGGGCTCGACCTCGACCTCTTCCTTCTCGCACACCGAGGCGAAATGGGCGGCGAGCTGCTCGGCGGAGATGCGGCGAAGGTCGAACCGCTGGCAGCGGGAGAGCACCGTCACCGGAACCTTGTTCACCTCGGTCGTGGCGAACAGAAACTTAACGTGCGCAGGGGGTTCCTCGAGGGTCTTCAGAAGCGCGTTGAACGCGTTCTTCGACAGCATGTGGACCTCGTCGATGATATAGACCTTGTAGCGCGCCGACACGGCCGCATAGCGCACAGCCTCGATGATCTCGCGAACGTCGTCCACTCCAGTGTGGCTCGCGGCGTCCATCTCGATAACGTCGATATGGCGGCCCTCAGCGATCGCGACGCAGGGCTCGCAGACGCCGCAGGGGCTGATCGTCGGGCCGCCCTGCCCGTCCGGCCCGATGCAATTCAGAGCCTTCGCCACCAGCCGGGCCGTCGAGGTCTTGCCCACCCCCCGAACGCCGGTGAGCAGGAAGGCGTGGGCCAGCCGGTCGCGCTTGATCGCATTGCCCAGCGTCTGAACCATCGCGTCCTGCCCGATCAGCTCCTCGAAGCTCTGCGGCCGGTACTTGCGTGCAAGCACCCGGTACGGCTGCTCGCGCGCCGGCTGCGGCGGCTCGTCCAGGCCGAGGCCAAAGGAGTCGGGGGAATCGGAGTCCATAACTAACACTAACCGTTCGGGCTGAGCCTGTCGAAGCCCAAGCCTTTTCTTGTGTTTTGCTCGCAAACGGGTGGGGATGGAGGCGCGTCGCGGCAAAGCGGCGCCGTCAGTCCTCGCGAGGGCGAGGCTGGCCGCGCTTGCGCGCAGGCGAATTAGCGGCCGCTAATTCGTGCTCGCGCTTCGCGGTGGGAGCCGGAACGACCCGGAGCTGACTCGTTACGGCTGCTTCCTTCCGGACCTGACCGGGTTGGCGAGAGCGCCGTCCGCCCGACTCCCGCGGCGCATATGGGCGATCAGCTTCGAAATGACAACTTCGGCGAAGCGCAGGCGGAGGGCGCGGTTCCGTCCACGGCCCACCGAAGCTCGTAGGACACGCGGAAGCCCTCGTGGTCGGACAGGAGGGGGCCGCCGTCCCCGCCGTCGAACATCGCCTGCACTCTGACCGGGCGGATGCTCACCGCGTTACCCGGCGAGAAGAGTTGCAGATCCTGCGTATCCATCCAGGGTTCGTCCCCGTCCCACGACATGAGAACTTCGCATTCCCCCGAATATTCCAGGCAATGTCTGTGCACGAGCGTCAAAGGCTGCAGCCGCGAGAATTCAGCGAACCTTCGCTCCGAGTGTCGCATGTTGAAGTCCCCGCCGAACACTCGGGGATGATCCGCTCCGGCGGTGGAGGCGACGAAATCGGTGATCTCGCGCACCTGCTTGGCATGGGCGGCGTGGAAGCGCCGCTCCGGCACCCGGGAGGCGCGCATGGAATTCATGTGCGTGTTGAAAAGGTCCAGAGCGCCTGGAACTCCGGGTATCGCCACTCGGGCAAAGAGCATCCCTTTGTTCGACAGGCAATCGAACCCCGCGCAGCTTCCGGTCGCAAAGGGCTGAGCGCGACGTTCGGGGATTGGGAACTCGCCCGCGATAAGGATGCCGCTGGACGCCAGTTTCACGCCCAGCTCGCCGCGCCGGACGTTGGGCCTGCCGGGCAGCGATCGCTTCACCGCCGGCGGCTGCAGGTCGGTCGAGGAAGGGCCGGCCGCGAGGCTCGGATATCCAGCCGAAAGCACCGCGTTTCTGGCCGAACGACTGAAAACCTCCTGGAACATCACGATGTCCGGAGCAGTCCCCGCGCGCCTCAGGCCGGCGAGATAAGCGCCGATCTCGCGCAGCGGCCCCGAACGGCCCTTCCGCACTTTGCCGGGGAGTCCTTCGACATTGTAGGTGAGGATGTCGATCCGCGTGGAGGCTGTACGCCCGTCGTCGGACAGTCGGATCTGGGGGCGCTTGGCGACCGAGCAGTCCACCGAGCGGTGCTGCGGCAGCGAAACGCAGCCCCCCAGAAGCAACAGACCGAGAATCGCAGCGCGGCACGGGACGCGCATCAACGACCCTGCATGTTGTGGACCGCTCCAGGCATCCGCACTGTCAGGCTGTCCAAATCCTCGGACAGCCAGATCTGGCAGGCGAGGCGGGAGGTTCGGGTGACGTGGGCGGCGAGGTCGAGCATGTCCTCCTCCTCCTCGACGGGCGGCGGGAGCTTGGCGAGGTCCTCTGGCGCGACGATGATGTGGCAGGTCGAGCAGGCCATCTGGCCCTCGCACGTGCCTTCCAGCGGCTGGCCGTTCGCCTGGGCGACGTCGAGCAGGCGCTCCCCGGCGGGGGCTTCCACCTCGCGTACCTGCGAGCCGTCGGCGGATACGAAACGCACAAGCGTCACGAGGCGAAGCTCCGTTGCCGGGCGGCGGCTTCGAGGATGAGGCCGAGGCCGCGCTCCAGCTCCTCCTCGCTTGTATAGCGGCCGAAGCCGAGGCGGATGCTCGATCTAGCCTCCCGCTCCTCGAGGCCGAGCGCTGCAAGGACATGGCTTGGGCGCCCCGAGCCGCTGGCGCAGGCCGAGGCCGCGGAGAAAGCGACCTCGCGAACCTCGGAGATGAGCCGCGAGGCGTCCATGCCCTCCGCGCGGATGTTGAGATTGCCGTGGTAGCGCCGCTCCGCCGAGCCGTTCAGGATCCATCCCTTCAGCGCCCCCGTCGCAAGCGCCCACAGCCGCTCGACATGGGCTGCATCCTCCTCGCGCCGCTGGGTGAGCAGCCGCGCCGCCTCTCCGAAGCCGGCGCAGAGCGCGGGGGACAGGGTCCCGGAGCGGAATCCACCCTCCTGCCCGCCGCCGTGGAGCAGCGGCTCGATCTCCACGCCATCGCGGATCCAGAGAGCGCCGATGCCCTTGGGCCCGTGGATCTTGTGGGCCGAGATGGCCACCATGTCGCAAGCGCCAAAGGGAATTGGAACGCGGCCGAAGGCTTGCACCGCGTCGCAGAAGAACAGCGCGCCCTGCTCCCGGGCGAGCGCCGAAAGCTCCTCGACCGGCTGTATCACTCCGATCTCGTTATTGACCAGCATGGCAGCGACGATCCCGGTGCGCTCGTCTATCTCCTCGGCGGCCTGCTCCATGTCGACCAGGCCATCGGGCCGCACCTCCAGTATCTCCAGGTCCAGCCCCTCGACCGCCAGCCAGTGGGCCGTATCGATCACGCAGGCGTGTTCGGTGGCGATGGTGACCGCCCGCTTCTTCACGTCCTCGAGGTCGGCCGCGGCGCCCTTGAGAGCCCAGTTCGCCGCTTCGGTGGCGCCGGAGGTGAAATAGACCTTCCCCTCCTCCGCCCCCGGCCCGAGCGCCTCCATCACCGAGGCGCGGGCGACCTCCACGGCAGCCGCTGCTTCCCGCCCGGCCCGATAGGGGCTGTGGGGGTTGCCGAAATTAGTCTCGATCCACGGCCGCATCGCAGCCGCCACTTCGGGAGCGAGCGGAGTGGTGGCTTGATAGTCGAGATAGATCATGCCGCGCGCTTCCTCTGCGCCATCTGGCTCCAGATCTCCACGAACCGGTCCACCTCCTCCGCGGTGGTGGAGCGGCCGAAGCTCACCCGCACCACCTCCCGAGCCGCCTCCTCGGGCCACCCCGTGGCGGCAAGGACATGACTGGCCTTGAGGCTTCCGGACGAGCAGGCGCTTCCCGCCGAGACGGCGATCCCCGCCACGTCGAACCGGATGAGCTGCGCGTTGGAAGCCACGCCCGGCATGCGGTAGGCGCCGATGGTGGCGATGCGCTCGCTTTCCTTTGCGACGACCTCTCCGCCGGAAGCTTCAACAGCTGCCTCCAGGCGGGCCCGGAGTGCGGCCGCTTCCTTCATCCATTCACGCCCCGCCTCGAGCGCCACAGCCATGCCGATGATGCCAGGCAGATTCTCGGTGCCGGGGCGGTAGCCCTGCTCCTGTCCCCCGACCGCGTCCACCGTCGATAGGTCGCGGAGCAGCAATGCTCCGACACCTGGCGGGCCGCCGAATTTGTGGGCTGAGATCGCGATCATGTCGACGTCGGGAAGCGGAAGCTTGCCCGCCGTCTGAGCGCAATCGGCGAGGAGGATGCCTCCTTGCTCCCGCACCGTCTCCGCGATCGGGACGAGCGGCTGGATAACGCCGGTCTCGTTGTTGGCGTGCTGTATTGCGTAGAGTTCCCTGGGCTCCTGCGCAGGCAGGAGCCCAGATTCACTGTCAGCGCCGCTGGGCTCCTGCCTTCGCAGGAGCACAATTCCTTTTGCGTCGACCGGGAGCCGTTCGGCGTCGGAGGCGGGCCTGAAGACCGCATCATGCTCCACTGCCGAGACGTAGCGGGCGCCCGCCCTGGTTCGCTGCAACGCAATCTGAAGCGCCTCGCTGGCGCCCGAGGTGAAGACCACCTTGCCGCTCCAGCCCAGCGCCGCCGCCACCCGCTCGCGCGCCTCCTCCAGCGCAGCCTTGGCCGCCCTTCCTTCCGCATGGGGCGAGCTTGGGTTGTGCCACCTCGACAGAGCCTCGGCCATCGCTTCGCGTGCTGCGGGAAGCAGCGGAGTCGTGGCGGCATGGTCGAGGTAGATGCGTTCGGGCACTCAGGCGCTTCCCTCAAGATTGCTAAAAGAGCGTTCCACCCTATATACAGCGCCGCTTCACGTGAACGCCACGTGGTTCCTTTTCAAGCTCGCAAACAAGCGCAGGTGCAATGCCCGAAGTCATTTTCCCCGGTCCCGAAGGCCGCCTCGAAGGCCGCTTCCAGCCGGGCCCCCGCCCTCGAGCCCCGGTCGCGATGATCCTCCATCCACACCCGCAGGCGGGCGGAACGATGAACAACCATATCGTTCAGGCGCTCTACAAGACGTTCGTGAGGCGCGGCTTCGCGACCCTCCGCTTCAACTTTCGCGGAGTCGGCAAGAGCCAGGGAGTGTTCGACAACGGAGTGGGCGAACTCTCCGACGCCGCTTCGGCGCTCGACTGGGTGCAGCAGATCCATCCCGAGGCCGAGCAGACGTGGGTCGCAGGCGTCAGCTTCGGCGCCTGGATCGGAATGCAGCTCCTGATGCGGCGACCCGAAGTGCGCGGCTTCCTCTCGATCGCTCCGCCGGCCAATCTCTACGACTTCACCTTCCTCGCCCCCTGCCCCTCGTCGGGGATCATCATCCAGGGCGAGGCGGACGAGGTGGTGACTCCCGGCGCGGTCCAGAAGCTGGTCGACAAGCTTCGAACCCAGCGGCACATCACCATCCACCACGACACCATCCCGGGCGCCAACCACTTCTTCGCGCAGGAGATGCCGCAGCTGATGAAGTCGGTCGACGACTATCTCGACTTCCGCCTCGATCCCGCCTGCACGATCAAGTAGCCGCCGCCGCCGCAGGTGTAGTGGCGGGAAGCTGGTAATAGACCGGCGCGTCGGGCCCGAGCGGAAGGTCGAGCCCCACCCACAGCATCATCAGCGCCGTTCCCGCGGCCAGCAGCCACAGCGAATAGGGAAGCATCATCGCCGCCAGGCTTCCGAGGCCGAAATCCTTCTGCCAGCGCTGGCAGAAGATCAGGATCAGCGGGAAATAGACCATCAAGGGGGTGATGATGTTCGTCGCGCTGTCGCCGACTCGATACGCGGCCGTCGTCGTTTCCGCGCTGATCCCAAGCAGCATCAGCATCGGCACCAGCACCGGCGCGAGAAGGGCCCATTTCGCGCTCGCCGAGCCGACGAAGAGATTTAGCGCGGCGGTGAAGAGCACGACCAGTGCCAGGAGCGCGGGTGCCGGAAGGGCAAGCTGCTTCAGGCCTGATGCCCCGTGCACCGCGCTGATGAGGCCGAGGTTGGACCAGTTGAACATGGCGACGAAGTGCGCCGCCGCGAAGGCGAGGACCAGATAGTAGGCGAGGTCCCCCATCGATTCGGACATCATGCGCACGAGGTCGCGGTGGTTGTTCACCGTGCCCGCCGCCTTGCCATAGGCCCAGCCGGCGGCAAGGAAGAGCAGGAAGAAGCCGGCGACCAGCGACCTGTAAAACGGCGTGAGCCGGCCCTCGGGCGCTGCTTCCTGATCGATCAGGGGCGTTCCTGGACCGACGGTGAAGAGCAGCCACAGCGCGATGACCCCAAGGGTGGCGAGGCCGGCCCAGCGAAGGCCCTTGCGCTGGCCTCCGGTGAGCGGAGCGTCCCGCGCTTCTTCTGCTTCCGGCTCGGCCACTCCTTCGGGCAGAGGTGCGGCGGCGGCTTGGGGCGCGGCGCCCGCGGAGACCGCCGCCTGGCCTTGCGGCACGTAGCGGCCGAGCCGAGGCTCGATGATTCGGTCGGTGACGTACCAGATGACCGGCAGGAACACGAAGGTCATCGCCGCGATGAAAAACCAGTTGCCGGCGATGTTCGGCTGCCAGGCGGGAACGATCGCTTCGGCCGCCTCCTGGGTGATGCCGAACAGCAGGGCGTCGAGCTGGCCGGGCAGGAGATTGGCCGAAAAGCCTCCCGAAACGCCTGCGAAGGCGGCGGCGATCCCGGCTATGGGATGGCGCCCCGCCGCGGCGTAGATGACTCCGGCGAGTGGGATCAGAACGACATAGGCGGCATCGGCGGCGAGGTTCCCCATCATCGCGGTAAGGGCGACGAAGGGGGTGAGCAAATTCTTGGGCGCGTTGCGTACGCCCGCGCGCATCGCCGTCCCGAACAGGCCCGAGCGCTCCGCGACGCCGGCGCCGAGCATGACCACGAGGACATATCCCAGCGGGTGGAAGTGGGTGAAGGTCGTGGGCATCTCGACCCACAGCTTGCGGATATTCTCCGCGGAGAGCAGGCTCTGGGCGGCGATGACGGTGGCGGCGCCGGTCTCTTCGTCCACCTCGGTCGGGTGAACCGCCGACGCTCCGGCGAGAGCGGCGACGACGCTGATCACCATCAGGCCGATGATCAGGTAGAAGAAGATGAAGACGGGGTCCGGGAGGCGGTTGCCGGTTCGTTCGATCCAGCCGAGAATCCCGGCCCGCTCAGGCTGCGTACTCGAAGGCGTCATCGGCGTTCACTCTCCCGTATGGCGTCGTCGCTGGCCTTAAACCAGCTTAGCCGTCCGCTGTTCCGCCCTATTAGATCGTCCAGATGAGGACGTTGCCGAGCATCACCAGTGCGGCGACCAGCATCAGGGCGCCCTTCTTGACGTCCTTGCGCTTGACGATCAGCCACATTCCGCCCGCGCCCACCAGGAACGCGGCGATCACGGCGATGGACATCAAGGTGGCGGCGAAACCGGACTGCATCTACCCCTCCTGCCGCTGAAGAATTTGGGCGTAAAGCAGCGGATCGACGTTTCCACCCGAAACCACGATCACCGTCCGCTCGCTCACCTCGTCGGCTTTCCCCGCAAGCAGAGCGGCGAGCGCCACCGCCCCTCCGGGCTCCACCACCAGGCGTAATTCGCGAGCTGCAAAGGCCATCGCCCGCTCGATCTCGGCCTCGGTGACCCAAGTGCCGCGAGCGCCGGAGCTTCGAAGCGCGTCCAGGGTCAGCGGCGAGACGAGTTTCGTCTGGAGCGCGTCGCAGCGGGTCGGCGGCGCATCGTCGGGCACCGGCAGCGGCTGGCCGGCCTCGATCGAGCGGGCCATGTCGTCCCAGCCTTCGGGCTCCACCGTAACGATCTGGGAGTCCGGCAGCGCCAGAGCGATCCCGGCAGAGAGCCCCCCGCCCCCGCAGGGCACCAGCACCTTGTCCGGAGCCTTTCCCAGCTCTTCCCGCAACTGCTCGCCAATCTCCACTCCGGCGGTGCCCTGCCCCTCGATGATGTCGACGTCGTCGAAGGATGGAACAAGAGTCGCTCCGCTCTCCCCTGCGAGCCGTCCCGCGATCTCCTCGCGGCTCTGCGTGTAGCGGTCATATTCGACGATCGTTGCGCCCGCCGCCAAGGCCGCATCCCGCTTCACCGTCGGCGCGTCCGAGGGCATGACGATGGTGGCGCTAATGTCCAGGCGCCGAGCCGCCAGCGCCACCCCCTGAGCGTGGTTTCCCGACGAAAAGGCGACCACGCCCAGCGCCCGTTCCGCCTGGCTGAGCTGCATCAGCCGGTTGGTTGCCCCTCGAAGCTTGAAGCTCCCGCCGCTCTGCAGGCATTCCGCCTTCACCCAGAGCCGGACGCCCTG
>DASYWC010000078.1:0-8851 GCA_035936615.1 Allosphingosinicella sp. | reverse complement strand
GTATAATGAGGAGGGTTTGCATTGGGCCTATCTAGGCACCCGACGCCGAATATCCAGCAGGCAATCTCCCGGCCAGCAGATCAGCTGCGAGCTTGTGCCCATCCACCCCCGCTTCCCCAAGGCTCGAAAGGGTCGGGGCGCCGTGCCTTTTGGCGAGCCGCTGCCCGTCCGGGCCTGTGAGGAGCGGGTGGTGGTGGTAGCGCGGCACCGGAAGGTCCAGAAGGTGCTGGAGCAGCCGGTGCACGTGGCTGGCCGCGAACAGGTCGCGCCCGCGCACCACGTCCGTCACTCCTTGAGCCGCGTCGTCGACCGTGACTGCCAGGTGGTAGCTGACCGGAGCGTCCTTCCTTGCAAGCACCACGTCCCCGAACGCCTCCGGCTCAGCCCGGACCTCGGTCTCGTGGTCGAACCAGCACAGGGTGCCCGCCAACGCCGAAGCCTTGGCCACATCCAGCCGCCAGGCGTGCGGCTCGCTCCGCATCCTGGAAACCCTCTCCCCCTCCGAAAGCCGCCTGCACGTCCCCAGATAATGCGGCCCGTCCGGCCCGTGCGGAGCCGAGGCGCTCGCCGCGACCTCCGCCGCGATGGCAGCGCGGGTGCAGAAGCAGGGATAAACAAGCCCCTGCGCCTTCAGCCTCTCCAGCGCCTGGGCATAAAGCGGTAGCCGCTCCGACTGGTAGACGATCTCGCCGTCGAAGGTCAGGCCGAGCCAGACGAGGTCCTCCATGATCGCATCGACATGCTCGATGCGCGTCCGTCCCGGATCGATGTCCTCGATCCGCAAGAGGAACATGCCGCCGCGCTCGCGGGCGAAGCGGTGGGCGAGAAGCGCCGAATAGCCATGCCCCAGATGCAGCCGCCCGGTCGGGCTCGGAGCAAAGCGGGTGACGACGTCTTTCATCGCTTTGTCATTGCGAGGAGCGAAGCGACGAAGCAATCCAGCATCGGGTCGCCTGCCGGAGAGAATTCATCGAAACCGGCTCTTGACCGCGAGTCGCTGCCTGTGCTGTCATGTCCCAGCCACGATTTCCTGCCAGGATCGTGGCCGAACAGGAAGGCCGGTCTCGCCCGATCTTCCCCTTGTTCTTGGGTGCGACAGGGCTTCGGGGGGCGTTTCGGGAGCGGCAAGGCCTTCCGCGAAGCGGGAGCCTTGCGACGGTCCATGTACCATCCTGACCTCATTCGGCATCCCGACAGCTGCCCGGCGCTCGTCCTGAATGCGGACTACACGCCGCTCAGCTACTATCCGCTCAGCCTCTGGCCCTGGCAGACCGCGGTCAAGGCGGTGTTCCTGGAGCGCGTGGACATCGTCGCAAGCTATGCCCGCGAAGTCCACAGCCCGACGCGCACCATGCACATCCCTTCGGTGATCGCCCTCCGCCAATATGTGCGGCCTTCGGAATATCCGGCCTTCACCCGCTTCAATCTGTTCCTTCGCGACCGCTTCGTCTGCCAATATTGCGGCGACCCGCGCGAGCTGACCTTCGACCACGTGATCCCGCGGTCGCAGGGCGGCCGCACCACCTGGGAGAACGTCGCCACCGCCTGCGCGCCCTGCAACCTCAGGAAAGGAGGCCGGACTCCCGCCGAAGCGCACATGAACCTCAACCGCCGGCCGATCCGTCCGACCAGCTGGCAGCTTCAGGAGCATGGCCGAAGCTTCCCGCCCAACTTCCTCCACGACAGCTGGCGCGACTACCTCTACTGGGACATCGAGCTGGAGGCCTGAGGTTCCCGGCAGCGCGAACTCAGCCAGCGCGCCGCCTCGCGCTCTGCTTCCTCCGGCTTCGCCTCCACATCGGGGCGAAGAGAGTCGAGATAATCCGTCCCGGCGCGGTCCCTCACGAAGGCGGTGGTGAGAATAAGCGTCGCGCCGTCGGAAAGCGGGAAGCCTCCGTTGGCGGTTGCGTACCCCGCCGACCGCTGGCCGAAGCTGCGCACACCGGGACGGCCGGCAAAGGCGATCGCGACCATCTCTCCCGAACTGGCAGTCTTGCCATCGAGCAGGATCGCAAGGGGCGCTGCTGTATGTTTGAGCATGTAGCTTGGCCTCGATTGATCAGGCGCGGCCTGAGCAGCCAGAACCCTGCCCTTTTGCCGCTGCCAAGCCTGCACCTTGTTAGACACCGACACGAAATATCCGAATGGAGCTGGACCGAGCAGCGGATCTACCCCTTGCAACATCGGCCACATATTGCCTCCGGTATTGCCACGCAGATCAACTATCCACCCGCAGAGCGGCTGCGCGTCCAATGAGTTCATCGCCGATCTTGCTGCGTCGGCATAAGCCTCAGCCGCGGCCGGGCCTCCCGGGCCGAAAGTATTGAGTGCCGGGAGACGGATCACCCCGTAGCGCCCATTCATGAGCTTCCAAGTGGGGAGGCGTGGCTTGGGCGGCGAGGCAGGTGGCGCCGCGGCCCTGGCTGAGGAGGCCCCTTGCCTGACAGCCGGGGCCGGCAGAAGAAAACTGTGCTTCTCTCCAAGCGCGCCTAGCACGCCCCTGATCGCTCCATAGGTGTCGCGCGGCGTCTGCGCCCCTCCGATCTCCGCTAGAGCATCGGCGGTTATTCGGCTCCAATCCGCCTTTGCGCTGTCGATATGATGGGCGCGGACATGCTCGATCGCCTTCATAGATAATCCACCGCCTCCTTGCTCGGAGGCCTGGGGTCCGGCTCGATCGCCTCCAGTGTCACCTCATCGACCAGGACATGGGCGTCCCCACTCAGACTTAGCCCGATCCAGTTATGCTCGGCGTCCGGAGCAACCCGGCCAACGATCTCCTGTGTTTCCCAGCCGCCTGCGTGGATCGGCCGATCCTTCATCATGTCGGCAAATCCAGCGAACTTCGGCTGAGGCCGCACAACCCTCATCCCCAGGCCGACATGTGTTCCAGGCCTCACGACCTTCACCGATGCTCGCAGGCGGACGATCTTCCCGCGATACTCAGTGGCGTCGATGTTCTGGAACAGGCTCGCCCCCGAGGGTCCCTGGACATCGTCCTTCTGAATGGAAATGAGGCGCCCGGCCTTTCCCGTTGGTCCATCGACCCGCTCGAAACGGTAACCCTGTTCGCCGAACGCCTTCCACCCGGCGGGCGCGTTGGCCGGCGCCGGCTGTTCGAAGTCCGCGTTGACGGGCGCGGACGGGAAAATCGGCTTCGCGTCTTGAAGAGCCGCCAACAACAACATCGTAAACAGCATGAAAGGCCCCTTCGCTCCGCGGCAGATTAACGGCTAATGCGAAGCTGCCAAGACTCCTTTCTGCCGCTTGCGCAGCCGTCCGGGGTGGGGGATTGGGATCTTTCCGATCACCCGTTTCCAGGAAGATGGCCGAAGCTTCCCGCCCAACTTCCTCCACGACAGCTGGCGCGACTATCTCTACTGAGACATCGAGCTGGTGGCCTGACGCCTCAGCGCTTCTTCTTCGACTTCATGTAGGCGTAGCCCGCTCCGGCAGCGGCGCCGATCACGGGTCCCACGAACGGCACCGGAAGCGCGATCACCGCTCCGATCGCCGCTGCCTTGGCCATGCTCTTGCCCAGATCCTTGTCTTTAGCCATGTCGCTCTCCATTCATCGGGCCAACGCTCGGACGCCGCGCCGTGTCCACATGGATCACCAGCTCGTGAGCTGAAGGCGCTCCCTTCGCATCCAGCGCCCGATCATCAGGACCGAGACGACCGCAAGCCCTGAGGCAAGGCCGATCCAGATCCCGATCCCCCGCCACCCAAGTCCGAAGGCGAGGCCGGTGCCGACCCCTATTCCGATCACCCAATAGCCGACTGCGGCATAGATCATCGGCACGGTCGTGTCGTGGAGCCCCCGGAGCATCCCGGCTCCCACCGCCTGGGCTCCGTCGAACACCTGGAACACCGCGGCTACGCCCAGGAACGAGATCGCGAGCGCGATCACCGGCGCGTTGGCCGGATCCCCCGGATCGAGGAACAACCCTACGAGCGGGCGCGGAAAGGCGATCATCACCGCGGCCATCGCCGCCATGAACCCGGTTCCCATCACGAAGGAGGTCCAGCCCGCGACCGCCATTCCCGCCGGGTCGCGGCGGCCGTAGAAACGGCCGACCCGGATCGTCACCGCCTGCGAAAGTCCAAGCGGCACCATGAAGGTGAGCGCCGCGATCTGGATCGCGATCGCGTGAGCAGCGAGCGAGGCGGTGTCGAGGAGGCCCATCAGGAACACCGCGGCGTTGAACACCGTCACTTCCAGGGTCACGGTGATCGCGATCGGAAGGCCCAGACTCCACACTTCGCGAAAGCGCTGCGCATCCGGCCGCCAGAAGCGGCCGAACAGCCGATACCGCCTGAAGCGCGGGTGGATCATGACCACCGCAGCCATTCCGGCGAACATCAGGAAATTGGAAATGCAGCTTCCGATCCCGGCCCCGAGCAGGCCGAGCGCAGGCAGCCCCAGCTTTCCGAAGATCAGCACGTAGTTGAGCAGGCCGTTGACGACCACCGCTACGCCACCGACCACCAGAGACCATACCGGCCGGTCGAGGGTCGAGACGAAGGAGCGAAGGATCAGGAAGAAGAGGTAGGGCAGAAGGCCCCATTGCAGGGCTCTGACGAACCGCCCGGCTTCCGCGGAGAGCGCCGGATCCTGGCCGAGCAGCAGAAGGATGCCTTCCGAATTCCAGAGCACTGCCCAGAAGGGCACGGAGATTGCGATCGCTGCCCACATCGCCTGCCGCACCGTCCGGCGGACATCGCGAACGCTGTTGGAGCGCGCTCCAAGCTCCCGGGCCATAATCGGAGCTGCGGCCGTCACCAGCCCCATCCCGAAGATCAGGAACGCGGTGAAGATGTTGACTCCCAGGGCGCCGGCCGCAAGCGTCTCCGGCCCCACCCACCCGAGCAGCACCAGGTCGGTGGCGTGGATCAGGGCCTGGGCAAGGTTGGTGAGGATCAGCGGATAGGCGAGCAGGATCGTCGCTTTGGCCTCGGCACGCCAGGGTTTCAGCAAGTCGTAAGTGGCGGCCGAAGCGGTCATCGCCCGCCCTTAGTGCCAAGCGCACGAAGCCGAAAGCGGGGGGCCGCCGGGCGGGCAAACTCCCTCCACAGGAGAACGAGCGATACGCCGAGGCCGGCTCAAGGGACGCCGCGGGGCTCAGCAAGCAACCGCGTTCGGACCGAGCCGGGGCTTTGCTTAGCCAATGTCCGCAATGGGTGGAAAGCAGACATTGGCTGAGCGTCTAACCGGCATCATCAGCCGCATCAGGATGCGGCGCATCCCAGTTGGAATTCAGACACCCGGCGCAGCTACAGGCGTGGCTGATATGAGCCGGTCCATGACAACAACGGTATCTCCTGGACTATAATCTGAAAATGGTGGTGCCCTCAGCGAGCGCCTACCCGAAAAACGAAGGAAGAGCGCCTGGTCGCCTGGTGCTGTAGGGTTTAGGCCCGCAGACTGCAAAATAACATCTGCTGCCAGCGGGTCGATGTCGAGCTCGGTTCGAGGCGTGACCGGCCGCGAATGCAGCACTTTCGGAGATCGTGCGCCCGGATAAAAATCAGATCGTTCATGCCCATAAATCCACACGCCTTCCAGCACCATCCGATCTGAGAAAGGAAGACAGTCGGCTAAGGAGACGCTGAACCTTACGGGGTGCGCGGCCTCCCTATGCCAGTGTTCGGCAAAGCACGGCTCGGCCCGCAACCTCTGCAACCGCCACCGTTCCGCCATAGCGTGACCCGCAAACAGCCCAAGGGAGAGCGCCAGTGCAACTGCGACTAAGTATTTCTGGTGAAGTTTCATTTAGGATCCCGGCGCACCACCCTCTTGCCTCCAGGCTTAGCGATTGGCTCAATCTGCCTCAGCGCCTGAATGTCCACAATGGGCCGAAAGGGACATTTAGCTGCGAGGCGCTGAGTTGATCTCGCATTGCAACCTTGGCACATCGGCTGGGTCTGGCGGTGCCAGTACTGACACCCTCTACAATGGAAGTGCCATGCCACTCGTCGAACCCTTAGCGGCCGGATCCACGCCGGAAGTCGATCAGCTCGCGGCCTTCTTCAACGAGACGCTCGGCTTCTGCCCCAACAGCGTCCTGACGATGCAGCACCGGCCGGCGATCGCGGCCGCCTTCATCAATCTCAACAAGGCCGTGATGGCGAATGAGGGGCGCGTCACCTCGGAGCAGAAGCGGCTGATCGGGTATCTGGCCTCCATGACGGCGGGATGCCGGTACTGCGAGGCGCACACCGCGCTGGCAGCGGAGCGGTACGGGGCGAGCCAGGAACGGCTGGACGCAATCTGGAACTACCGCAACAGCCCGCTTTTTACGGAAGCGGAGCGAGCCGCGTTCGACTTCGCCGTCGCCGCGGCAAGCGTTCCGAATGCCGTGACCGAAGATATCGCCCACGCCCTGCGCGCCCACTGGAGCGATGGCGAGATCGTTGAAATAGCAGGCGTTATCTCCCTGTTCGGGTTCCTGAACCGCTGGAACGACAGCATGGGAACCACTCTTGAGGAAGGTGCCTGCGAGATCGGGGAGCGCCAGCTCGCAAAGGCTGGGTGGAACCGCGGCAAGCACATTTGACGCAAGAGGTTGGCCGACGCGGCACCGGCGCGCATCTCGTACGTTTGACCCACCATGCCAGCTTACAAAGCCTTGATATTCGACATGAACCAGCTCGTCAGGTGGGAGCCCATCGAGGCCGCCGATGATGTTGCGGCGGTGACTGCCGTTCCCGATTGCAGCGAGGCTGGAAGGATCGAGGTCTGGCGGGGAAACGTCCGGCTGGCGACGATCCGATGCGCCGAGAGCGCGATTCAGGTTACCCGGCCCGGCTCCCCCTCAAGCGCCTTTTGAACCAGCCGCTAGGCTACGTGCGGCGCACGAATGTCCGCAACGGGTCGGAAGCAGGCATTGTCTCGAACTTCGGCAACGGGTGGACCTGGTGGCACGACCAGGATGCTTTGTGTCACTTGTTGACCTTCGCAGGAGCCCCGGAGTTACCAGAGAGATGCCATGAACTTGGCGAAGGTAATCCACGGTTGGCTGGCCATGATTGGGAATATCGCCAATTGGGAAGCGACCATGGCTGCACCGCCGATAACCCAGACCTTATGCACACGACCACGGCTGACCCAGTCGTAAAGTATTCCTGCAACAATGATCAGATTGGGTCCAAACAGGAAACTGAACGGTGCTGCCGCCTGCACCAGCTCTGAAGGAATGCGTGCTATCGCCGCTCCCAGAATCCCGACGTTCGCCAGAAGGATCAGCCGTTTATGCGTCTCAGTGTGGTTCCGCCACACGATCGCCAGCAGCACCGCCACGGCGAACGAGTTGAGAGTGAAGAATGGGATCGCGTAGAAGGCGTGTTTGTCCGGCGCAAATGCGAACCCAGCATTCATGGCTTCCACGGCAGCGATGTTGCCCAGGATAACCATCAGCGCAGCTACGCCTGCTCCAACATAGCCAAGCTTTCGATGTAATTTTCGATTCTTGTTGGCGATGAGCAGCGGCTGAATCACCATGAGGATAAGCCAAGCGGTGAAAGAAGCTGCGTGTATGTGCAGGAGCGGCGTCATCCGCCTCATGCCTGCAGGGGTCTCGAACCAGAAGTTCAGGTAATAGCTGCGGGCGAATCCAGCCACGGCCACGACAGCGACAAACAGCCCCATCGCCGTGTAGAACAGCCGGTCGTTTCGCCATTTGACCTTAGCCGGACTATTTAGCGTGCGCGCAGCTGTTGGTGCGGTGTTGGCCATCTCGCTTCCCCCAAATCCGAAAAAGACCAAACAGGAACCTCAGCCTCTTTTCAAAGCGAGTCAAGCTGCACCGCCATTGACCTTCCTGCGAACGTCCGCAACGGGGCGGGAAGCAGACGTTGGGGGTTCGCCCCATCGCTGCACCTAAATGCGGCGGTTCGGCAGCTTTACGCTCTGCCGTTGCAGCTCCAGGTTCCAGCCGTCCTCCAGGACTGATCTGCAACCGAGGCCGCGAGGCTGTGCTCGTCGGGCTTGGCTGTCTTGGGGGCCCCGATGCTGATCGTGCTCTGGCCGGCGCGGTAGAAGGCTCCCGACGCATCGATGGGGCCTGCCGCCGCGAGGTTGAGAAGATTGCGGCCGATCCGGACTACGGCCCTGCTCTGGTCGGCCAGCAGCAACACCCCTCCGGCGGTCGCGAAGGAACAGGCCGGCGGCCCCGAAGCCGGATCCCAGTCCCCGACGCGCAGCGGTGAGAGCCGGAATGACTGCTCCTTGGGACGCGCCTGATGGAGTGCCTCTATCTCGCGGTGGATCTGCTCGGGCGTCATGGTGGCGGCTCTAGGCTCTTCTTCTCCGCACCCTGCCGTGGCCGCGGCCAGGCAGAGGATCGGCAACGCTGCTGCTCGTCGGGCACTGCGGCACATGCGGGTCTGCTCTCTTCAGGGAGGGTCGAGTGCGCTTCAACGGACCGGCGGCTGCGCCGTTCCTCATGCCCCATCCCCGGGGGAAACTCGATCTAGTCGAGCTTGCGGATAGTCTCCTCAACCGCCGCGACGGGCATTCCGAACTTGCTGAGCCTCAGCCGGTTGACGGCCGTTCGACCGTCCGGCTGCAGGTAGATCCACTGCCGGGCCTCGAGGCCGCCGTCCTTCAGCCGGTACCGCAGGTGCAGGCGGTTCCCGTCCGCCCGCCCGATGACCGGTCCCTCGGCTGTGGTGAGCGTGCCCCTGTAGCTGCCTGGAGCAACCTGGCGGATCCGCCATTGCCGTTGCTCAGGCTTGGCGCCCTGACGCTGGATCACCTGATCCAGCACCAAAGTGCCATCGGGTTCCAGCCGTCCCTGCCCCACAACCTCCAGTCTGGAGGCGGGGGAGATCATGGCCTTCACCACCCCTT
>DASYWC010000077.1:0-5077 GCA_035936615.1 Allosphingosinicella sp. | reverse complement strand
GCTCCCGCGACGGCTATTCCGCCGATGGCAGAGAGCTTTGTCGACTTAGCCATGGCTCACCATCCAGCTCTCAGTTGATCCTGATGCTAGAACGGATGGAGGGGTCCTGCGTTCCGCAGGCGTTCCACTGGCCGGGCGACCGGAGCCTCAGCTTGGATGAGCTTCCGCAACCGTCGACTCGTCCCGCACCAGAGCGGCGCCTTCGGCATGTTCGCCCCTCGAGATGACCCCGGCCGCGGTAAGGTCGCCGGTGACGTTGAGGGTGGTCCTGCACATGTCCAGGAAGCGGTCGACTCCGAGCACAATGCCGATTCCTTCGGGAGGAACTCCGACCATTCCAAGGATCAGCGCGATCACCGGGAGGGAGCCCGCGGGGACGCCAGCAGTCCCGATGCCGCCGAGGATGCACATCAGAAGCACGACCACCTGCTGGGTCATGCTGAGGTCCACCCCGAAGAACTGCGCCAGGAACAGAACCGTGACCCCTTCGAAAATGGCGGTGCCGTTCTGGTTGGCGGTGGCGCCGATCGTGAGGACGAACTGCGACACCCGCGGAGGCAGGCGCAGGTCGTTGTTGGCGACCCGGATGGCGGTGGGGAGGGTTGCGTTGGAGGAGGCGGTCGAAAAGGCCATGACCATCGCCTCCTGGCTCTGGCGGAAGAACCAGATCGGGGAGACTCCGCCCAGGAGCTTGAGGGCGATCGGGTAGACGATGAACATGTGGGCCCCGAGCGCGAGCAGAACCACTCCGACATAGGCGCCGAGGCGCACCAGCAGGTCCCACCCGAACACGGCGGCCAGGTTGAACATGAAGGCGGCGATCGCGATCGGAGCGAAGCGGATGATGATCCCGATCAGGCGCATCGTCACGTGGAAGATGCCCTCGATCGTGCCTTGCAGGCGTTCGGTGGCGGGCGTGTTCACCATCAGCAGGCCGATCCCGAAGATCAGGGCGAAGAACATGACCGCGAGAATGTCGTTGTCGGCCGCGGCCGCGATGACGTTGTTGGGGATGATGTTGAGGAAGGTGGAGATGCCTGCCGGCTTCTCCTCCGCAGTCGAGAGGATCGCCCCTGCCCCTTCGCGCGAGTCCTCCAGCAGCGATCGGGCGAGCGTCTGATCGACCCCCGCTCCCGGCTCGAAGACGTTGGCGACGGTGAGCGCGATCACCACGGCGATCGAGGAGATTCCGATGGTGAAGATGAGGGTCTTGATCCCGACCCGCTTCAGCGAGCGGATGTCGCCCATTTCCGCGATCCCAAGAACGAGAGCGGAGAAGAGCAAGGGGATGACGAGCATGAAGAGGAGGCGGAGGAAGATCTGCCCGATGGGGCCGGTGACGTAGGTGGTCACCGCTTCGACCCACGGCGCGTCCGCCTGGGTCATGTTGACGAAGAGGCCGAGAGTGAGACCAACCACGAAGCCGATCAGCATCTTCATCTGCAGCGACATGCCCCGCTTTTCAGCTTCCATCTTCGATTCCCCTTTGTGGCGGCATCATCGGCCCCATTTTGCTGTCGCTTGTCAACGAGCGATCAGGCGAAGGCATAAGGCCCGCCCTTAGCAAGGGCAGACGCATAGGCCGGGCGGGCGTGGATCCGCTCGAGCCAGTCGATGAGGTTGGGCCGCTCGGAGCCGAGGCCGGCCCGGCTTCTCGATGCTTCGAGCGGGAAGCTCATCATGACGTCGGCGGCGGTGAACTCGTCGCCCGCGAACCAGTAGCGCTCGGACAGCTCGGTCTCAAGCCAGTCGAGATGCTGGTCGAGCATCCGCTGGACCGGAGCCCTTGCAGGCCGCCCCAGGATCCCGAGGCGATTGACCACCAGAAGCGCGAGCAAGGGAGGCATCATCGATCCCTCGGCATAATGGAGGAAGTGCCGGTAGCGCAGAATCGCCTCGCGATTCGCTGGAGGGCCGAGCCGCCCGCCCTTCTCGACCAGGTATTCGACGATCGCGCCGGTTTCGGCGAGCACCCTCCCCTGATCCTCGATCAGCGGCGACTTGCCCAGCGGGTGGACCTTGCGGAGCTCAGGCGGGGCGAGCATCGACTTGGGGTTCCGCTCGTAGCGGCGGACTTCATAGGGAAGCTCAAGCTCCTCGAGCAGCCAGAGGACTCGCTGGGAGCGGCTGTTCTCGAGATGATGGACGGTGATCATTGGCGGCCCTCCTGCCAGGCCCGCCTAGCGGCAGCGGGCGCCGGAGTGAAATGGAACTTGTGCCCCCGGGCGCCAATCCTCCATTGGCGCGCGATGAACGACAATGTGAGGGAAGTGGAGCCGAACGCTTCGGCGGGCCCGGGCATGCGCGAGTTCGTGGCGCTGATGGCGGCGCTGATGGCAGCCAATGCGCTGGCGATCGACGCCATGCTTCCGGCGCTTCCAGCGATCGGGGACGCGCTTGCGGTCGGAGAGGCCAACCGGCGGCAGCTGGTCATCATCGTCTACCTGATCGGCTTCGGGTTCGCTCAGATGATCTACGGACCGCTCTCCGACCGCTTCGGCCGCAAACGCCTGCTCTTGTGGAGCATGATCTTCTACGCGCTGTTCGCGGCGGCGGGAGGGCTCGCGGCGAGCTTCACCCTTCTGCTGGTCTCCCGGTTCATGCAGGGCGTCGCGGCGGCTGCGACCCGAGTGATCGTGGTGGCGGTGATCCGGGACCGCTTCAGCGGATCGGCTATGGCGAAGACCATGTCGCTGGTGATGATCGTCTTCATGATCGTTCCGGTGCTCGCCCCTACGTTCGGCCAGGGCGTGCTTGCGATCTCGACCTGGCGGCACATCTTCATCGGCCTTGCGCTGTACGGTCTGATCCTCGGCCTGTGGGCGGCGCTTCGGCTGCCCGAGACGCTCGCGCCGGAGCTGAGGCGTCCGCTCTCAGTGTCCAGCATCGGCCAGGCGCTGAGGGAGACCGCCAGCAACCGAAGGTCGGCCGGGAACACGCTGGCCGCGACCCTGGTGTTCGGAGGCCTGTTCGCCTTCATCAGCTCGATCCAGCAGATCGTGTTCGACGTGTTCCAAAGGCCCGAGCTAATCGGCCTCGTCTTCGCCCTGATCGCGGGGCCCATGGCATTGAGCTCCTACGCCAACTCGCGCCTGGTGATGCGCCTTGGAGCCAGGAAGCTGCTGCTTCGGGCGCTGGTCGTCTTTACGCTGATCTCGGCGCTGCACCTGGCGGTGGCTCTGACACTGGGCGAGACCTTGTGGAGCTTCGTCGTCCTTCAGGGCCTCACCATGGCTTGCTTCGGGCTGGTGGGAGCCAATGCGGGAGCCCTGGCGATGGAGCCGCTTGGGCATATCGCGGGGACCGCCTCCTCGCTTCAGGGGGTCATCACCAAGGTCGGCGGAGCGCTGATCGGCTTCGCGATCGGTCAGAACTTCAACGGAACCACCGTCCCGCTGATCGCCGGCTTCGTGATCTGCGGAATCGCCGGACTCCTGACCGCGCTCTGGGCGAACGGCGGCACGCGCGCATCCTGAGGGGGAGCGCCGCGGCAAAGCCGCTGCCTCCGGGCGGCTCAAGCGGGCGCGCGGATGTGGCCTGTGAAAATCCAGGAGAAAAAGCGACCGGCGCGTCCTTGCCACCTGCATCCGGGGCTGGACGACTTTGGTAGTGTCGTTTCGAAAGCGTCCAGGCTTTCTGTTCAGGATCGCGAGGCTGGGGCCCGATTGCCTTTGCTCCGCACATCAGGCGGCAAGGCGTGGCCCGGCGCTGCTTCCACTCCGAGGGCATGGCTGCCTTCGAAAGCGGAAAAAGCGCCGCGGCGGGTGGGGGTCGGCGATACCGCCGCCAAGGCTTCGGTCGGCTTAGGACCTTCTATGCTGGGCGCTCTTGGCCTGGCGGCCGCAGGCGCCCCCTCATGCCAATCGTCTGGCACAAAGCCTTTGCGCTGCTGGAAACCCTCTGCCCTGATCCCGCCAGGGCCCGTTTCGCAATCCTGTCTTCGTTGACGCAGAGCTCCGTCTTTTACCCGGATGACTTCGCGCCGGTCGCCGGCCTTGCCGGGCAAGCCCGCCGCGGCCACTTCCCTGCCCAGGCCGGCCGATCAGTTCCGGTTCGTGCAGGCGGAGGTGTATAGCCGATCTGGTTATATTTGTCAAGAACTTTCTTGCATGAAGGTCGCCATGGTCTGTCCGCTCCGAACCCGCGGCGAATATTCGCCGATGTCCGCTTCTCACCCCATTGCAGACATTCATGCTTGGGTTAGATGTTAGGGATGAGGAGCTCGCTACTGCTACTACTGCTGCTGGGAGCAGGCTGCTCCTATCCTGAAGATGTGTTCGAAGTGGACCCGGGAAGGGGTGAGCCTGCGAGTGCCGTATTGGAGGTTTGCGGCTCCACAAGCCGGCTTGCGAAAGTAGGGTCTCGCCTGGAGGGGCGCCGCGCGATCGACTGTGAAGGCACTGGCAACATTCGGGTGGACTATGTGGACGGCACGACCGTCAATTGTCCTCTTGGGTATGTGAGTGCGAACGCTCCGTTTAGCAAAGAGGGCTTCCGCCACAGCTTCAAGGTAGAACAAGGGGTTTGCCGACCCGCTCCCTAAATGGCCAATGTCCACTTTCGGCCCATAGCGGACATTGGGACCTCAAGCTAAGGTCGGCTCATGCACATCATCAACGCCGAGAACTATCGGGAGGCTGAGGACGCGGTCAGGGACATCCTGATGACGTATTTGGACTTGGCGGACTCGACTGAAGGTTTTGGCCACAATGCTGATGTCTATGTCCGCTTTGATCCGCTGAAGTTCGTGGATGCGGAGGCGGAGGACGCGGGCGCTCACTACGTCGATCTAGAGCTACTTCGATCCGGCTCAGCGTGGCCATCTTGTGCGCCTTCTACAACCTTTGGACCGAAGAGCAGGAACTAGGTGGACACCCCCTCACCAAACGCTTCCAAGCCGCCGTTGATGAGGGGCGGCTTAGTCGGTTTCCAGACATCGAAGGCGTGATAGCCGAAGCGATTCGCCGTAACTGCGCCCCCATCGAAGATCTGTGGATTGAAGATGCAGTAGCGCCGATTTACCGGAAATACGTTCTCGGCTTCTTCGCCCGGCTGGCGCAACAGGACCGCTCAACCC
>DASYWC010000076.1:0-7612 GCA_035936615.1 Allosphingosinicella sp. | reverse complement strand
CTCCACCTCGGTGGGGCTGACACGATTGCCGCTGGTCTTGATCATCGCGTCGGCTCGGGAGACGAAATAGAGCAGGCCCTGCTCGTCCTGCCGGACCCTGTCGCCCGACCAGACGGCGCCGTCCCTGAAGCGCTCGGCGGTGCGCTCCGGATCGTTCCAATAGCCTTTCGCGACGAGCGGCCCCCTGTGCACCAACTCCCCCTCCTCGCTCACGCGGATCTCGGCGAAGGGGATGGCTGTTCCGATCGAGTCAGGGTGGGTATCGACCAAAGCCGGATCGAGGCTGGTCGACCGGAAGGCTTCGGTGAGCCCGTACATCAGGTGGATTTCGGCAGCCGGGAACAGCTCGCGCATGCGCCGGACGATCGAGGGAGAAACCTTGCCCCCGCTGTTGGTGAGCGTCCGAAGGGAAAGCGCCGCCCGGGGCGGCCATACCGCTTCGACCAGCTGAACCCACAGCGGCGGGACGCCTGCGAGCACGGTGACGCCATGACGCTCCACCGCGCGGATTACGTCGCGGGCAGTGAGATATTCGATCGGGATAACCGAGGCGCCGGCGGCCCAGCTCGAGAAGAGCTGGTTCTGGCCGTAGTCGAAGCTCAGCGGAAGCACTCCCAGGGTGCGGTCTTGTGGGGCCAGGCCCAGATAATGGGCGACGCTGATAGCGCCGAGCCAGAGGTTGGCGTGGGTCAGCATCACCCCCTTTGGGCGGCCGGTGGAGCCGGACGTGTAGAGAAGGGCCGCAAGCTCGTCCGGATCGGCGGAGGATGGCGGCAAGGAGGCGCCGTGGGCAAGCATCGCCCCACCCTCCTCTTCCTCCACCGCTAAGCAGCCGGGCGGAAGGTCGCCGTCCCGGAGGGTAGCGAGCCGCGCGGAGCCGGTGACGAGCAGCCTTGCGCCGCTGTCGGAGAGGATGTGTCCGACCTGGGCCCGCTTCAGAAGCGGGTTGACGGGCACGTGGATCAGCCCGGCCCTGGCGCAGGCGAGCGGAAGCAGGCTCGTCATTCGGGACTTGGGAAGCCAGCTCGCCACCCGGTCCCCCGGCTCCAGCTCCCTCGCCTTGAGAGCGCCCGCAAGGGCTCCGACGCCGCTCTCCAGACCGTGGTAGTCGAGGATGCCTTCGCGGGTGATCAGCGCAGGTGCCCCCGCGGCACCCCGGAGGGTCAAATGGTCGAGCGGACGTGGGGTGGGATCCGGGCCTTGCACGAACGCCCCTCTAGCGCGGCGGTCCCGAAGCCGCTAGGCGGCGCCCCGTGTTCTTGAGGGGGATGTGAATGGCCTGGAGCGACGCCGATGAAGTCGATCGGACCCTTCGGGCGACTTTGGCGGACGTGCTCGGCCTGGAGCCGGGCCGAGTGGCCGGCTTCACGGAAACCACGCCGCTGTTCGGGGCGCTCCCCGAGTTCGACTCAATGGCGGTGGCGGGGCTTCTGACGGAGCTGGAAGAGCGGCTTGGAATCCTCATAGAGGATCACGACGTCGACGCCGACATGCTTGAAACCTATGGCAATTTACTGACCTTCGCCCAGGCAAAGGCGCTTCGCTAGCCCCCTCTCCCGGGGGAGAATGTTAGGATGTCAGCGATAGCGCTCCGAACTTCGTAACCCCTCACCAACTCCGCCTAAGCGCACGCGCTAAGGCTCCGTATCCTCTCCCTATGGGAGAGGTGGTGGTGGGCCTAAGCCCCCTCTCCCACAGGGAGAGGGTTGGGGTGAGGGGTTATGATGTTACAGGATGGGCCGGAGCCATCCCAGCCCCTCACCACGTCCTCTGGGAGCGGTCGCCTTCAGGCGTCGACGGTCTGTTTGTGCGCCTTCGTCTCGAAGTCCGCTTCGGCGAGGAACTTCTCGGCATCGAGGGCGGCCATGCAGCCGGTGCCGGCCGCGGTCACGGCCTGGCGGTAGATCTTGTCCATGACGTCGCCGCAGGCGAAGACCCCGGGGACGCTGGTTCGGGTGCTTCCGGTCTCGACCGCGATATAGCCGTCGCTGTCGAGGTCGAGATGGCCCCTGAACAACTCGGTGGCGGGGGAATGGCCGATTGCGACGAAGCCGCCGTCGACGTCTATCCTCTCGATGGCGCCGCTTCGGGTGTCCTTGAGATCGAGCGCGACGAGGCCCTCGGGGTCTCCGCCGCCCACGAACTTGTCCACTTCGCGGTTCCACATGATCGTGATGTTGGGATGGGCGAACAGCCGGTCCTGAAGAATCTTCTCCGCGCGCAGGGTGTCGCGGCGGTGGATCAGGGTGACGTCATGACTGTGGTTGGTCATGTAAAGCGCCTCCTCGACCGCGGTGTTGCCGCCGCCGATCACGGCCACCTTCTTGCCGCGGTAGAAGAATCCGTCGCAGGTGGCGCAGGCGGAGACGCCCTTCCCCTTCAGATGCTCTTCGCTGGGCAAGTTCAGCCACTTGGCCTGGGCTCCGGTAGCGATCACCAGGACGTCGCCCGAATAGACGGTGCCGCCGTCGCCGGTCATCCGGAACGGGCGCTGGGAGAGGTCCACCTCGACGATATGGTCCCACATCATCCGGGCGCCGACATGCTCGGCCTGGGCCTGCATCTCCTCCATCAGCCAGGGACCCTGGATCACGTCGCGGAAGCCGGGATAGTTCTCCACGTCCGTCGTGGTGGTAAGCTGCCCGCCCGGCTGGATGCCCTGGACGACGATCGGAGCGAGGCCGGCCCGGGCGCCGTAGATCGCCGCGGACAGCCCGGCTGGTCCCGAACCTAGGATGAGCATTCGGGTGGAATGGGTGGCGGGCATGTTCTTCTTTCATGTTCGTTTGCGACAATGCCGGCGAAGCCGGCATCCAGGGAAGAGAGACTCGGTGCCCCTCACCCGCTGAGACCCCGGCCTGCGCTGGGGTGACGGGTTGTAGCTCGGCGAGATAGGGGCTCGCCCCTGCCCTTCGCAACCTCTTCCATATTTGCCCGGGCGGAGTCTCGCTGGTAAGCGAGTTATCAACAAGAAATCGGGGAAATGGGGCAATGACAGCGTACGAAAACCCGCTCGGGCTGGATGGATTTGAATTCGTGGAGTTTACCGGGCCAGACCCCGACGCGCTGGCCGGGCTGTTCACTGCCATGGGCTTCACGCACTTGGGCAACCACAAGTCCAAGAACGTGCGGCACTATGGGCAGGGGGACATCAACTTCATCCTCAACATGGAGCCTTCCGGGCAGGCGGCGGAATTCCGCAAGGCCCACGGCCCTTCGGCCAACGGAATGGCCTTCCGGGTCAAGGACTCGAAGAAGGCGTTCGAGATGGCGGTCGAGCGGGGAGCGACTCCGGCGCGGACGGAGCGCGGCCCGGGCGAGCTCGAAATCCCGGCGATCGAGGGGATCGGCGGATCCTATCTCTATCTGGTCGACCGCTACGGCGCCGATCAGATCTACGACGTGGATTTCGAGCCGGTGCCCGGCGCGAGCCGCGATTCCAACTTCGCAGGGCTCCACACGCTCGACCACCTCACCCACAATGTGAACCGCGGCCGGATGAACCACTGGGCCGGATTCTACGAGAGGGTCTTCAACTTCCGCGAGATCCGCTACTTCGACATCGAGGGGCAGCAGACCGCGCTGGTTTCACGCGCCATGACAGCTCCAGACGACAAGATACGGATTCCATTGAACGAATCACAGGACGAGCACAGCCAGATCGAGGAGTTCCTGCGCGAATATAAGGGCGAGGGGATACAGCATATCGCTCTTGCCACCGACGACATCTTCGCAACCGTCGATCAGCTTCGAGCCAACGGAATACGCTTCCAGGACAGCCCGGACACCTATTTCGACATGATCGACCAGCGCCTGCCGGGCCACGGCCACGATGTCGCGGAGATGCGGAAGCGCAAGATACTGATCGACGGGTCCCCCGAAACCGGCGAGGGCCTCCTCCTCCAGATCTTCACCGAGAACATGGTCGGCCCGATCTTCTTCGAGATCATCCAGCGCAAGGGCAATCAGGGCTTCGGCGAGGGCAATTTCAAGGCGTTGTTCGAATCGATCGAACTCGATCAGATCCGGCGCGGCGTTCTCCCGGCCGCGAAAGCCGAAGCCTAGGTCCGGGCGGCGAGAAGCCGCTGAAGCTTCAAGGCGTCACCGGTGGCCGCGGAAGAGGCGGTGTTGTCGAAGATGCACCAGAGGTCCCGATCCAGGTCCGCCGCCATCCGCTCGGCATAAGCCTCCAGCCGCCCGTCATCGTAGCTGGAGCGGTACGGCACGGGCGATCCGTGCAGGCGGTAGTAGGCAAGGCCGCGCCAGCCTCCCGGGATCGCCGCCGCCTCGACCCTGGCGGGATCGGCCGCGACTCGCGCGATCTCCCGCTCTTGCAGGAGCCGGTCTGCCTCTTCCTCGAACCAGCTGGCGTGGCGCGGCTCGCAGGCGAGGCGAACAGGCGTGCGGCTGCGCAGGGCGTCGAAGAAGGCCGATGCTACGGACGAATCGAAGGAGAGGCTCGGCGGCAGCTGGATGAGGATGATGGCGAGCTTCGGCCCCAGCCTCGCCGCCTCCTCGAGGAACAAGTCGAGCAGCGGTTCGCAGTCGATGAGGCGTTGCTGGTGGGTGATGGTCTTGGCGAGCTTGACCGAGAAGCGGAAATCCTCCGGCACCGAGCCGGCCCAGCGGTCCCAGGTTTCGGCTCGGTGGCTTCGGTGGAAGGAGGAGTTGATCTCCGCGCAGTCGAACCGGCCGGAGTAGCGCTCAAGACCGGTCCCTTCTGCCGGAAACTGCTCCGCCTCGGTCCTGGCTACGCTCCAGCCCGCGGTACCCATTCGAAGCTCAGGATTTACCACCAGCGATATTCGTCGGGGTCGATCCGGCCGTTGCGGTTGCGGTCCATCCGGGCCCAGGCGGCCGAGCTCCAATACTCGTTGGAGTCGAGGAAGCCGTCGCGGTTGGCGTCGAAGGCCGACCAGTAATTGCCCCAATGGTCGCGGTTATAGTAATTCGCCGCATAGAAGCCGCCGCCGTACCAGCAGTTCTGGAATTCGGCCCGGCTGATCCGGCCGTCGCGGTTGCTGTCCCAGGAGCCGTAGGCACTGGTTCGGTACATGGTCCATTCGCCGGACTCGATGAAGCCGTTTCCGTTCCTGTCGACCAGCCCGTAGGTGCCGCAGGCCTGGTAGGCCCTGGTGTCCGCCGCTACGCAGCCGCCAAGAGCGGCGGCGCCGGCGAGAAGCACCGGTAACATCAATTTGCGCATGGAGACTCTCCTGTGCAAAGTCCCTCGGCCTCCGTTCCTGGGGGCGGGAATGCTCAAGAAAATGAACGTTCTAGCCGGTTGGTTCCCGTTACGATGCGTGTCTGGCCCGCCTCGGCTCAGGGAATTCGCGGGCGAGGCATTGCTCGAACAAGCCGAAGGTCTTGACTGCTCCCCGACGCAGCGCCTCCTTGCGCTCCGGCGGCTGCTCCTCGAGAAGCGCCCGGACCTTCTGCCACTTGGGCGGCTCGTCACCGCTGCCAAGGAAGAACGACCTGCCCTCCGCCCCATCGAACAGATAATCCAGCTGGCGGTAAATGACTCGGCCGCCCAGCGTAGAGCCCTGAACCACGTAGAGGCAGCCGACGACTTCGTCCGCATCGAGCGTCAGCCGGCCAAGGCACGGCAACGGGGCGGCAACTCCTATGTGGCGCAGGTCGGATTGCAGTCGCTCCAGGCGATCCATTCCGCCGCCTAACGGCGCCGTCTCAGGATGTGCCGCGAGCACCGGCTGCACGGAGCTATGGAAACGCAGGATCGAGCCGAGCAGCCTTCCATAATCGTGCATGCTCAGCGCCGACTCGCCGATCAGCCTGAATGCCTCGGCTTCGTGCAGACGTTCGTGGATCTCCTCGGTGGCGAGGCGCAGGTCCGCTCGAGCCCCCACAGCAACGGGTGTGGCCAAGGAAAGCTACCCTGCCTGGAGCCGCTGAAGCTCGGCCCGCGCCTTGCGCTCGGCGGCCAGGGCCAGCTCCAGCTGCATGTTGAGGTCGGCCAGCTGCCGCCGCTGCCTCAGCTCCCTGAGCCCTGCCTGAAAAGCCTCGGCGGCCTCGATCTCCTCCATCTGCCATTCGGTGGAGGAGCCGGAGACCTTTTCGGTCCAGGTTTCGAACGAGTGCCGGGGAGACAGGGGCACGGTTGGATCCGAGCTGTCTTGCTTGTGGGGATTGCCGGCCCACTCGACAGTCTCGATCTGCTCCACCCGGAACCAGATGACGAGCACCCTGCGGTCGGCGTCGACGACCGCGGCCAGCATTCCCTTGATCGGGCTTTGGAAGTTCCGCGCCCCCGGAAAGGCCTGGCCGAGCTTGCGGGTGCTGAAGCAATGCTCCTCGCCCGTGTGCACCAGCCAGTCGATCAGCGCCTCAAGCTCCTGCGCCGGCGGGACCGAGCCCAAGGTCTTCACCGTGCTCCCGCTGACCACGGCGGCACCGTCGCAGTCGATCAGCTGCCTTAGCTGGGAGCGATGATCGATCAGGGCGGTGTCAACATCGAGCGAGCCATTGAGCTTCGCAAGCAGAGTCTCGCGGCGCCTGCTGGAGGCGGAGAGGCGCGAGTGCCGGTCGGCGGCGCCCTGCGCCCTTAGCTGGTAGGAGAGGCTCTGCGCCAGATAGCCGCAGGTCTCCCTGATTTCCCAGGGGACCAGCCTGCGGGCCGGGTGGTGGCATGCGATCAGCCCCCAAAGCGCCCCGTCCTTCACCACCGAAAAGGATGCCGACGCTCCCACGCCCATGTTCTTGAGGTACTGGATGTGGATCGGCGAGATGCTCCGAAGCAGGCAGTTGCTCATGTCGAGCACGATCTCGTCACCCGCAACGCCGAGCAGAGGCTGGGGGACATAGCCCACGTCCGGGATCACTCGAGCGAGATTGCGGACGTAAAGCTCCCTCGCCTGGCTGGGAATGTCCGAGGCCGGAAAGCGGTGGTTGAGGTAGGACTTGGCGCTGTCCGCCCGGGCTTCGGCGACCACGGAGCCGCTGGCGTCGTTCAGGAAGCGGTATACCATGACCCTGTCGTACCCGACGAGTGCCCGCACCTCCTGGACGACGGCGTTGCAGGTAGCCTCGACTGTGGTTTGCCCGGCGATCCTGGCCGCTGCCCGACGGCCCGCGGCGAGGATCGAGCCCGCTGCCGGCATCGGGGCGTCCCTCGATTCGAGTTCAACCACCAGTCGCCCGTCCACCTCGTGAGCGAGAAGATCGACGTCCCGCTCGGCTCCCGGCAGACTGAGGGAGCCGACATAGACCGGCGCCTTGTCGATCAGGCCGGCGGCTGTTTGCAGCAGTTCTTCGGCCCTTGAGCCGAGAACCTCCGCAAGCGCCTTCCCCAGCACCGACTGAGTGTCGCACCGGAGAAGGGTGTGAGGGCCGGCCGCCTGCAGGATGGGACCGCCTGGGGACTCGACGATGAGCAGCACGCCATGGGGCTGGGTCGCACCGGGTATGTGGATCGGCTCCTTGTCGCAGGAGGTGTAATCGATCTGTGGAAAGGCGGAAGCTTGCATCCAGGCCGCTTAGCGCCTTTTTGTTTCAATATCAGTAGCGACGTCGAATTGGCTGGATCACGGAGGGAGAAAGTTCACGAAAACTGGGGTAGCGGCACGCGACAAAGGGCAGAGAATGGTAGCGG
>DASYWC010000075.1:0-9156 GCA_035936615.1 Allosphingosinicella sp. | reverse complement strand
GCGCCGCGACAGGCGCGCGCAGTCTTCAAGGGTCAGCTGGCGGGTGTCCGGACGCTCCGCCATCACCTGCAGAGTCGGATCGGACGTACCGCCCATCATCTTGACCCGCACCAGCGCGAGCCCCTGGGCCTTGGCCTCGGTCTCGATCAGCTTCGTCAATTCGGCGAGGTCCGTCATCAATGCTCCAACAGCCAAAAGCTCTCCCGTGCCGGCCCCGTCCCCGGGACCAGCCTCAACGTCTAACGATGTCGAGGAAGGAAGCCGCTATATAGGCTCAAGCCGAAGCGGGAGCAAGCGGATTAGCGGGCGCCCCACGGCGGCGGAGGCGGCGCGACAGGCCGCGTGAGGTCGAACTCCACCCGGAAGAAGCGGTTGGGGCGGCGGAGCTCATATGCGAACATTTGCCCCGGCACGACTTCCATCGCCCAGACATTGGCCACCGACTGGGGAAGATTCTCACGGACGAACAGGTCTCTGGAGAATTGGTCGGCGGGGAATTCCTGCCGCTGCGGCGTGCCTTGGTGGAGAGTGTCGCCTCCATATTGTGTCAGCTTGTCCTCGCTTCCGTCCTCGTGGCGGTGGTCGTGCTTCAGGCGCAGCCCGGCTGGAGTGCGGGTGATCACCCAGGTGCGGGAGCGATCCTCGCCGACGTGGAAGGGGATCCGGATGGTGTTGGCCGAGCATTCCCGAACGTGCATCACCAGCCTCTTGCCGGCGAAGTTCGAATCCGCCTCGACCGGCGGGCTTGCAATTCGCCCTTCGAACGCCCTTCCGCACAAGGCTGTGAGGCGGGCGAAGAACTGGTCCTGCGGGCTGGTGCTCGCGGGCAGGGTGGCGCAGGCGGAAAGGGCAAGCGCGGCGAGTGCAACAAGCTGCTTCATAAGCCTCAGCTAAGGCACTTTACCGCGCTCGTCACCCTCGCATCGCGTCAGGGGATGGAAGCGCCCGCCTTACCTGAAGCCGAAGTTCGTGATCCGGCCGTCGCTGCGGAAGTCGCAGCTGAAGCTTCGCCGTTGGAAATTGCCGGAGTCGACAGTCCCGAAAACCCGCAAGGTGCTGTTGCTGACCTGCCGGACGTCGGCGATGTTGACCCGGCCGTAGCGCGAGGCTTGCTGGCCGCACGCGTTTACTGCCGCCTGCTGGAATTGCTGGCCGCCATAGCCCTGGTCATAGCCGCCGCCGCCGCCAAGGCCGCCCTGGAGGACGCTTCCAAGGACCGCGGGAAGAACCGAGGTGCAGCCGCCGAGGGCGAGAGAGCCGGCGAGGACAACCGGCAGGAGTGATTTACGCATCGGATGTGTTCTCCGTACTTGTGGTTTCCTCGCGACGCCCACTCTTCGTGCCAGGGAAGTGAAAAACGTCCCGCCTCCATGACTTGTTCCGGCAGCAGATCGTTGCCTCAGGCAGCGCGTCCGAGCTTGGGAAAAGGAGGGGCGTCGGGAAACTTGCGGGCCTCGTTGAGGGTTCGTCAGAAACAACCTGCAGTTTTAGAAAGGCTCCCACCGATGCGATCGATCATTCTTGCCGCTCTACCGTCCCTTCTGGTTGCCGGCTGCAACGGAACCGGGGACTCGGTTTCGGGCGCCAACGGAGCGGTCGGCCTGGCCGCTGCGCCCTCGGCGGGCGGAACTCCGTTCGTGGTGACTCCGGTCGCCAAATACGATCAGCCCTGGGCCATGACCTTCCTCCCGAACGGCGACTTCCTCGTAACCGAGAAGCAGGGCCGCCTCCGCTACGAACGCGCCGGCGCAGCTCGCGGCAGTGGCGGCGGCATCGTCGTCCAGGGCGCGCCGGCGGTCGACTATGGCGGCCAGGCGGGGCTTGGCGACGTGATCCTCCATCCCGACTTCAGGACCAACCGAATGATCTACCTGAGCTGGTCGGAAGGCGGGCCGGGGGATACGAGGGGCGCAGCGGTGGGGCGGGGGCGGCTCGTGCAGGAGGGGAATACCGCCCGTCTGGAGGGCTTCCAGGTCATCTGGCGGCAGCAGCCCAAGGTGACTGGCCGAGGCCATCTCGGACACCGCCTCGCCTTCGGGCCGGACGGCAAGCTCTACATCACCAACGGGGAGCGGGAAAAGTTCACTCCAGCGCAGGATCCGGCCCAGACGCTCGGAAAGATCGTGCGCCTCAACGCCGACGGCTCGGTTCCTCGGGATAATCCCTGGGCCGGGCGCGGAGGAGTGACTGCGCAGCTGTGGACGATGGGCCACCGGAACCCGCTCGGGATCGCCTTCGACGCCCAGGGGCGCTTGTGGCAGCATGAAATGGGGCCGAAGAACGGCGACGAGTTCAACCTGATCGAGCGCGGCAAGAATTACGGCTACCCGATCGTGTCCAACGGAAGCCATTATGACGGCCGCGACATTCCCGATCACCCCACCCGCCCCGAGTTCGCTGCCCCGAAGATCACCTGGAACGGAGTCTCGCCGGCAAGCCTGATCATCTATTCGGGCAAGATGTTCCCGCAGTGGCGAGGCGACGCGTTCCTTGGCGCGCTCTCGGGCAAGGCTCTGATCCGGGTCGACCTGGACGGGGCGAACGCTCGCGAAGGCCAGCGCTGGGACATGGGCCAGCGCATCCGCGAGGTGGAGGAGGGGCCGGACGGCGCGATCTACCTGCTCGAGGACGAGCGCGGCGGCTCGGGCGGGAGGCTGCTCAGGCTGTCTCGCCCCCGCTAGGAGCGCCGATAGCGGAAGTACCAGACCTCGTGCCCCTTGCGGCGGGCCTTGGCTTCGTAGCGGGTCTCGGGCCAGCCGCCGGGGCGGGTGAGGAAATCCTTGGCGCTTTCCGCAAGCCATTCGAAGTCGCGGCGCTGGTTCATGATCACCATGGACCAGCGGCAATAGGTGGGATCGTCCGTGCCTAATCGGAATTCGCCGCCGGACTGAAGCTTGGCTGCGATCAGGTCGAGCGGGCCATGATTCACCATTCGTCGCTTCGCGTGGCGAAGCTTGGGCCAGGGGTCCGGATGGAGCAGGTAGACGAAGCGCAGGGAGGCGTCGGGAAGCCGCTCAAGCACTTCCAGAGCATCGCCCATATGCAGGCGCACGTTCGGCAGGTGCCGGTCGCGGACATGCTGGAGCGCGCCTACCACACCGTTCAGGAAGGGCTCGGCGCCGATGAAGCCGTGGTCGGGCAGCAGATCGGCGCGGGAGGCCAGGTGCTCGCCGCTGCCGAAGCCGATCTCGAAATGGAGCGGACGGTCGTCCCCGAACAGGCTTTCCGCGCCAAGAGGCCCTTGCTCAGGCACCGCGATCGCCGGCAGCAGCTCCTCCAAGAGCGCCGCCTGCCCCTGGCGCAGCTTGTGGCCGGAACGGCGGCCGTAGAGACGGCGAATGGTAGTTGGATCGTTCATCTGGCCGGGACTAGTCTACAAAGCCCGCTAGGTCGAACGGTAGGCGAGCTCGGCGACAAGCCGCTGCGCGCCCCCCTATTTCAGACCCTTCATACCGATTCCTTCGATTCGGCTGCCTGTGACCGACCAGACTTTGTTGTTCTGAGTGGTCATGACCACGAGGGGGAGACCCGCCGCCAGCGAAGAAAAGACGTGAATCTCGGTCGGAACAGGGTCCAGCAGATGGGTAACCGCGAGCGCCTCGGGTGAGGGCACGCCTGGTTTGCGGAAGGGCATGTTGAGGCATGATTTGCTGAACGGCCGCGCGGGAGCCGCCTTCCCGTCGGCGGAAACCTGAACGAGGTAATGGCCGCCGAAGGGGATCGCGTCCCTCTCAGTCTGCGGAGTCAGGAAATAAACGAGGGCCGGCGCCCCCGGCGCCGGAGGCGGCAGTATCAGGGTATTGAACTGCTGGTCCGAGCACCGAGCCGGACGGCTCGACATGAACGCCTTCACGGCCGCCCGCTGCGCGGTGACCAGGCGCTTGCGCTCAGCGCTCAGCGAACTGTCCTCGCCGGGCCCGACCACACGGCTGGAAACGAGCCGCCGGCCCTGAAAGCGAGCCACGTAGACCGCGCGCGGTTCGGTTGGATTCTGGTCGAAGAAGACCAGTTCGGGCGCCTCGGCAGGCCCGTCCACGATCCAGCCGCCGACGACCTTCTCCGGGTTCTTGATCCTGGTGAGCATGTCGTCGGTGCCGACCCACGCGGCTTTGTCATAGGCGTAGATCAAGGCTCCGCGGCTCAGCGCCTGCTGAATGCTCGCCTGCTCGACGGCGCTGACCCGGGGAGGGGCCGCTGCCGCCGGAAGGGCTGCCGTAGGGAGCGTTGCCGCTACAGCCGCAACTATGAACCGAAGTGCCATTTCGATGCCCTCACCTAGCCGAGACCCGCAAAGAGTGACAGCCAAGTGCCTCAGCCGCAAGCCGGTTTGGGGGCGGGGCAGAGTCTCGGACTAGATGGCCTGCTTCAGCTGGTCGACCAGGTCGGTCTTTTCCCAGCTGAACAGGTCTCCGTCGGGCTTGCGGCCGAAATGGCCGTAGGCTGCGGTGGGGGAGTAGATCGGCTTGTTGAGGCCGAGGTGGGTCCGGATGCCCTTGGGGGTGAGGCGCACCAGCGTTGGAAGCACCTCCTCCAGCCGCGCGGCGGTGACGCCCTCGCGCTCGGTTCCGTGCAGGTCCACGTAGAGCGACAGCGGCTCGGCAACTCCGATCGCGTAGGAGAGCTGGATCGTGCAGCGCTTGGCAAGGCCCGCGGCAACGACGTTCTTGGCGAGGTAGCGGCTGACATAAGCGGCCGAGCGGTCGACCTTGGTCGGGTCCTTGCCCGAAAAGGCGCCTCCGCCGTGCGGAGCAGCGCCGCCATAGGTGTCGACGATGATCTTGCGGCCGGTAAGGCCAGCATCGCCGTCCGGGCCGCCGATCTCGAACAGGCCGGTCGGGTTGACGAAAATGCCTTCGTCGCCCGGCAGCCAGCCTTCCGGCATGACCTCGGCGAAGATGCCTTTGACATAGTCGCGCAAGGTGGCCTGGCCGGCGTCGTTGCTGAGCGCCGGCGAATGCTGGGTGGAAACGACCAGCGCCGTGGCGCGGACCGGCACTCCGTTCTCATACTGGAGAGTGACCTGGCTCTTGGCGTCCGGCTCCAGGAAGTCGACCTTCTTGGAATGGCGGTCGAGCGCCATGCGCTCGAGGATCCGGTGAGAATAATAGAGCGTCGCGGGCATCAGGTCGGGAGTCTCGTCCGTGGCGTAGCCGAACATGATGCCCTGGTCGCCCGCGCCCTCGTCCTTGTTGCCGCTTTCATCGACACCCATGGCGATATGGGCGGACTGGCCGTGCAGGTGGCAGGCGAAGTCGGCATATTGCCAGTGGAAGCCGTGCTGCTCGTAGCCGATCTTCCTGACCGTCTGGCGAACCACATCCTCGATCTCCGCCTGGGTCGGAGCCACGTCGGGCTTGCAGCGCACTTCTCCGGCAAGGACGATCCGGTTGGTGGTGACCATCGTCTCGCAGGCGACGCGGGCTTCGGGGTCGCGGCCGATGAAGAGGTCTACGACCGAGTCCGAAATCTGGTCGGCGACCTTGTCGGGGTGACCTTCCGAAACCGATTCGGACGTGAAGAGATAGTTGCTGCGCATGCGGAAGACGGCCTTTTTGCAGGAGCTGAAAACGCGGGAGTTCAGGATATAAAGATATCCTTATATGCGGCCCCTAGCGCGGATCGTGCGCCACTGCAATCACCGGCCGCGAGCTTCCCGCGCGAGTATATGGGCGGGCGCCCTGCGGTGGACCACAACGGCGACCAGGATCAGGAACAGGGCGAACAGGAAGGGCGCGATGTTGCCGAGGCGCGAGAACAATGTCGGCGCCTTGGCCGGCGGGAGAAGCGCGTGGATCACTCCTTGCTGCCTCCAGGGGATGCTGGCGACGATCTCCCCGTCCGCGTCGACGACCGCGGAAATTCCAGTGGGGGTCGACCGGAGCACCGGCAAGCCTTCCTCCACGGCGCGCAGCCTGGCCTGGGCAAGGTGCTGCGGCGGTCCCCAGCTTCCGAACCAGGCGTCGTTGGATGGATTGAATAGGAAGCCGGGGCGGTTTCGCCTGTCGACCACCTCGCCCGAGAAGATCATCTCGTAACAAAGCTGGAATCCGATCGTCCCAACCCCCGGAAGGACCATGGTTTGCGGGCCGGGGCCGGAATCGAAATCCACCGCTCCGGGGGCAAGCCTCGTCAGGCCAAGGCGCGACAGGATCGGGCGCGCGGGCAGATACTCGCCGTAGGGGACGAGGTGCGCCTTGTCGTAGCGGCCGAGGATCCGTCCCGACGGGTCCATCGCGAAGACGCTGTTCGTTCCGCTGCTGACCTGGACGCCGTCCAGCGAGCGCAGAGTGACTCCGCCGGTGAGCAGGAGATCGCGCGGCCCAAGCACCGAGGCCGCCTTGCTTCGGGTAAGCCGCGCGCTTCGCTGAGCCAGGAAGTTGCGGCGCCCGTCCTCAAGCGGCTTGGTGATCGCGGCTTCGGGCCAGAGGAGCAGGCGAGGGGCTTCATCTGTGCCCTCGCGCTTGGAAAGGTTCTTCAGCCGCTCGAAATTGCGCTCTTCGAAGCCGGGGGTCCATTTCTGCTCCTGGCCGATGTTCGGCTGGACGACGGTGAGGGGCAGCCCGGGGCTTCCGACGCTCCGCTGCTCGAAGCCCCACCTTGCGGCGCTGATTCCGACGATCAGAGCCGCCATTATGACCCCGGTCTTCCAGTAGCGTTCGAAGAACAGCAGCAAGGTGCCGCCGAGCAGCACCGCGATCCCGGAAAGGCCGTAGGTGCCGACGATCGTCGACAGACGCGCCGTGGCGGTCGGGAGCAGGGCCACTCCGACGGGGTTCCAGGCGAAGCCGGTGAACATCGTCGCCCGAAGCCATTCGGTGACGATCCAGGCAGCAGCGAAGATGAAGACGAAGGCGAGCCTGTCCTTCCGCCCGTAGCGCCAGGCAAGGCCTGCCGCCATGGCCGGATAGACTGCAAGGTAGAGGGAGAGCAGAACCACCGACACCCACCCGAGCCATGCGGGCATGGCGGACTGGTAGGTGAAGGCGGTGGCGATCCAGTTCAGCCCGAGCACGAACTGCCCGACCCCGAACCACCAGCCGAGCGCGAGCGCGCTCCTCAGCCGCCGCGCCTTCTGGATGAGCCACATCAGCCCCGCGAATGCCAGCAGGGTGAGCGGCCAGAGGTTGAGCGGCTCGAAACCGAGCGCGCTGACCAGACCTGCGAGAAAGGCGAGAGCCAGGAACTTCATGCCTGCTGCGTATGTGGAGGATCGACATGAGTTTCAACCGCGTTAGAGAAAAGCGCATGACCCTGCCTCCATTTCACCTCGCCTTCCCGGTCCACGATCTCGGCTCCGCCCGAAGCTTCTACGGCGGCCTTCTCGGCTGCGCGGAAGGGCGCAGCTCGGACGAGTGGATCGACTACGACTTTTTCGGCCATCAGATCGTGGCCCACCGCGCCCCGGGCATGGAGCCGCGCCGCCACAGCAACCCGGTGGACGGACACGACGTGCCGGTGCCGCATTTCGGAGCGGTGCTCGAGATGGACGAGTGGCGGGCGCTTGCCGAAAAGCTGCGCGGTGCTGGAGTGGAGTTCGTGATCGAGCCGACGATCCGCTTCGAAGGTCAGCCCGGCGAGCAGGCGACGATGTTCTTCCTTGATCCTTCGGGCAACGCGCTCGAATTCAAGGCCATGCGCGACAGGGCCAAGCTGTTCGCCAAGCAATAGGGGCCGCTGCGGGAGCGGCCCCGCTAAGCATCTTACTGGCTGTTCTGTTCGACCGCTTCGGCCTGGTTCTCGCCGGCCTCGCGGGTGGCCTCGGCCTGGTTCTCGAGCGCCGCGGCTTGGTTTTCGAGGGTGTCGGCGGCAGCGCCGGTGGTGTTATCGGCCTGCTGCTCCAGGTTGGTGGCCCGGTTCTCGAGCATCTCGGCCTGGTTGTCCGCGGCTGCTTCGATGTTGTCGCCAGCCTCGTTTCCGCCGCCGCACGCAGCCAGAGCTGCAAAGGCGGCGATCGCCAGGAATCTGGAACAAAGCTTCATGATCTCACCCCTCGTTGTGGAGCCGCAATAATTCTTACGCACCTATGGCGGTTCCCGAAAGCGCGACGAATGGAGGGGGGAAAGGTGGGGAGCTTCTGTTGCCCGGTGCTCCGCCTATGTCTGGGAAGTCGGGGGTTTCTGTTGCCCGGCACCCCCGGGGCCGCTGGTTTCCACTTCTGTTGCCCGGCGTGGTCCCTGCCGCGCTTAAGCTTTGTAACTTTTCCCGTGAGGGATCAGTTACGCAGCGATCGCGAGTGCTTCGTTATCGTTGGCACTTGTGGTTTTGAACGGTTTAACGGCGCATTCAGGCCGGGCGAAAGAAGCGCTTTTCAACACACGTCGATCCTAGTTCGGCCCCATCAGGACTGGCGGAAAACCGCCTGTTTTGGTGGAGCCGCCGGGTACCGCCCCCGGGTCCGCTGCGTCTATTGCACGCCACAATTTATCGCCATAGCCGGCCGAAACCGGCAGATCCCATATAGGGAGTTGCACCTTAATGTGAAGTGTCCGGCGCCCCGCCCTGGCGCCGCAGCTCGTCCCTTATGTCCCGAAGCAGGGCGACCTCGGCGGGCTCGGAGGCATGCGGCACGTCCTTCTCGGGGAAGGTCCGCTTGATGAGGCGCACCAGAAGGAAGATGATGAACGCCACGATCAGGAAGTTGACCGCGGCGGTGACGAACTGGCCGTAGCCGAACATCGGAACTCCGGCCGCCTTGAGAGCCGCATAATTGTCCGGATCGCCGGCATAGCCTTGCGGAAGCGGCCCCAGCCGAACGAAATAGTTGGAGAAATCCAGATCGCCGACTGCCCAGCCGATCACCGGCATGAGCACGTCGTCGGTGAGCGAGTTGATGATCCGGGAAAAGGCGGCGCCGATGATCACGGCGACTGCAAGGTCCACCACGTTGCCGCGGTTGATGAACTCCCTGAAGCCCTGGAGCATGTCCGTTCCCCGTTGCGGTTGCGCATCGAAGTGCCTACTTCGCGTCGGGAAATATACAAGGAGGGACCTAGATGCACCGCACTCGCCTGATGACAGCGCTTCTCGCTCCCGTCGCGGCGGTCTCGCTTTCCAGCTGCGGCATCAACGCCATTCCGACGGCCGAGGAAGAAGTGAACGCCAAATGGGCGGACGTCGAGGCTGCCTATCAGCGCCGTGCCAACCTGATCCCCAATC
>DASYWC010000074.1:0-4673 GCA_035936615.1 Allosphingosinicella sp. | reverse complement strand
CGGCCGCGACGTCGTCATCGCAGGAGTGATGCAGCATATCCAGGAGGCAGGAGTCCATTCGGGCGACAGCGCCTGCTCGCTTCCGCCCTACAGCCTGGATCAGCCGATCATCGAGGAGCTGGAGCGCCAGGCGAGGGAGCTTGCGCTCGCGTTGAACGTGATCGGGCTGATGAACATCCAGTTCGCGGTGAAGGACACCGGATCGGGGTCCGGTGCAGGCTTCCAGGTCTATCTGATCGAGGTCAATCCGAGGGCAAGCCGGACCGTACCCTTCGTCGCCAAGGCGATCGGCGCCCCGATCGCCAAGATCGCGGCGCGGGTGATGGCCGGAGAGATGCTGAGGGACCTCCCGCCGATCAGGCGCCAGGTTCCCCATATCTCGGTGAAGGAGGCGGTGTTCCCGTTCGCCCGCTTCCCGGGTATCGACCCGGTCCTGTCACCGGAAATGAAGTCTACCGGCGAAGTCATGGGAATCTCTTACGACTTTGCCACGGCCTTCCTGAAGTCGCAGATCGGCGGAGGTGTGAACCTGCCGACGTCCGGGACCTTGTTCGTATCCGTCAAGGAGAGCGACAAATCGATCATCGTGCCTCCGGTCCGGGCGTTGCTGGAGTTCGGGTTCACCGTCATCGCCACCGGCGGGACCGCGGATTACCTGGATTCGGAGGGGCTCGAGGTGGAGCGGGTCAACAAGGTCGCTCAGGGGCGGCCGCATATCGTGGACAAGATCAAGGACGGCGACATCGCCCTTATCTTCAACACCACCGAAGGCTGGCAGAGCCACAAGGACTCCGCTTCGATCCGGGCATCGGCGCTGATGTCCAAGGTTCCCTACTTCACGACCGCCGCGTCGAGCGCAGCGGTGGTAAGGGCGATCGGGGCGCTGAGGCAGCACAGTCTTGAAGTACGCTCGCTTCAGGACTATTATTACGCCTCCAGGACATAATCCTCGCACAGTTCTGATGTAGATCAAGCGGCCTTGCGAAAGGCGGCTGAACCAAGGTTTTGACGAAAGGCTACACTATGGCGACGGTCGACAAGATGCCGATGCTGGCCGAAGGCTATGAGAGGCTGCAAAGCGAGGTTCGGCACCTCAAGACCGTCGAGCGGCCGTCGATCATCGACGCCATCGAGGAAGCGCGGGCTCACGGCGACTTGTCGGAGAACGCCGAATACCATGCGGCCAAGGAGCGGCAGGGGCAGGTCGAGGCGCAGATCGCCGAGATCGACGACCGCCTGAGCCGGGCTCTCGTCATCGATCCCGCCACCCTCTCCGGCGACAAGGTGGTGTTCGGAGCGACGGTCCACCTGCTCGACGAGAACGACAACAAGATCAAATACCAGATCGTCGGCCAGACCGAAGCGGACGCCAAGATCGGGCGGATCAGCTATTCGTCTCCGCTCGGCCGCGCGCTGATCGGCCGGAGCGTCGGCGACGAGGTCGAGGTCTCGGCTCCCTCTGGCGACAAATATTACGAGATCGAGAAGATCGAATTCATTTGAGCGAGCGCCCGAGCCTCCGCGATGCGGCCTCCTGAAGACTGGCGCGGGGCGCGCGTTACCCTCGTTATCGCCGGGCTTACTGCCGCGGCCTGGGCTCTGGCCGCCGCTCTGGGCATCAGCGACATTGCGGCGATCTGGGGCGGCTTCATTCCAGGCAGGGTGGGCGGCGTGGAAGGGGACGAGGCGCTCGCGCCGCTGTTCCTTACACCCTTGTCGGCCACCCTCGTTCATTCGGGTTTCGCGCATCTCGCACTGAACCTGATCATCCTCCTGTTCTGCGGTCGGGCGGTCGAGAACATTATCGGCGGGCCCGGCTTGCTGATCCTGTACGTCGCGGGCGCCTATGTGGCCGCCGCTGGGCAATATGTGGTGAATCCCTCCGAGTTCACGACGATGATCGGCGCCAGCGGGGCTGTCTCCGCGGTGCTCGGCACCTATGCCATGCTGTTCGGGCGCAACCGCGTGAAGGTCGCCAACCCTTTACTCGCCTTGTGGCTGAACGCGCTGTGGGTTGCCGCTGCCTGGATCGCGCTGCAGGTCGTGGTCGGGCTCACTTTCAGCAGGGCGGGCATCGGAGTCGCCATCGCCGCCCATATCGGCGGCTTCCTCGCGGGAATGCTGCTTTCGAAGCCGCTTCTGCTCTTGCGCTACCGGAAGGCCTGAACCCCTCCCCAGCAAAAGCTGGGGAGGATCTATTCCAGATCCGGCTCGAGCAGCCGGTGGAGGTGGACGACCACATATTTCATCTCCGCGTCGTCGACCGTTCGCTGGGCGTTGGAGCGCCAGGCGTCGAGAGCGCTCGCATAATCGGGGAACAGCCCGACCACGTGCACGGTGGAGAGATCGAAGTCGGTGCCCTGCGGATCCTTGACCTTGCCGCCGAAAACCAGATGCAACTTGCTCATGCCTGACCTTTGAAAAGTAGAAATGGCGACCCTGGAGGGTCCCCAAAACCGGGCCCTAACAGGATCGCCATTCCAGGCAAGCCTTGCGGCCCGCCGTGAGACTTGAGCAGCCTTAGAAGGTGCCGCCGGTGCCGCCAGTGCCGCCGGTGGTGCCAGTGGTTCCGGTGCCGCGAGTGGTTCCGGCAGTGCCGGTGGTGCCGGCAGTTCCGGTGGTGCCGGTGCTGCCGGTGCTGCCAGTGCTGCCGCTCTTGGCTTCGTTCTTGGCCGCGGCCTTGGCTTCGGTGGCCGCAGCGCCGGCGACCTCCTTGGCATCGCTTGCTGCAGCGCTCGCCACCTGCTTGGCGTCGCCCTTGATCTGCTGGGCGGCCGCCGCCGCGATCTCGGCTGCGTCGCTTCGCAGCGAATCGACCTTCTGCTTGATGTTGTCGCGGTTGTAGCCGAGCTCGTCGAGCTTGCCGGTGCCGGCTTCCTTGGCGGCCCGGGCGGCCTCGCGAGCCGTGTCGTTGATCTTGCGCCCGTAGTCGCCGAGAAGCTCTTCTTCCTTGCGGGTCTTGGGGAGCAGGGCTCCGAGCACCGCTCCAAGCGCAAGCCCGCCGACCAAAGCGATCACCGGGTTGGAGTCGATGCTCTCCGACGTGCGTTCGGCGACCCGACCGGCCCGCTCCGAGGCCCCGCCGAAGGCTGCTCCGGTACGCTCCCGGGCGGTGCTATAGGCGTCGCTCGCCTTGCTCCGCGCCCCGCCGCCCGTGCGGCTCCGGCCGGTGGTGCCGGTGTCCCTGTCCATGTCCGTCTCGGTCGTAGTCATGCGTTTGCTCCTTCATGGGTCGGCCTCGTAACCGCGGGGGCGGCCAGGTCGTAATTGTCGTCTTTCCTGCTGACCTTCGTCATCACAAGATCGCTGTGGTCCTCACCGCTGAAGAGCCGTTTCACTCCCCTCCAGAGCGGGCCGCGGGCGAGGAAGAGGACGATTGCAGCAGCGATTCCGGATGCTGCCGCGGGCCTTTCCCTCACGGTCTGCATTGTGTTGTCGGCAAGGTCTTCGCCCTTGCCCCGAACTCCGCTCCACGCCTCGCTTGCGAGATTCGCGGGCTTCAGCCTCGTTTGAAGCTCGCTCATCGTCGAGCTGAGCCGCTTCTTGGCGAGCTCCGCCTCGACCTTCGCTCGCTCAAGCTGGGCAGCGCCGGGATCCTTGTCCTTCTTGTCGGTCATGTTACTCGCTCCCCGGCCGCAAGAGCAGCCCTTTCTTCCTCGTCGCCGGATAGCGCGGCCATCTTGGACGCTCCGAAGCGGAAGAGCAGGAAAGCGATGATTCCGCAGACCGCCAGAACGACCAGGCCGCCGGCGACCGGGCCGATCAGGTCGGCAAGCCCCATGACGAAGCCGACCAGGGCCGCGATCAGGGCCGCGTAAGCGAGGAGCCCGCCTGCAACCAGCGCGGCAAGGCCGATCTTCGCCTTTCCGGCGCGGTAGAGGGCGACCTGCTTGTACAGGCCGACCTCCGCCTTGACGAGGTTGCGCCCATCGTCGACCAGCTGGCTGAACAGGTCTTTGATGGAGTTGTCGTTGGGGTGATCAACCCGGACCTCCATCGTCAGACTCCCGTGTTCGGGGTCGTTGCCGAAGGGGTGAGGTTGACCGAATCCTCGCCGCCCAATGCGGGATCGGCACGGAAGTCCACGTCGATCTCGCCTCCGCGCTGTCCGCCACTGCCGCCGCCGCGGTAGCCGCTGTCGTCCATCCCGGACTTGATCAGGCGGACCAGGGTGAAGCCGATCACCGCTGCTGCGCCTAGGGCAACGCCCGGGCTCTTGCGAACCATGTTGCGGCCGTCGTCGAACAGAGTGTCCACGTCGCGCTGGCGAAGCGTGTCGGCAAGGCCGGTCACCGCGTCTGCTGCGCGGCGGGCATATTCGCCATATTCGGAACCGAGCCGCTCATCGATCGAGGCGGCCGCATCGTTGACGACCTTGGACAGGTCCTCGAGCGCGCTGGTGGCGCGGTCCTTGCCGGTCTCGGCATAGGAGCGGACCTTCTCGCCCGCCTGCTGCTGGATGGTTGAGACGCCGTCGCGAAGCTGGGCCTTGATGTCGGTTCCCGAGCCGCCGGACGAGCTTCCGCCCGAGCCGCCGCCCATCGAGCCGCCACCAGAGCCGCCGCCTGATCCACCGCCGAAGCCGCCGCCGCCGGACCCGCTTCCACCCTGGCCGGAGCCGCCGCCGATGCCACCCGTGGAGGTCGAGGAGCCGGTGGTTCCGAGGCCCGAGG
>DASYWC010000073.1:0-5456 GCA_035936615.1 Allosphingosinicella sp. | reverse complement strand
CCTTCCTGGTGGGCGAGCAGGTCGATCACCAGGAGATGCGTGAGGCCAATGCCAAGCTGACGCCCAAGCAGCGGCCCGCCGAAGGCAAGCCGGTGCTGCTGGGAATCACAAAGGCGAGCTTGCAGACCCGAAGCTTCATCTCGGCCGCCTCCTTCCAGGAGACGACCCGGGTGCTGACCGAGGCTTCCGTGCAGGGCAAGATCGACACGCTCGATGGCCTGAAGGAGAACGTCATCGTCGGCCGCCTGATCCCGGCCGGTACCGGTGCCGGCATGAACCGGATGCGGATCGCAGCCAACAGCCGCGACGCCGCTCTTCGGGCTCAGCACAAGAAGCTGCAGGAGTCGCTTGCGGCCACGCAGGAGGCCCTGATCGCCGCCAACAGCGCGGAAGAAGAGCATGCGGCGGAGCTGGCCCAAGGGCCCGAAGCTGCGATCGGCGACGATCCGCTCGCAGCCGCGGCTCCGGACGGCCACGGAACGGACGCCGATGCGGGCGAGTATTTGCAGGACTAAACCGGTCCTCGCCTGACCAAACGCGCCCCGCCGGAGCGATCCGGCGGGGCGTTCGTTTGCAGGCCGTCCATCATGAACAAGCTCATCGCCCTCCTGCTTCTGGCAATGCTGGTCCTGCCGATCTGGGCGGGGGTCGCGCGATTGCGCCGGCTTCCGAGGCGGCAGGATGACCCGAGCGGCCGGGACGGACGCTAGTTGGCCTTTCAACCCAAAATGGATAACGGGACTGCGATGGACGTGGCCGACCTCCGCATCGCGATCTTCACCGGGAACTACAATTACGTCCGCGACGGCGCGAACCAGGCTCTGAACCGGCTGGTTGCCTATCTGCTCCAGAAGGGCGCGGCCGTCCGGGTCTATTCGCCCACGGTGGCCAATCCGGCCTTTCCTCCCAACGGGGACTTGGTCTCGATCCCGGCTCTCCCGGTTCCCGGCAGGGGGGAGTATCGCGCGCCGCTGATGATACCGCCGAGGGTGAAGCGCGACATCCAGCGCTTCCAGCCCAACATCCTTCATATCGCCAGCCCGGAGATGCTCGGTCACCGGGCGGTGACGCTCGCTCACAAGTTGAACCTGCCGGTTGTGGCCTCCGTTCACACTCGTTTTGAGACCTATCTGCGCTATTATCGCCTCGGCTTCCTGGAGCCGATGATGGTCGCGGCGCTCCGCCGGCTCTACCGGCGCTGCAACGCCATCTTCGCTCCGTCCGATTCGATGGCTCAGCTGCTGCGCGACCAGCGGATGAATTACGACGTGGGCATCTGGTCGCGCGGGATCGACCGCGAGATATTCCACCCCGAACGGCGCGACATGGAGTGGCGGCGGGGGCTTGGGATCGATGACGACACACCGGTGGTGGGCTTCGTCGGCCGGCTGGTGATGGAAAAGGCGCTCGACGTCTTCGCCGACAGCGTGGACCGGCTGCAGAGGCGCGGAGTTCGCCACAAGGTCCTGGTGGTCGGCGACGGGCCGGCCCGGGAATGGTTCGAGAAGCGCCTGCCGGAGGCGATCTTCGGCGGCTTTTGCGAGGGGCCGGAGCTGGCGAGAGCGGTGGCGTCGATGGACATGCTGTTCAATCCGTCGGTGACAGAGACGTTCGGCAACGTGACCCTGGAAGCGATGGCGTGCGGGCTACCCGTCGTCGCGGCAAGGGCCACTGGAAGCGAGAGCCTGGTGGCTCATGGAGTGACTGGGCGGCTCTGCAGGCCGGGCGCGTTCGACGAGTTCGCTGAAGCCCTCGCCTATTATTGCAAGGATGAGGAGGCGCGGAGCGCAGCCGGAAAGGCGGGCTGGCACGCCAGCCAGCGGTTCGGCTGGGACGAGGTCAATGACGAGCTTATCGCCGGCTATCTCCGGGTGATCAGGCAGCACCGCACCGGCAGGCAGCCGCGGCCGAGCCGGCTTCCTTAGATGGCCGACTTGCTCCTGCCTTTGGCTCCGGTTGCACCTGAAAGCGTTGATCGCCCATGACCTCCCGCGAAATCACCCCCTTCCTGCCTCTGGACAACGAGCAGCTTCCAAAGCCTCTGATAGAGAAGCTGCAGGTCGGCCTGTTCGGCGCGATCTCCTGGCCCTGGCTCCTGAAGAGCCTTTACGGGGGTCCGAAGAAGGGCCGGGCGGCGCTGCTCGACCGCCTCGGCCTTCCGCAAGACGCGCTTCCGAACCTCGGCAGCTGGAAGGCGGACGTCGGCTTCCTGACCCTGATCACGGACCACGTGCTCGATCTAAAGCCGCAGTCGGTGCTTGAGCTCGGAGCCGGCGCAAGCTCGCTGATCATCGCCCGGGCCCTGCAGATCAATGGATCGGGCGCCCTGCTCAGCATCGACCAGCACCGGGAGTTCGCAGCCGCCACGCAGGAATGGCTTCTCGAGCATGGCTTGTCGGGCGAGATCAGGCACGCGCCGTTGCGGCCCGCACCCGCTGGCTGGCCCGGCGTCTGGTACGACCACGGACCGCTTCGCGACTCGATCGACCTCCTCGTGATCGACGGTCCGCCCTGGACCATCCATCCTTATGTCAGGGGCTCGGCCGAGACTCTGTTCGACCGCATCCGGGTCGGCGGAGTTGTGCTGCTGGACGACGCGGCCCGGCCGGGCGAGCGCATCGTGGCCCGGCGCTGGCGCAAGAGCTGGCCGGACTTCCAGTTCAAGCTCGTCCACGCCGGCACGAAGGGCACCCTGATCGGGAAGCGGGTCCGTTAGGACGGCTAGGTTAGGAGCCGCCGGGCGCGCCTACTTGAGCCGTTCGATCTTCTGCGCCGCTTCGTCGAGTATCGCGGCGATCCCGTGCAGCCGCTCCTCGTCCATCTCCTCCTGTGTCACTCGCTGCCACAGCGCGGAAAGGAGATTGCGCACCGCCCGCTTGATCGGGCCGCCACCAGCCTTGCGCCGATCCTTGCCAAGGTCGGACAGGCGGGCCATCAGAGCCTCCACCTCGTCTGCCCTTTCGTCGAGATGCGCCTGGCCGGCGGCCGTTATCGCATAGGCCTTGCGGGTGCCGCTTTCGCCGGACTCCTCGATCAACCCCATGTCCTGGAGCATGGTGAGGGTAGGATAGATGACTCCGGGGCTCGGGGCGTAGATGCCGTGGGTCATCTCCTCGACCGCCCGGATCAGGTCGTAGCCGTGCCTTGGCTGGTCGGAGATAAGCTTCAGTAGCACCAGGCGGAGTTCGCCGGAGTCGAACATGCGGCGGCGGCCTCCTCGGCGGCCGGGGCCGGGGCCGAAGTCGGCGGTCCACTCCCCTTCCCACCCGCGCGGTCCGAACTCGAAGGGCGGGATCGGCGGGATCGGCGGGATCGGAGGAATTCCGCCAAAGAGGAAACCGCTTCCACATCTTCTACCCATAGCCACCTCCTGCGTATGCTCTAGATGCGACGAAAATATATCTTATAGTATCGAAGTCAAGAGGCGGGTGCATTGCACGGGTAACGCCGCTAGGCTGGAGCGATGGCCGATCTCTTCGCCAGCGAACCTCCTCCGATCCCTTCCGCGGAGCCGCCGGACGGCGCCCCACTGGCCGACCGGCTTCGGCCGCGCGCTTTGGACGAGGTGGTGGGGCAGGAGCATCTCACTGGGCCGGAAGGCGCGATCGGGCGGATGGTCGCCGCCGGAAAGCTCTCCTCCATCATCCTGTGGGGTCCACCGGGCACGGGCAAGACGACCATCGCCCGGCTGCTCGCGGACGCGGTTGGAATGCGGTTCGTCGCCATTTCGGCGGTCTTCTCGGGCGTCGCCGACCTCAAGAAGGTGTTCGCCGAAGCAAAGGAGCACCGGCGTGCCGGCAAGCAGACCCTTCTGTTCGTCGACGAGATCCACCGCTTCAATCGCGCCCAGCAGGACGGCTTCCTCCCCTTCGTAGAGGACGGCACCGTCGTTCTGGTCGGAGCGACCACCGAGAACCCTTCGTTCGAGCTCAATGCGGCTTTGCTGTCGCGCGCTCAGGTGCTGATCCTCAACCGGCTGGATTCGAGGGCGCTTTGCCAGCTGCTCGACCGGGCGGAGGCTCTGTTGGAGCGGCCCCTCCCGCTGACTCCTGAGGCTCGCGATGCCCTCGTCGCAACCGCCGACGGGGACGGCCGATTCCTTCTCAATCAGGCGGAGACGTTGTTTTCGGTGGAGCTGGACGAGCCGCTGGACCCGGCAGGACTTTCAGCGCTGCTCCACAGGCGCGTTGCCGTGTACGACAAGGACCGGGAGGGGCACTACAACCTCATCTCCGCGCTTCACAAGGCGATGCGCGGCTCGGACCCGCAGGCGGCGCTTTACTATCTGGCGCGGATGCTGGTGGCTGGGGAGGAGCCGCTCTACGTGCTGCGGCGGATCGTGCGCTTCGCTTCGGAGGATATCGGACTCGCGGACCCCCAGGCTCTCGTCCAGTGCCTGGCCGCCAAGGATGCTTACGACTTCCTCGGTTCGCCTGAAGGGGAACTCGCGATCGTCCAGGCCTGCCTCTATTGCGCCACCGCGCCCAAATCGAACGCGGCTTATCTGGCCCAGAAGGCCGCGTGGCGCTCCGCCAAGGAGACCGGTTCGCTGATGCCGCCGAAGAACATCCTCAACGCTCCGACCAAGCTGATGAAGGAGGTGGGCTACGGCAAAGGCTATCGCTACGACCACGATGCTCCGGAGGGCTTTTCCGGCGACGACTATTGGCCCGAGGAAATGGAGGCGCAGAGCTTCTACGAGCCTGTGGAGCGCGGGTTCGAGGCGAGGATCCGCGAACGGCTTGCCTGGTGGGAGGAGCGCCGCAGAGAAGCCCGCAGGGGCGGCTGAAGCGTGGCCACGCGCTTCGAGCGCTTCGCGGCGATCGACTGGTCCGGAGCCAAGGGAAAGCGGCACAAGGGCATTGCTGTCGCGATCTGTGAAGCCGGGGATGCAGCCCCTCGCCTGGTGGAGCGGGAAAGGCCCTGGTCGCGCACCGAAGTGCTGGAATGGCTGCTTGAGGCGGCCGAAGAGGCGCCGACCCTGTTCGGCTTCGACTTCAGCTTCGCTCCGCCGATCGCCGAGCGGGGCGCCTACCTTCCGGGGGAGCCGGACGTTCCGTCGACCGCCCGTGAGTTCTGGGCCTATGTCGAGAGCTGCTGCGACGATGAGGATCTCGGCGCCGCGAGCTTCCTGGAGCGGGTCCACCGCCGGCATTTCTATTTCGGGATCGCTGACGGAGTGAAGTCGCGCTTCATGCACTTTCGCCAGTGCGACGCTCGGCTGAACGCGCAGGGCGGGCGGAAGACTGCAAGCGCCTATGACGCGATCGGAGCCGCCCAGGTCGCGAAGGCCAGCTTTTCCGGAATGCGGCTTCTGCACAGGCTGGACGGAAAGGTGGCGATCTGGCCGATGGGCCCGCTCCCGGAGCAGGGCAGCGCAGTGGTCGAGATCTACACCCGGATCTACCTCCGCCGGGCGACGCTTCCCGGAACCAAGCTAAGGACGAGAGCCGAGC
>DASYWC010000072.1:0-9061 GCA_035936615.1 Allosphingosinicella sp. | reverse complement strand
CATTCCGACGCTCTCGGCCTTGTTCGTCGGGACCCGGAGAGTCATCCGCTCCTTCTCGAAGCGGAGCACGTAGAGCTCCAGCTGCATACCGGCGATGTCCGTGCTCTGCAGCTCGATCACCCGGCCGACACCGTGCTTGGGATAGACGACATAATCGCCAACGTCGAAGTTCAACGCCTTCGTTGCCATTTTTTGACCAGACCTTCCTGTGGAATGCCGCAAAGGCCGGCTCCTTGCCGCGTCCGCCCCCGGACGCAGTCACAAGTCACCAGATTTTGCGGCGAATCTTCTCGATCACCAGTGCGGACGCGTCAGAGCATCCGCTTCGATGGGCATTATACAGCATAAATACGGTGCCGACGCCAGCGCAGCGGACGGTCACCCGCCGAAAAAATGGGGCTAGTCGCCCTGTCCCGGCTCCGGCGTGAAGTATTTCTCGAACTTGCCCTCTTCACCCTTGTGCTCGTCGGCGTCCGCAGGGGACTCCCGCTTTCGGGTGAGGTTGGGCCATTCGGCGGAGTAGGTGGCGTTGACCTCGAGCCATTTCTCGAGGCCGGGCTCGGTGTCGGGAAGGATCGCCTCAGCCGGGCACTCAGGCTCGCAGACGCCGCAATCGATGCACTCGCTGGGGTTGATCACCAGCATGTTCTCGCCTTCGTAGAAGCAGTCGACCGGACACACTTCCACGCAATCCATATATTTGCAGCGGATGCAGGCTTCGGTGACGACGTAGGTCATGGCTTTGGCTTCTCCGGGGCGAGGGAGAATCCCTAGTCACTTGGCGCTCGGCTCGTCAACGGGGCTTTCGCCGAGCTCCGTATAGAGCAGCCGCGCCTCCGCCGGCGGCCCCCGCCTCTGCGGGAGCGCCTCGATCCTCAGAACCCGCACCTTGCCGTGGACCGCGAAGCTCATCACGTCTCCGACCCGCACCGTGGCATGGGCTCGGTCGATCACCCGCCCGGCAAGCCGCAGCCGCCCGTTTTCCGCAAGCTGCTGGGCGAGCGAGCGGGTTTTCACGATTCGGGCGAACCAGAGGAACTTGTCGATCCTCAACGCTTCAGCCCCGGCGGAGCCCGGCAAGAGCGGCGAAGGCGCCGCTTGGCTCCGACTTCGGCGCCTGGGTCCGCCGCGCCCGGCCTTTCCAGACCCAGCCCGCCGGCCCGCTGGCAGGGCGGAAGCCGATGTCGCGCATCAGCTTCGCGACCGCCTGAGGCGCGAGGCCCAGCGAAGTGGCGAGCGGCTCGTCGACCACGCTCGACTGCCTCCCGGTCCGCGCTTCGTGCGCATGGCGCGCCAGCCGCTCGACCAGGTCGGCGCGAAGCATCTGCGGCCCAAGCGCGCGAAAGCCGAGCCTCCTCAGCAACGCCCGTTGCCGCTCGTCGGCCGGAAGCGGAAGCACGACCGCGGAATGGGGAGGAAGCATCGGCATGGCCTCGCCGGAAGCCGCGGCCCGAAGCGCAGTCCGCCAGCGCCGCGCCTCCGGCTTCAGAATGTCGGGCATGAACAGGTCGAGGGCTCCGATCTTCACCTTCAGCCTTCCGATCGAGCGCCTTTGCTCCCGCTCGAGGGTGGCAAGCGGAGTGGCGACCGAGTCGCGCGCGACGATTCCGCCTTCGTCCACAAGCATCGCCAGGATCGAGCGAACCCCGGCAGGCATTGCCGGGTCCTGAGCGGCAAGGCCGGCGCTTCGTAGTCCCCCGAGCGAACGCTCCACCTGCCCACGGACCCAGTTCTTCAGCCGCTCGATGACCGCCTCGCGTCCCGCCTCCGACACCCGCTCGATCCGCCGGTCGAGGAGAACGCGTGGCGAGAGCAGGTTCTTGCCCGGCCCCAGACGGGCGACTTCATGCCCCCGCCACAGGATGGCGACCGGCTCGCCCGCCTCGGTGCGGAGGGAGAAATGGTCGTCCGTGTCCGCGACCAGCGCTCCGGCGCGCTTCTCATATTCTCCGCCGAGCCGGCGCTCCGCCGTTGCGAGCAGCATCTTGCGGTCGGCGTGGCGGGCGGTCGGGTCCACTTCGAAGTGGAACCCGTCCATTCGACCGATGGCGTAGCTTCCGACCGAGACTTCGCCCTGCTCGTCGACGATCACCGGGAACTCGCCCGCCTTGCCGCCGACGTCGCGCATCAGGACCGAGGTGCGGCGGTCGACGAAGCGCTGGGTGAGCCGCTCGTGAAGGGCATCGGAAAGCTTCTCCTCCACCTCGCGGGTGCGCTCCGCCATCGTCTCGGGGTTGATCAGCCAGTCGGCACGGTGGGCGATATAGGCCCAGGTCCTCACCCCCGCTATGCGGTCCGCCAGAGTGTCGATATCGCCCTGGACGTTGTCCAGCCGGGCCACCTGCTCCGCATACCAGCCCTGCGGGATTCGCCCGTTGCCTTCGGTAAGGTGGGTGTAGATGCACGCCACCAGCCGAGCGTGATGGTCCGGCCCCGTCTTCCTGAAGTCGGGAAGGCCGCAGGCTGCCCAGAGCCTCCGGACCCGCTCGTCGCCTCTCGCGCGGGCCTTGACCTCGGGATCCTCCGCCAGCCGCTTCAGAACGGCAAGGTCGATCGCTTCCGGAGCCGCTCTCAGGCCCGGCCGGTCCGGCCGCCGCTCGAGGTCGCGGATCAGCCCCTCCAAACTGGCAAAGTCCGGATCGCCTTCCCGCCAGTACAGGTGATCGAGGGATGAGAAGCTGTGCTCCTCGATTGCTTCGATGTCCTCGGGCCGGAACTCGGCGGCCTGCTCCCCTTCCAGCATCAGCGAGCCGAAGGTGCCGTCGCGCTGGTGCCGTCCGGCACGGCCTGCGATCTGAGCCATTTCCGCAGGGGTCAGACGCCGCCGCCGCTTGCCGTCGAACTTCGACAGGCCCGCAAAGGCGACGTGGGTGACGTCCATGTTGAGGCCCATTCCGATCGCGTCGGTGGCGACGAGATAATCGACCTCCCCCGCCTGATACATGGCAACCTGGGCGTTTCGGGTGCGCGGGGAAAGCGCCCCCATCACCACCGCCGCACCGCCCCGCATCCGGCGAAGCATCTCGGCCACGGCGTAGACCTGCTCCGCGGAGAAGGCGACGATCGCGGATCGGGGCGGGAGGCGGGAGAGCTTGGTCGCTCCGGCATAGCTCAGAGTCGAAAAGCGGGGCCGGCCGATGATCTCCGCCTTTGGAAGGAGCGAGCGGACCATCGGAGCAAGCGCTTCCGAGCCGAGGATCATCGTCTCCTCGCGGCCGCGGGAGTGGAGCATACGGTCGGTAAAGACGTGGCCGCGCTCGGGATCGGCTCCGAGCTGCGCCTCGTCCAGTGCAACGAACGCAAAGTCGCGCTCCATCGGCATCGATTCCGCGGTGCACAGGAACCAGCGCGCGTCCCTCGGAAGGATCTTCTCCTCGCCGGTGATCAGAGCGACCTGGTTGACGCCCTTCAGCTTCACCACCCGGTCGTAGACCTCGCGCGCGAGCAGCCGCAGCGGGAAGCCGATCATTCCGCTGGAATGGCCGCACATCCGCTCGACGGCGAGATGGGTCTTGCCGGTGTTGGTGGGCCCAAGAATCGCCGCCAATGGCGAATGCGCGAAGCCGCTCATGAACCCTAGATCGGCACTTAAGAGGCCAAGCGCAACATCTCTCCTGATTCACCGGCTTCACGCGGCTTTAACCCTTCTCGTTCACATTGCAGGCTGTTGCGGTTGAGGGGGCACTTCGCCTTGTATCAGTTCGGTCAGTTGGAAGCGGCCAGCGGCGGCGGATCGATCGCTCTGCGGTTCGAGGCGCCCGCCCTGCGCACCGCCGCGCCCAGCTTCGGCTCCAGGATGGCCGGGGCCCCCGAACGCAAGCGCTTCAGCCTCGTCACCGATCTTGGCGAAGGGATCGGCTCGGGCGAATGGTTCCGAGGCCTCGGGACGTGCCTTGCCCTTTGCCTCGCCGCCTACAGCTTCGCACCCGGCCTCGAGCCGATCGTCGGCGCGAGCCCAGCGCCGCTTTCAGATGCGCAGCTTCACGAAGCCCGCGCCTTTTCCTTCGAGCCGCTGGCCTACGGCGCCGACACGGGCCGCCGGATGGCCCCGACCGAGGCCGTCCGCACTCTCAGCGACATTCCCGAGCGGCCGATCGTGGATCTTACCGCGAGCCTCGGCCACGGCGAAGGCCTCGCCCGGATCCTGGAACGCTCCGGAGCGGCCCCGGCGGAAGCGCGGCAGGTCGAGGCGATGATCGCCTCCGCCATCGACCCAGCCGAGGTGAAGCCGGGCACTCTGCTCAACCTGACGCTCGGCCGCCGAGCCGCGCCCGGCCTTCCCCGCCCCCTGGAGAGCCTCGCCTTCCGGGCCCGCTTCGATCTGAAGCTCAGCGTCGACCGGCTCGACGGGCGGCTGGTGCTGACCCGCACTCCGATCGCCGTCGACAACAGCCCGCTCCGGATCCAGGGCCTGGTCGGCCCAGGCCTCTACCGCTCCGCCCGCGCATCGGGCGCACCGGCCAAGGCGGTCGAGACATACCTTCGAGCCATCGCCACGCAGATCAACGTTGGGATGTTGGTCCCCGCAGACCGCTTCGACATCATCATCGAGCATCGTCGAGCCGCCACCGGAGAGGCGGAGGCGGGCAAGCTCCTTTACGCGGGGCTCGAGCGGCCCGGAGGCAACAAGCTCCGGCTGATGCAGTGGACGGTGGATGGCCGAACCCACTGGTTCGAAGCCTCGGGCGTCGGAAAGCAGAGCGGAACGCTGCTGAGGCCGGTGGCCGGAAGCGTCTCCTCCAGCTTCGGAATGCGCCGGCACCCGATTCTCGGCTATTCGCGCTTCCACAAGGGAATGGACTTCCGCGCCGGCTACGGCACCCCGATCGTGGCCGTCACCGACGGCCAGGTGGCGGGCGCTGGCTGGGCGGGCGGCTACGGCAAGCAGGTGCGGATCAACCATCCGGGCGGCCTTACCACCACCTATTCCCACATGAGCCAGATCGCCGCCGCGCCCGGGCAGATCGTCCGCCAGGGTCAGGTGATCGGCTATGTCGGCTCCACCGGCCTTTCGACTGGTCCGCACCTCCACTACGAGCTGTACCGAGGCGGCGTTCCCATCAACCCAATGTCGGTGACGTTCATCCAGCGCTCCCAGCTGAGCGGAGACGATCTCGAAGCCTTCAGGGCAAGACTTCAAAGCCTGCTCGGAGTCTCCGCCCGCTGAAGCCTCAGCGGCTCATTCAGCCGCCCGCAGATGCCATTCGGGCGCTTCCTCCAGGGTGCGAAGCCGCGCCTCCTCCTCGAACATATAGTCTCGGGTAATCGGCGCCGCATCGCGGCTGCGCATGTACTGGACCTGGAAGTTGACGAGGCCGCCATACTGGAAGGCGGCTTCCGCGCCGACGAGGTAAAACTGCCACATCCTGAAGAACCGCTCGTCGTAGAGCCGGACGATCTCCTCCCGTGCGAGGTTCGTTCGGCGGTACCACTCTTCGAGCGTATGGGCGTAATGGTAGCGCAGCGTCTCGACGTCGGACACGATGAGCCGGTGCCGCTCCGCCTCTCGCACGATCTCCGACAAGGCGGGGATATAGCCGCCGGGGAAGATGTACTTGCGGGTCCATTTGTCGGTCAGCCCCGGCCCCCCGATCCGGCCGCAGCAGTGGGACACCATGATCCCGTCCGGCGTCAGCAGCTCGCGGCACTTGGCGAAGAAGCCCGGATAGTGCGGCGTCCCCAAATGCTCTATCAGGCCGACATTGGTGATTCGATCGAAGGTGCCCGCCAGGTCGCGATAGTCGAGCAGCTCGAACTTCACACGGTCCGAGACTCGGGCCTCCGCGGCCCTCTCCCGTGAGAATGCGATTTGGTCCGGCGCCAGCGCGATGCCCAGAACGTCGACGTCGTAATGGCGGTTGAGGTAAAGGGCGAAGCCGCCCCAGCCGCAGCCGATGTCGAGCACCTTCATTCCGGGCTTCAGGTTGAGCTTGGCTGCGATATGAGCCTTCTTGTCGAGCTGCGCCTGCTCAAGGCTGTTCGACGTGTCCCGGTAATAAGCGCAGGTATATTGCCGGTCCTCGTCGAGGAAGAGCTCGTAGAGCCGCCGAGTTAGGTTGTAGGTATGCTCCGCATTCTCGCGCGAGCGGCTCCTCCAGTTGATCTGGTCGAGCACGCCCGTTGCTGCGTTTAGCGCGCGCCGAGCCGGGCTTTTCGACTTCAGCGCCTCCGGCACCTCCCAGGGAGCATTGTAGCGCACCAGGAGGACGAGATCGCGGATGTCCCCTTCCTCCACGACCAGCCGCCCGTCCATATAGGCCTCGCCGGCGCCAACGCGCGGGTCTTTCGCGATGTGGAGAGCGGCGCCCTTATCCGTCAGGCGCACCCTAACCGGCCAACGCCCCGGTTCGGGAGCACCGTAGCGATACTCCTTGCCGTCATGATCGACCAGAACCAGCTCGCCCTTCCGGACGAGCTTGCGGAGCATCTTGTCGAGCAGCCACATGCGGGCGATGATAACCCGGGCGTGGACGGGCGCAATGGGTTAAAGACCCACACAGAGGTTGCAGCCTAGCTCCCCTGGCTGCGCCAGCGCTTGACGACCCGGGCGATCATCTCAGTCTCATCCCCGCTTTGCTTCCACAGCTCGGAGAAGAGCGGGTCGGACGAGGCCGGCTGCCGGTCCCGCTCGAGATCGTCGAAGGCCACCCGGATCGGGATCGACACGCCTTCGCCGCAGACGATGCACTCGCGATTGCGAAGCGCCGGGATTACGTCGAGGAAGCCGCGCGCGCCTTCGGGCATGGCCGACTTGACGAACGCCTGGTCGCGATCGTTGTTGAGGCGCATCGCGATGATCGTACCGCACTGGGAGAGCACTCCCTCCGCCAGATCCGACGGGCGTTGAGTGATGAGGCCGAGCGACACTCCGTACTTTCGGCCTTCCTTCGCGATCCGCTCCAGGATCTTGCGCACGGCCTGGCCGCTCGATGTCTTGTCGGCAGGGATGTAGCGGTGCGCCTCCTCGCAAACCAGAAGCACCGGTCGCTGAGCCTCGTTTCGGGACCAGATAGCGTAGTCGAACACCAGCCTCGACAGGACCGCGACGACCACGGAAGTTATGTCCGAGGGGACTCCCGATACGTCGACGATCGAGATGGGCTTGCCGTTGGCCGGAAGCCGGAAGATCTTCGAGATGAAGCCGGCCATGCTGTCCGCAACCAGCATGCCTGAGAACATGAAGCTGTAGCGCGGGTCGGCCTTGAGCTCGTCGATCTTTGTCTTGAGGCGCATGAAGGGCGCCGTGTCGGTCGCCTTGTTGAGGAGTCCCATTTCGTTCGTCAGCGCGGCGCTGAGGTCCGACATCAGGTAGGGAATGGGCGAATCCACGGTAAGCTTGGAGATACCCTCGGCAGCCCTGTTCTTTGAGCGCGCAGCGAGCAGGCACTTGCCCAGGATGTCCATGTCCTGCTGGCGGTCCGCTCCGGACGAGGTGACCATCACCTCGCAATGCTCCTCGAAGTTCATCAGCCAGTAGGGCATTGCGAGGTTGTCGACGTTGAACAGCTCGCCGTGGTTCTTGAACGCGGCGGAATATTCGCCGTGCGGGTCGATCATCACGATGTGGCCTTCGGGCGCCAACTCGCAGATTCGGTGCATGATCAGGGCCGCCGAGGTCGACTTGCCGGTTCCGGTCGAGCCGAGCAGAGCGAAGTGCTTGCCGAGCATGGCGTCGACGTAGAGCGCCCCGCGCACGTCCTTCGTCGGGTAGACGGTGCCGATCTCGATGTGGGCGCGCTCGCTGGCGGCGAACATCTGCCGAAGATCGTCGCCGGTGACGGGGTAGACCTGGTCGCCGGGAACCGGATAGCCGGTGATACCCCGCTTGAAGTCGATCAGCTGGCCGGTCGTGGGGCTTTCAGCGCCCTCGCCCAGGAAGTCTATCTCGGCCACGACCAAGCCGCCGTCGGCGTCCGCTAGGCGCAGGGCGCGCACGTTGGCCAGGATCCACTTCTTGCCCGCGGCAAGCTTGACCTGGCTTCCGACCTGGCCCGACATCGCCACGCTTGGATCCGGGTCCGCCGCGATCTCCCGAAGCCGAGCCCCCTCCATCTCGATCCGCGAGCCGCTTCCGCTGATCTCGATCACCCTTCCGATTGCGGAGTGGGCCGGGCCGCTGCGCCGCGCAGGCTGCTGCGCCGGCACGTAATTTTGCGTCTCGTCGGCCTGGGGGAGGCTGTGCATGTTCATGTCGGTCATGGAAATCCGGTGCCCTCGTGCGCTTGCTCGCCGGCACCTTAGCCAAAGAGGGTAAACAACTGCTTTCGAGACGCCGCTATCAGCGGCGCGGCACGACCGCGCTTCCTGCCCAGCCGAGCAGAACCGACACAAGCACCGCGGCTAGCCCGTAGGCGAGCGACCAGCGCTCCGCCGCGGTGGCGACGAAGCGCTCGAACCCGAACTTCTCGATCTGGATTTCGCGCACCTCGCCCGACACGACGCGGCCGTCCCGGATCAGGAAGGTCTCGGCGGTATATTCGCCCACCGGCACCCGGGCGGGAATGTCAATCTGGGCCCTGTAGAGGACCCCCTGCCTTATCTCGACGCCGCGCGGGAGTTCGACGTAGAGGCCGGCGGCGCGCTTCTGCTCGACCAGCCCAGCCTCGAAGCGCCGCTGGACCTCGGCCGACTTGCCGCTGCCGGGCGAGAGCTGGAGGCTGTCGAGGCCAAGCTCGTAGATCGCGGCGGTCCGCTCGTCGATGATCTCGGACAAGGGGCGGGACGAGGCGACCGCGTAGAAAGCGGGCGCGGAGCGGAAGCGGGCGCTCTCGACGTTCATCCAGATGCCCGCGACCTTCTGCTTCTCGCGAACCACGATGCGCTCCGTCGGGCCCTTGACTACCACCGCGATATGGGCGTCTCCCCTCGGCACCCGACCGCCCGGATAGATGATCGCTCCGAAAAGGAGCAGCTGAGCGCCGGTGAAGGAATAGCGGATCTCGATCTGGCTCTGCGACACGTCGGGCACGAGCTGCGGCTTGGCCTGGCCCAGCGTCAGCGGCGCCAGAAGACCCAGGAAGAGGGCGCGCGCGCGGCTCACAGCAGCTGGACCGTGTAGATC
>DASYWC010000071.1:0-28414 GCA_035936615.1 Allosphingosinicella sp. | reverse complement strand
GGGTGGGGGGGTGGGGGAGTGATCTCGCAGAGGTTCGTGACTCCCCCACCCCCACCCCTCCCCTGAAGGGGAGGGGCTTATTCATGACAGCAGCGCCGCCACCAGCTTGTTGAAGGCGTCGGCGCGGTGGCTGATCGCGTGCTTTTGGGCAGGATCCATCTCGCCGAAGGTCTGGTCGTAGCCGATCGGCTGGAACATGGCGTCGTAGCCGAAGCCGTTCTTTCCGCGCGGCGGCCAGACCAGCATCCCGTCGACGCGGCCTTCGAACAGCTCCCCCTGGCCATCGTCGGGCCAGCAGACGGCGAGCGCGCAGATGAAATGGGCGTTGCGGCCCCCTTCCGGGTCTCGCTCCATCATCGCGTTGTGGACTCGCTCCATTGCAAGGTTGAAGTCCCTGTCCTCGCCCGCCCAGCGTGCCGAGAAGACGCCCGGTTCGCCGCCGAGCGCGTCCACGCACAGGCCGCTGTCGTCGGCGAGCGCAGGCAGTCCCGAAAGGTCGGCTGCGAGGCGCGCCTTCAGCTCGGCATTGTCCATAAAGGTGACGCCGTTCTCGTCGGGCTCCGGCAAGTCGAGGTCGGCGGCGGAGACCGGCTCTATGCCGTGCGGGCCGAGGAGATCGGCGATCTCGCGCACCTTGCCCTGATTGTGGCTGGCGATGACCAGTTGGCCTGGCTGGAGCCTGCGCGTCACCGGCCGGTCGCCCTGTCCTGGGCGGCGAAGATCTCGGCGCAGCCGATGCGGGCGAGGCGGAGCAGACGAAGCAGGCCCTCCTCGTCGTACGTCTCGCCCTCGGCCGTCACCTGCGCCTCCACGATATTGCCGTCGCCGGTCAGAACGAAGTTACCGTCGGCGCCGGCGTTGGAATCCTCGATATAATCGAGGTCGAGCACGGCGGTTCCGTTGTGCATCCCGCAGCTCACCGCCGCGACCTTCTGAAGGATCGGGTCGCTTTCGAGGTGCTTCTGCTCGATCAGCCTGTCGACGGCGATTCGGAGCGCGACCCAAGCGCCGGAAATGGCGGCCGTGCGGGTTCCGCCGTCCGCTTGGATCACGTCGCAGTCGAGGGTGATCTGGCGCTCGCCGAGCTTCTGGAGATCGACCACGGCGCGTAAGGAACGTCCGATAAGCCTTTGAATTTCCTGGGTGCGCCCCGACTGCTTGCCCTTTGCGGCCTCGCGGTTGCCGCGGGTGTGGGTAGCACGGGGGAGCATTCCATACTCCGCAGTCACCCAGCCCTGGCCCTTGCCCCGAAGGAAGGGGGGCACTCGCTCCTCCACCGAGGCGGTGACGAGCACGCGCGTCTCGCCGAAGCTGACCAGGCAGCTCCCTTCCGCGTGGCGGGTGAAGCCGGGCTCCATGGTGATCGGGCGCATCTGGTCCGGCGCTCGGGCGGAAGGCCGCATTTTTCTGTCTCCAATGATCTCGCGGCGGCCTTAGCCGTGCCGCCGGGGTCATTCCACCCAAACGTGAAGGCAGGGCTTCCTGAACCAACGCCCGATAGGAGTGTTACCCGAAACGATCGTGCCTGGTTCGGAAGACAGCCGTGGAGCAGCTCAACATCGCCTTGGCAGTGACGGGAGCAGTGGTCGTGCTGATCGCGCTCCTGTCGAACCCGATCAAGAAGAGCCTGTTTCAGGAGCCCACCATCGCGACCTGCGTCGGGATCGCGGTAGGCCCCTACGTCCTGGGCTGGCTCGACGTGGCCGAATGGGGGGAGGAGAACGCAATCCTGGAGCAGGCTGCCCGTATCACGTTGGCCATCGGTTTGATGGGCGTGGCGCTTCGGCTTAAGAAGAAAAGCGTCAGGGCGCTTCTGAAGCCGGTCACATGGCTCCTGACCCTCGGCATGCTGGGCATGTGGCTCGCCTCCTCGGCGCTGTCGGGCTGGCTGCTCGGCCTGTCCTTCTGGACGGCCCTTCTTCTTGGCGCGGTCGTCACTCCGACGGACCCCGTCATTGCAAGCTCGATCGTGACGGGCAAGTTCGCGAAGGAGCATATTCCGCTCCGGCTGCGCGACACGATCTCGTTCGAATCCGGCGCCAATGACGGCCTTGCCTATTTGTTCGTGATGTTGGGCATCCTGATGCTCGAGCATCCTCCCCAGGAGGCATGGTCGCGCTGGCTGGTGGAGTCGCTTCTTGTCGGAGTACTCGGCGCGGCGGTGATCGGCTGCATCGTCGGCTACGGTGCTGCCAAGCTCCTTAGCTGGGCCGAGAGACGCGGGATCGTGGAGAACACATCGCTGCTCGGCTACACAGTGGCCTTCTCGCTGCTCACCCTGGGCTCAGCGAAACTGCTCGGGATGGACGCTCTCATCTCCGTCTTCCTGGCGGGGCTCGTGTTCAATCTCTCGATCGACGATCGGGAGGAGCAGGAAGAGCGGAACGTCCAGGAAGCCGTCGCCAAGCTGTTCACCCTGCCCATGTTCGTCCTGTTCGGAATTGCCCTTCCGTTCGAGGAGTGGCTCCGGTTGGGGTGGCCGCTGCTCGGATTGGCCGCTCTGATCCTCCTGCTGCGCCGCCCGCCGGTGGTTGCGCTCCTGTTCCCGATGCTTCGCCATTCGCTGAACCGACGCGACCAGGCTTATCTGGGCTGGTTCGGGCCGATCGGAATCGCCGCCGTCTACTATGCGGCGTTGGCGCGGGGACATGTTCACGATCCGGTGATCTGGCACGCGGCAAGTGCCCTGGTCTTCGCGTCTATCCTGGTTCACGGCGTGACGGCGGCTCCGTTCACTCGGCTCTATGCGCGCAAGGAGGCCGAAGCGTCCCCGGCGCAGGAAGGAGAGGGCCGACCCTTGCCGATTGCTGGGAACAGGGTTTGAGCCTGAAGAGCCGGTAACCTAGATAGGCTTCATGGCGAGCAATCCCATCACAGAGATGAGCGAGCGGGCCCGGGACGTGTTCCGGATGGTGGTGGAGACGTACCTGGAGTCCGGCCACCCGGTGGGCTCGCGCACGATCTCGCGTACGTCGCCGCTGAACCTGTCGCCGGCTTCCATCCGCAACGTCATGCAGGACCTGGAGGAGGCGGGGCTGCTGGCCGCGCCTCACACTTCGGCAGGACGAATACCGACAGAGACGGGGCTACGCCTGTTCGTCGACGGAATGATGCAGGCCGCCGAGCCGAGCGCCCAGGAGCGCGCCGCGATCGAGGCTCGGCTGGAGCGGGGCGGGCCGATAGAGGAGGCGCTGAGCAACACCACGGCGGCCCTGTCCGGCCTTTCCGCCTGTGCCGGGATCGTACTGGTGCCCAAGCGGGAGCCGGTGCTGAAGCAGTTGGGTTTCGTCTCGCTCTCGCCGAACCAGGCGCTCGCGGTGATGGTGGGCAGCGACGGTACGGTGGAGAACCGGGTCGTCGATCTTCCTCCAGGGGTCACCGCCTCTTCGCTCACTGAGGTCGGCAACTATGTGAGCTCGCGCCTGTCCGGCCTTACCCTTGCCGAGGCCGAGGCCCGGCTTCGCAGGGAAATCTCGGCCGGAGAGGCTGCGCTGGATCGAACCGCTCAGGAGCTGGTGGCGCGGGGGCTTGCGGTGTGGTCCGAGGACGGTTCGCGCCGGCCGGTTCTGATCGTTCGGGGGCAGGCGAACCTCATCGACCAGGCGGCTGCGGAGGACCTTGAGCGGGTTCGGCAGCTGCTGGACGAACTGGAGGGCAAGGAGGAGATCGCCCGGCTCCTCGACAGCGCTCGGGCGGGCAAGGGCATGAAAATTTTTATTGGGTCCGAAAACAAGCTGTTCGCGTTGTCGGGCTCGTCGGTGATCGCCGCTCCTTATCGCGGCGGCGACGGAAAGGTGGTCGGGGTGGTCGGAGTGATCGGCCCGACTCGGTTGAACTATGCGCGAGTGGTTCCCATGGTGGATTTTACCGCACAGGCATTATCGAGATTGATGGGATGAACGACGAACAGAAGCTGCGCGAAGAGGCGGAGGAAATCCGGGAGGAGACGGCGGAGGCCGCCCCAGAGCTGAAGGAGCACGACCGGGTAGGCGAGCTGGAGGGCGAGCTGGCGGAGGCGAAGCAGCAGGTGCTTTATGCCCAGGCCGAGACGCAGAATGTCAGGCGTCGGCTGGAGCAGGAAAAGCAGAACGCGGCCGCTTATGCCTCTACGGGCTTCGCGCGCGACATGCTCTCGGTGAAGGATAATCTGGAGCGCGCGCTTGCGGCGTTCCCGGAGGAGCTTCGGACGGACGAAAAGGTGAAGGCGCTGATCGCCGGGATTGAAGCGACCGGGCGGGAACTCGAAGCGGTTTTCCAGCGCAACGGAATCACTCGGGTCGAATCAATGGGCCAGCCGCTCGATCCAAACAAGCACCAGGCAATGATCGAAGTCCCGACGGACGATGCGGAGCCGGGGACGGTCGTCCAGGAGATGCAGGCAGGCTACATGATCAAGGACCGGCTGCTTCGGCCGGCTTTGGTGGGAGTCGCCAGGAAGGGCTGACCGCTCAGTCTTCGATCATCTCCGGGTCGGTGGATTCGCGAAGGCCGGTGCCGATCGACGCGCTCGCCCTGTCCGCTTCCACGGAAGTGACGGGGTAGGCGCAATAGTCCGCGGCGTAATAGGCGCTCGGGCGGTGGTTTCCGCTTAGCCCTACGCCTCCGAACGGAGCGGTCGAGGGGGCGCCGTTGGTGGGCTTGTTCCAGTTGACGACGCCGGCGCGGACGGTGGTCCAGAACCGCTTGTAGAGATCCGGCGTGCCGCCAATCAGCGACGCGGCGAGGCCGTAGCTCGTGGCATTGGCCTCGGCTAGCGCGGCTTCGAAGTCGGGTACTCGGACGATCTGCAGGACGGGCCCGAACAGTTCCTCGTCGGGGCGGTCCCGCACTTCGGTAACGTCGATGATGGCGGGAGTAAGAAAGGGCTTGTCGGAAGCGGGACGCTCCAGGGGCTGGATCGTCCTGCCGCCTGCTTGCTCCAACCCCGCAAATGCCCGCTGGAGATGGTCCGCAGACTGGTTGTCGATGACAGGACCCATGAAGGGCGCTGGGTCGGCCAGCGGCTGATCGACGATCAGCCGGCCAGCCAAGGCCTGGATGACCTCCACCAGCTCCTCATGCGCACCATCGCGCACGATCAGCCGCCGAGCTGCGGTGCAGCGCTGGCCTGCGGAAAGGAAGGCGGACTGAACTGCGATTGCAGCCGCCGCCTCGGTGTCGTCATTGTCCCAGACGACGAGCGGGTTGTTGCCGCCCAGCTCCAGAGCGAGGATCTTGTGCGGAGTCTCGGCGAACTGGCGGTGGAGCGCCATTCCGGCGCGCGCTGAGCCGGTGAACAGCAGGCCGTCAATGCCTTCGTGGCCAGCGAGCGCCTTGCCCTGCTCGGGGCCGCCGGTCAGCAGCCGGACCACGCCCTCCGGCACGCCCGCCTGGTGGTAGAGCTTCACCAGATACTCGCCCGTGGCGGGGGTCTTCTCCGATGGCTTGAAAACGACCGCATTGCCGGCAATCAACGCCGGAATGATGTGGCCGTTGGGAAGGTGAGCCGGGAAGTTGTAGGGGCCGAGCACCGCAAGCACCCCGTGCGGCTTGTGGCGGACCGCAACGCCGCTCGCGCCTGGGTCCCCGTTCGGAGTCCGTTCCGCATAGGCCGAGATTGAGATCTTGACCTTGTTCGCGACTGCGTCGACTTCGGTGCCGGCTTCCCAGAGCGGCTTGCCGGTTTCGCGGGCGATCAGTTCGGCGAATTCGTCCTTCTGCTCCCGCACCACCTCCGCGAAGCGCCGCATGATCTCCACCCGCTCGGCGACGGGACCGAGCGCCCAATCGGGCCAGGCGGCGCGGGCGGCGGCGACTTCCCTCGCTGCGTCGCCGACGGGGCCGCTCCAGAGCTTTTCGCCGCTGGCGGGTTCGAAGGAGGTGAGGGTCTCTGCCATGGTGGCTCTTTGGGTCCCGGTCTCCATAGGGTCAAGCGCCCGCCATGGCCTCGCCCATTCGTCGGATCGCTGCGACCTTGTCGTCGAGGGCGGACCAGTCGTTCGCCTCGTCGATTCGGGACCAGATCGCCTCCACTTCCTCGATGTGCATCGAGCAGGGCTCCGGGTCCGACCAGTAGTCGTGATCGAGCGGCACGGCGGGCTCGTAGGCGGCGACCTTCTCTTTGAACGCGGAGAAATGCCCGGCTTCGTACAAGTCTGACGCGCTCCGCAGGCGGCCGCCGCGCCAGTCGAAGAAGAAGCGGTCGATGGTCACCGTCTTCTCCGCAAGCGCTGTCTCGATCGCCACCAGAAGCTCGCTGTCTTCCTCGGCACCCCTCTGCTTCACGCCGAGGCGGCGGCAGATGGCGATTGCCAGCTGCTCCTGGAAGCGGGCCGGGAACGGCTGCAGCGCCGGAGTCAGCGCCTCCGCCTCGGCAATGGTGCTGAGCGATCCCGCGAGCTGGCCAAGGTCCCAGTAGATGGCCTCGGGCTGGCGGGCGAAGGCGTAGAGGCCGGCATGGTCGAAATAGGCCGCGGTGAAGCCGCCGTCCCAATAGGGCGTCCAGCGCCACGGGCCGTAGTCGAAGCTCTCGCAGGTGATCGCGATATTGTCGCTATTGAGCACTCCGTGGACGAAGCCCGACGCGATGTAGGAGGCGGCGAGGCGTGCTGCCTGCCGCGACACATGGTCCAGCAGGCGGGCCGGTCCGTCCTCGCCCCCTTGCTCGCCGTAATAGTGAGTGAGGCAATAGTCGGTGAGGCGGCGGATGTTCTCGGTCTCGCCGAAGAAGGCGAGGCGCTGGAAGGTGCCGATCCGGATGTGGCTGTGCTGGAGCCGCACCAGAACAGCTCCGCGGGTGGGGGAGGGCTCGTCGTTGCGCTCCAGCGCCTCGCCGGTCTCGATCAGCGAGAAGGTCTTGCTGGTCTCGACCCCAAGCGCCTCCAGCATCTCGGTCGCGAGGATCTCGCGAACGCCGCCTTTGAGCGTCAGTCGCCCGTCGCCGAACCGGCTGTACGGCGTTTGGCCGGAGCCCTTGGTGCCGAGGTCGAGCAGCCGGTCTCGGTCGTCGCGAAGCTGCGCGAAGAGGAAGCCGCGCCCGTCCCCAATGTCGGGGTTGTAGTGGCGGAACTGGTGGCCGTGATAGCGGAGCGCTAGCGGCTGCGTTAGATTATCGGGGAGCGGTTCCAAGCGGCCGAAGTGGCGGATCCACTGCTCATCGCCGAGCCCGTCCAGGCCGACCGCGGGCGCCCAGCGATCGTTGCGGAAACGGAGAATCGTCTGCGGGAAGTCCGCGGCTGCGACGGGATCGTAGAAGGCGTTCCCCAGCGAATATATCGCCGTTTCAGCGCGATAGGGACTGGGTTGCGGGAGATGGCTCATAAGATGCTATGTGGCGCTGTGCGAGGGGAGGAAAGCATGGCTTCGTGGTCCGACGGTTATTGGGGATCGAGTGACGGCCTTCGCCTCCACTATCGCGACTATCCGGGCAGTGAGCACCGCCCACCGATCATCTGCATACCTGGATTGACCCGTAACGCGCGCGACTTCGAAGGAGTTGCCGAGCGGCTGTCGCCTGATTGGCGGGTGATCTGCGTGGACCTTCGCGGGCGCGGCGAAAGCGCTCATGCCAAGGATCCGATGACCTATGTGCCGCCGACCTATGTCGGGGACATCGAGGCCCTGATCGCACAGCTGGGGCTTGAGCGCTTCATCCTGTTCGGAACTTCACTCGGGGGACTCGTGACGATGCTCCTGTCGCTGCGCCACGGCGACCGGATCGCGGCGGCGATGATCAACGACATCGGCCCGGTGATCGAGCCGGTCGGGATCGAGCGGATCAAGGGTTATGTCGGCAAGTCGCACAGCTGGCCGACCTGGCTCCATGCGGCCCGCTTCTTCAGCGAGGCCCAGCGCGACGTGTTTCCCAAGTGGGATCTCGACCAGTGGCTGGTCTTCGCCAAGCGCCTGTGCAGGCTCTCGAGCGGGGGTCGGGTAGTCCTCGACTACGACATGCGGATCGCGGAGCCCTTCAAGGTTCAGGGGGGCGACACCGGCACCGATCTATGGACGGCGTTGGCCGGGCTTTCGAGAACTCCGCTGCTGGTGGTGCGGGGGGAGGCCTCGGACCTCCTCACCGACACCACGCTTGCCCGAATGCGCGCCGAGATGCCGCTGATGGAGAGCGTGACGGTGCCCGATGTGGGGCACGCCCCGACTCTGGACGAGCCGGAGGCGGTGGAGGCGATCGATCGCCTGCTCGCCCGGGCAAAGTTCTGAATCCGTCGTTCTAGGAGGCGATTAGGGGGGCCAGCAGCAATGCCGCGGCGAGCGCGAAGGACGCGCTCATGAGGATCCAGCCAAGCGGCCGCAGAAGCTTCTTCTCCCACCCCATCAGCGGTTTCCCGCGCCCAAGCCTCCATGCCGTGTAGCCTGCGCAGAAGCCGAAGAGGAAGAGCAGCAGCCCAGGCGACAAGCGACGACCTTTCTTCTCCGGGCAGCCTCAGCCCTCTCACGGGATCCCGGTCTAGCGCGCGGTTCGGTGCGTGTTGAGGTGCTCGTTGATGGCCCGGCGGGTCTCATTGATGTTGTTCGACAGAAGCCTGTCGGTTTCGCCAAGCGCGTTGGCGTTGGCTTCTTCCGCGTCGAGCCAATTCATCAGCCGCCGGTCCTGCGCCTCCAATGCTCCAAGGCGGGCCTCTATCCGGTCTAGCCGCTCCGCGGCGGAACGGCCGCTTTCCTCTCCTTGAGCGACTTTCGGGCCGCTCTCACGGGACGCGCTGTCGCATCCCGCAAGAAGCAGCCCGATCGAAACCGCTGACACGGCCGCTAGCCGGCCGATGAACTGCGTCAGCCCTTGCAGGTCAAGGTGCCGCTGTCAGGGGAGGTGTAAGTCACGGAGCTGCCGCTGCCGCTGAGCTTGAAGCCATCCTCGTTAACGAAGGGCTCGCCGGGCTTGGGCGCCTTCAGCTTCGCGATCGGCGGTTCTTCCTCCTTGTCGCGCACCAGTGCGCTCACGTCGTCCTCAAGGAAGCTCACGTAGACGATGCTGTTGTCCTTGCAGCGATAGGTCTTGCTCGAGCGGATGGCGGGCGGAAGCTCCACCGGCTGGGCCTTCGCCAGTTCTGTAGCCTGGGGGTCCCCGACTGTATTGGCAGTCACTGTCTTAGTCTCATTGCAGGCAGGAACGGCAACGAGGGCGGTCAGGCAAAAAGCGGCGGTGAGAATGGTGGTTCTGGACATGAGTTAAGCGACTTCCTTTCAACGACTGCAGCATAAACCGGTAAACGCATCGGCGTTCCCTCGCCCGCCGTTAATTCGGCGACGGAGGGGGAACCGGGACCGGCTAGGCCGTCGGACGGGCTTTCCGGTCGCCGGCTTCTGCCCCCGAAACCAGAAAGCTGCAACTTCTGCTCGCCAAGGCTCCCGCCACCAAAGCTCGGCTGGCGCGTTCTTGAGGCGGCGGCGCGACTTTTGGCGCGGCGGCGGTTTTCGCCTATAGGGCCGCCAGCAGTTTGTTTGGAGGAATGATGTTCAAGGGTATTCGGCCGATCCGCTATGGCGGCCGTGAGGTGCTTCCGCTCATCGAGGGCGGGAAGGGCGTGTCGGCGACCAACCATCAGAGTTCTGGCGCCTGGGCGGCGGCGGGCGGCATCGGAACCGTGTCGGCCGTGAACGCGGACAGCTACGATCCCGAGGGCAGGATCATTCCCCAGGTGTACCACTCGCTGACACGGCGGGAGCGTCACGAGGAGCTGATCCAGTACGCCATAGAGGGCGCCACCGAGCAGGTCCGCCGAGCCTACGAAATGGCGGACGGGGAGGGCGCGATCAACATCAACGTCCTTTGGGAAATGGGCGGAGCGCAGCGAATCCTGCACGGAGTGCTCGAGCGGACCCGCGGAATGGTGGCGGGCGTCACCTGCGGCGCGGGGATGCCGTACAAGCTCTCCGAGATCACCGCCTCCTACGGAGTGTCCTATCTCCCGATCATCAGCTCGGCCCGAGCCTTCAGCGCCCTGTGGAAGCGGGCCTATTCGAAGTTTCCCGATTACCTGGCAGCCGTGGTGTACGAAGATCCGTGGCTCGCGGGCGGCCATAACGGGCTTTCCAACGCCGAAGATCCCAAGCAGCCGCAGGATCCCTATCCCAGGGTAAAGGCGCTTCGGGAGACGATGCGGCAGGGCGGGATATCGGACGACGTCCCGATCGTGATGGCCGGCGGCGTCTGGAACCTGAAGGAATGGGAGCACTGGATCGGCAACCCGGAGCTTGGGCAGATCGCCTTCCAGTTCGGAACTCGGCCGCTTCTCACCAAGGAGAGCCCGATCCCCGAAGGATGGAAGCAAAGGCTGATGACTCTGGAGGAGGGAGACGTCCTCCTTCACAAGTTCTCGCCCACCGGCTTCTACTCGTCCGCCGTCCGGACGCCGTTCCTTCGAAACCTGGAAGCGCGATCGCAGCGGCAGATCGCCTTTACCAAGGAAGAGATGGGCGACCATTGCCTCCAGCTCGACGTGGGCGTGAATGGGAAGAAGAACTTCTGGGTGACCCGGGGCGACCTGCTCCACGCGCGCGAGTGGTATGCGCAGGGCTACACCGAGGCTCTGAAGACCCCGGACGACACTTTGGTGTTCGTCGATCCGGAGGAGAAGCAGATCATCCGCAAGGACCAGGCCGACTGCATGGGCTGCCTAAGCCAGTGCGCCTTTTCCAGCTGGGCCGACAATGAGAAGAACACGACCGGCCGCCTCGCCGACCCGCGCAGCTTCTGCATCCAGAAGACACTACAGGACATCGCGCACGGAGGCCCGGTCGACAACAATCTCATGTTCGCAGGCCATTCCGCCTTCCGGTTCCAAAAGGACCCGTTCTATTCCAACGGCTTCGTTCCGACGGTGAAGCAGCTCGTGGAGCGGATACAGACGGGGGACTGACATACGCGGCGCGGCGCTCAGGGTGCATTCACCTGACATGGTGCATCGACTGACGCCAAGAACGCTATTTGAGGATTGGACGAATGCGAACACTGGGTTTCCTCGCCGCGGCCACGGTTCTTTTGGCGGTCCCACTGCAGGCGGCGCCGCGGCTCGCTCCGGAGGCCCAGCTGGCCAAGCTGATCGACGGACGTACCGCCGGCGAGGCTGTCAGCTGCATCAGCTTGCGCAGCATCCGCTCGATCCGGGTCATTGAAGGGACGGCGATCGCCTATCACGTCGGAAACACCTTGTACGTTAACCGGCCCCGCACTGGCGCGGAGTTCTTGAGGAAGACGGATTCTTTCGTTTCGCGGCCCTTTTCGACCCAGCTGTGCAGCACAGAGGTGCTTGAGGTGTTCGATGCGGGGACGGGCCTGCCGCGAGGACCGGTCTTCCTTGGTGAGTTCGTGCCGTACCGAGGGCCGCGCCTCAGCCGGCGCTGACTCCGGCTTACTCCTGCTCCCAGCCCTCCAGGACCTGGTCCGGCGGCCTGTGCCCGTCGACCCAGGCGCGGATGTTGGCGATCACCTTGTCGCCCATCGCAACCCGCCCCTCGAACGTGGCCGAGCCCAGGTGCGGAAGCAGCACGACATTGCTGAGCTCTAGAAGGCGCGGGTCGATCTCGGGCTCGTCCGGGTAGACATCCAGCCCCGCTCCGGAGATCATACCGGAGGTAAGAGCCTCGATCAGCGCGTCCTGATCGACGATGCCGCCGCGCGCGGCGTTCACCAGATACGCCTCCCGCTTCATCAGCGACAGCCGCCGGGCGTCGATCGCATGGTGAGTCTGCGGGGTGTGCGGCGAGTTGATCGTCAGGATGTCGATCTCGGCCAGCATCTCATCGAGCTCGTGCCAGTAGCTGGCGCCAAGCTCCTGCTCCACGGCCTGCGGCAGGCGGCGGCGGTTGTGGTAGTGGATGGAGAGGCCGCAGGCGCGGGCGCGGAGGGCGACTGCGCGCCCGATCCGGCCCACTCCGAAGATCCCAAGCTTCTTGCCAGTGATACTGTGGCCCTGGAGCCCCGTCGGCGACCATCCGGTCCATCGGCCGGCGCGAAGCAGCTTCTCGCCTTCGGCAAGCCGGCGCGGCACCGCCAGGATCAGGGCCATGACCAGATCGGCCGTGTCCTCGGTGAGGACGCCGGGCGTGTTGGAGACGATGATGCCCTCGGCCCGGGCGGCTGCGAGGTCGAGATGGTCGGTTCCGGCTCCGAAGTTGGCGATCAGCTGCAGCCGGTCCCGGGCGCCGCGGATGAGGTCCCCGTCCACCCGGTCCGTGACCGTCGGAACGAACACGTCGCAGTCCTGTAGCGCGGCCGCCAGCTCGGAGCGGGAGAAGGCGCGGTCGTCGGCGTTGAGTTCGACATCGAACAGCTCCGCCATGCGCCTTTCCACGGCTTCGGGGAGCCTTCGTGTGACGATCACCCGCGGGCGGGCTGGGCGGTCCTTGAGAGGCATGGCGCCCGCTAGGCGCGGATCATGCGCAGCGTCAAGCGAGTTGCCGGTTGAAGGTGCGGCCCTTCGCGGCCTAGAGGAAGCTTCGGTGCAAAGGGAGACAAGGCACAGATGCTGAGATTGTTCGCGGCCGCGATGATCCTGATCATGGGCGCGGTTCCGGCTTCCGACGTGCTTGCCCAGAAGGAGCGCAAGCCGCCCTATTGGGCCTCGATCTCGGCCGGCAAGGCGATGATGCGAGCCGGCCCCGGCAAGAACTACCCCGCCACCTGGCTCTATCAGCGCGCGGACCTGCCGATACGGGTAGTGGAGGTGTATCCGAACTGGCGGCGGATTCAGGACCCGGACGGAACCACCGGATGGATGCTGGTGCATCTGCTCAGCGACACCCGCACTGCGCTTGTCACTGGGACCGAGCCGCGGCCGATGCACGAGAAGCCCGATCAGTCCTCCAAGATCGTCTACCGGGCCGAGCCCGGAGTGGTCGGCCGCCTCACCAATTGCTCAGGCGGCTGGTGCCGCCTCAACGTCGGAGGCAAGCGCGGTTTCATCCAGGCCGATCATTTCTGGGGGCTCGACCAGGGCGAGAGCTTCTGACGCCCCGCAACCCTGAGTCGATGAGCGCCAGCATGGAAACGCCGCCTTTAACGCTGCTCGAAGGAGCGGCCCTGTTCCTCGACTTCGACGGGACTCTGGTCGAGCTTGCCGAGACTCCGGATGGGATTGAGGTGGCGCCGGAGCTTCCGGCTCTGCTTCGGAAGGTCTGTCGGCGGCTTGAGGGGCGGCTGGGGATCATCAGCGGGCGCTCGATCGGCGACATCGAGCGGCACATGGACTGTACGGGTCTTGCGCTGTCCGGCTCGCACGGGCTGGAGCTTCGGCTTGCGAACGGGGAGCACGTTCCGCTGGCAGCGCCGGTGGACCTGTCCGAGGCCCGGGAGCGGATCGCGGACTTCGCCTCGGGCACGGCGGGTCTGCTGGTCGAGGACAAGCCGCGGAGCGTCGCGATCCATTACCGGCAGGCTCCGGAGGAGGTTGAGCGAGTGAAGGAGTTCATGTCGAGGCTCGCAAGGAAGAATGGCCTTGCCGTGCAGGCCGGCAAGATGGTTCTGGAGCTGAGGCCAAGGGGCGCCGACAAGGGGGACACGCTTCGCGCCTTTATGGCGGAACCCGAATTCGCCGGCGCGCGTCCTGTGTTCGTGGGCGACGATGTGACCGACGAAGACGCGTTCGAAGCGGCTTCCGCAATGGGCGGAGGCGGGATCCTCGTCGGGGCTGAGCGAGCGACTGCGGCGCAGTGGCGGCTGCCGGACGTCTCCTCGGTGGAGCGCTGGCTTGGCGAGGCTGCGCGGTGAGAAACCTCTCCCTCTGGCCGATCGGCAATTGCCAGGTGAGCGCCCTGATCGACGAACGAGCGAGCTTCGTATGGGCCTGCATCCCCAAGGTGGACGGCGATCCGCTCTTCTGCTCGCTTCTGGAGCCCAAGGGGGAGGGCGGTCGCGGCGAGTGGACCATCCAGCTCGAGGACCAAGTATCGGTCGAGCAATGCTATGTGCGCAACACGCCGATCCTGCTCTCCAGGCTCACCGACGCGAACGGAGCGGTGGCGGAGGTGTTCGACTTCTGTCCGCGCTTCCAGCGCTCGGGGCGGATGTACCGGCCGACCGCGTTCGTTCGGATCGTCCGGCCGGTCAGCGGAGCGCCGAGGATCAAGGTGGGCCTCAACCCCACGGTCAACTTCGGGGCTCGCGATGCGGAGCGCACCAGCGGCACCAACCACATACGCTTCCTGGTAAAGCCGCAGCCGTTGCGGCTCACGACGGACGCTCCGGTCAGTCACCTGATCGAGGGCCGGGCGTTCCGGCTCGAGAAGCCACTTCACTTCTTCCTCGGGCCCGACGAGCCGTTCGTCGGTCATGTCGGCCACAGCCTTGCCGGCATGCTGGACGAGACGGCGGAGGACTGGCGCGGCTGGGTGAGGGGCCTCGCGATACCGCTCGAATGGCAGAAGGTGGTCATCCGGTCTGCGATCACTTTGAAGCTGTGCCAGCACGAGGAGACGGGCGCGATCGTCGCGGCTCTGACGACGTCGATACCGGAAGCCGCCAACTCGGGGCGCAACTGGGACTATCGCTATTGCTGGATCAGGGACGCCTATTACACGGTTCAGGCGCTTAACCGCCTCGGCGCCCTCGACGTGCTCGAGAATTACCTCAGCTATCTTCGCAACATCGTCGACGAGTCGAAGGGCGGGCACATCCAGCCGCTCTACGCCGTGTCCGGAGAAGCCAAGCTTGAGGAGTGGGAAGCGGAGGGGCTCGCCGGCTATCGCGGAATGGGGCCGGTTCGGGTGGGCAACGCCGCCTACAGCCAGGTGCAGCACGACGCCTACGGGCAGATCGTCCTGTCCAACGCGCAGGCCTTCTTCGACGAGCGGCTGTTCCGGACCGCGACGGCGGACGACTTCGCGGCTCTGGAGAAGGTGGGCGAGCGGGCCTGGGAGATGCACGACCAGCCGGACGCCGGCCTCTGGGAGTTCAGGACTCGAACTTCGGTTCATACCTACAGCTCGGTGATGAGCTGGGCCGCGTGCGACCGGCTCGCCAACGCGGCCGAGGCGCTGTGCCTGGACGAGCGGGCGGCTCTGTGGCGCGAGCGCGCGGCGGCGATCCGCGAGACGATCGAGACCCGGGCGTGGCACGAGGGCGAGCAGAGGTTCGCCGCAAGCTTCGGTAGCGACGAACTCGACGCCAGCCTCCTGCAGCTGATCGACATGCGGTTCCTTGAGCCGAGCGACCCGCGCTTCGTCGCCACCTTCAACGCCGTCGAGAAGGAGCTTCGGCGGGGCGAGCACATGCTCCGCTACGCCAGCGAGGACGATTTCGGGCTTCCCGAGACCGCGTTCAACTTCTGCACCTTCTGGCTGATCGAGGCGCTCCACATCGTCGGCCGCGAGGAGGAGGCTCGCGAGCTGTACGAGGTGATGCTGACGAGGCTCACCCCTGCGGGTCTGCTGTCGGAGGACACCGACTTCGAGACCGGAGAACTCTGGGGCAACTATCCGCAAACCTATTCGCTTGTTGGACTGATCAACTGTGCCGGCCTCTTGTCCAAGCCCTGGAGCAGCGTTCGATGAGCCGTCTGATTGTCATCTCGAACCGGGTCTCGGCGCCGACTTCCGAAGGCGGAAGCGGAGCGCAGGGCGGGCTTGCGGTGGCGCTTTCGGCCGCGCTTCGCGAGTATCGCGGCCTCTGGTTCGGCTGGTCGGGCGACAGGATCGAGGAGTTCACCGGCGACATCAACTTCCAGCGCGCTCACGGAGTGACGAGCGCCACGATCGACCTGGAAGAACAGGACGTCGACGAATATTATAACGGCTATGCCAACCGGACCTTGTGGCCGCTCTTCCACTACCGGATCGATCTGGCGGAATACGACAGGAGCTTTGCCGGCGGCTACGAGCGGGTGAACGAGCGCTTCGCAGGAACGGTCGCCCCGCTGATCGAGCCGGACGACATCGTGTGGGTCCACGACTATCACCTGATCCCGCTTGGCTCTCAGCTTCGCGAGAGGGGCGTCAAGAACCGTATCGGCTTCTTCCTCCACATCCCGTGGCCACCCTCGCGCCTGCTGGTCTCGCTCCCCTTCCACGAGGGCCTGGTTCTGTCGCTTCTCGCCTACGACGTGATCGGGTTGCAGACCGAGGAGTGGCTGGAGAGCTTCCGCCACTATGTCGAGCGCGAGCTCGGCGGGACCTGCGATCCCGACGGCACGATCCATGTCGGCAACCGCTCCGTCCATGCAGCCGCCTATCCCATCGGGATCGACTACAAGGAGTTCGCCGAGGCAGCGAACACCGAACGGGCGGCAGAAGCCTTTGCTCGCCTCAAGGAGAGCGCAGCCGGCCGCCGGACGATCATCGGAGTGGACAGGCTCGACTATTCCAAAGGGCTTGAGGAACGCTTCCTCGGCTATCGCCGCTTCCTCGAGGAGCATGAGGATTGCCGCGGGCAGGTCTTCATGCTCCAGATCGCTCCGCCGTCCCGCGGCGAGGTCGCGACCTACGAGGTGATCCGCGAGGATCTGGACGAGCTCTCCGGCCGCATCAACGGCGAGTTCGCCGAAGTGGACTGGGTTCCGATCCGCTACGTTAACCAGGGCTATCCGCGCGAGGACCTGGCCGGCTTCTACCGGGCCGCCGACGTGGCCCTGATCACTCCCCTGCGGGACGGGATGAACCTGGTGGCCAAGGAGTATGTGGCCGCGCAGGACCCGCAGGACCCGGGGGTCCTCATCCTCTCGCGCTTCGCCGGGGCCGCGCTCCAGCTCAAGGACGCGATGCTGGTCAACCCCTACAGCAAGGAGGAGATAAGCGACGCCATCCTCCAGGCCATTCAGATGCCCAAGGATGAGCGGGTCCGGCGCTGGCGCTCGATGATCCAGACGGTGCGGGACGAGGACGTGGTCGCCTGGCGACACGCCTTCGTGAGCGCCCTGGAGGCGGCTGGGTAGGCGCTTCCACAGGATTCAGACAATGATATGGGGCCGTCGCGGCAAAGCTGCGCCGTCGGACGGGTTCGCCTGAGAATGCCAGCCCCGCCGACCCGCTTTCGCCGCTTTCGACCCAGAGCGGACATTGGCGAACCAGGATGCGCCGACCGGATACCGAACCACAGCGTCAGGCGTGCCGTTCCCCCGATGGAGGCCAACCCGGGGGCAGCATCACAATGAAAAGCCCGCCGGTGAGCTTGACCGGCGGGCTGATCTAAATGGAGGCGCGGGGAAGATGCGCCTCTGGCATATCCAACGGGGGGCCGCCGGCGATTGTTCCAACAAGCGCAAGCGACACCCCCCTTTTACAGGCTATCCCCGTTCGCCGCGCCGCGGAAGGGGCTGCGGAGGCGGCGGGCAGATCGCCGTGACCGGGATAACCGTGCCGTTCGGGCAGGTCTGCATCGCAGGCGGAGGCGGCGGCACATCGACCGGCGGCGGCGGAACAAAGACCGGCGGCGGCGGAGCGACGATCACTGGCGGAGGCGCACCGAAATTGAAGGTGAGGCCGCCCAACAGGCTGTGAGTCCGGATCCGGCCCTCGCCTTCGGTACCGCCGACGGCTTCGAAAAGCCCAACTTCCTGGTTGCGGTCGATGTCCACATCCATGTTGAAGAAGCGGTACTTCAGGTGGACGTCAATGTTGCGCGTCAGCGCCTGCCGAACGCCAGCCATCAGCTGCCACGCGAAACCGCTGTCCTCGTCGTCGATGATCCGCGGAGCGTTCTCGAAAGCGCCGATGCCGATTTTGGCCTGGCCGTAACCAACACCGCCGCCGACGAACGCCGACACACCTTCGTCATCGCCGAAGTCGAGCATCCCGTTCAGCATCAGGCTCCGGACTTTCGTGCGACCGAAGCCGTCGTCGAAGTCGCGCTGGTTTTGGATGACCGTGCCAAAGTTGTTGCCAAACAGCCGGTTCGCGCTCGAGAACCCGTCAATGGTAGCACGCTTTTGCGAGGCCTCGATCTCTACCCTGAAAGCACCAAGGTCGTAACCTGCAAAGATGGCACCGTCATAACCATATTCATGGTCGATCTCGATCGAGTTTCTGGTCGTGCCGATGTCGAAGTCGATATCCTGAACTTTCATCGCACCGAACTCGGCGCCGACATAGGGCGCGCCATCGCGCGCGAGTGCCGGAGCCGATAGGGCTGCTGCCGCGGCTGCGGCCAGAAGATACTTACGCATGTCTTTCCCCTTTGGGTTGCTACGGGTCGCGAAACGGGCGCAGGCCGTTCTTGTTTCCAGCAGGTGCCGAGTTCGTCATGTGCTGTTGCACTGAAGCAACAATCATGTTTGGGCCAACAGTCCGAGGCGAATTCATCCGATCGCGGCAACACTCGTCAACGTCCGCTTTCCACCCAAGGGCGACATTTGGCCCCGCAATCGGAGAATCGCGATCATCCTTGCTGCGCAGCCATGTCGGGAGCACTATCGTCCTGTGGGATGCGAACTTCTGGGGGTGCTAGGATGGCCAGCGTCTTTCTCAGCTATTCGCGTGAGGATGCCGCGAAAGCCGAGGCTATCGCTATGGCTCTCGAGCGGCGGGGGCATTCCGTCTGGTGGGATCGCCGGCTCCAGGGCGGCTCACGCTTTTCGCACGAGATCGAGGAGGCGCTGAAGGGCTCCGACTCCGTGCTCGTTCTGTGGTCGCACTCGTCCGTCAAATCCGCATGGGTTCAGGACGAGGCGTCTGAAGGGCGCGACAGCGGCAGGCTGGTTCCGGTTCTGATCGACGAGACCAAGCCGCCGCTCGGATTCCGGCAGTACCAGGCGATCGACCTGTGCGGCTGGAAAGGGCGGGAGAGCGACCCCGCGGTCGAGCAGGTGCACTACGCAATCACGGCAAAGGCCAACACCGCCGAACAGGCAAAGCCTCCGGCCGAGCCCCGCAGCCGCCGCAGAGACTACCGCTTGCTCTTCATCGCCGCGGCCGGGTTTGCCATCGTCGCAGCCACTGCGGTGATATACTGGCTAGCGTCGCCCGCGACGCAAGCTGATCCAGCCGAGTTCAGGCTGCGCCTCGGCACGTTTTCGGCACTGTCGCAGGACGTGCCGCAGACGGTGCCGGAGACGCTCCGGGAGGAGTTGCTCGCTGCTCTGGGCACAGACGCTGCAATCGTTGCCACGACCACCCGGGAGGGCAGTCAGACGGCCACCGGCTTCGCGCTCAACGCCTCGGTTCGCAAGGTAGAGGAAGTGCTCAGATTCACTGTCCACGTCACCAACGAGGCAACGGGCGGGAGCGTTTGGTCTGAGACTCTGGATCGACCGGCTGCGCCCGATATCGCGCCGCGGCAGATCGCCGTCGCCGTGAGCCAGATCCTGCGATGCGGGCTGGGTGGTGCCGCCGCCTACGGCAAGTCGATGCCGGACGAAACGCTCTCGATCTATTTCAATTTCTGCGAGGAATTTTGGGCGGAGACGATGGGGCGAGATGGAAACAACACCCGCGCACTCGATCTCGGGCGGCGGCTGACGGACGCCGCTCCTGATTTCTCTCGCGCCTGGTCCGGGCTTGCGAACGTCGCGCTTTGGGCGAGTCGCGACAGCCGGGCCGCCCAGGCCGAGACGCTGCGCAGCGAGGCTCGCAAGGCTGCTGAGCGTGCGCTGGAGCTCGATGATGAAAACAACCAGGCCTATCAGGTTCTGACCTCGCTGCAGCCCGCCTTCGCCCACTCCGCCCGCGAGGAACTGCACCTCAAGTCGGTCAGCGTCCGGCCGAGCGATTGCGGATGCGAATTCCTCGGCTACGGCGAGTTTCTGGGTCGAGTGGGCCGGAACTCGGAAGCCGTCGATGCCTTCAAGCGGGCGCATGACATGATCCCGCTCAGCGCGTCGGTGAATTCCGGCTGGGCCGAGGCATTGTTCGTAGCCGGCCGCCCGGATGAGGCGCGCCGGGTGGTCGACGATGTGCTGAAGTTCTGGCCGGAAAACGCGCATCTTCGGGAAATGCTGGTGCGCACCGCATTTTGGACCGGCAAATACGACGAAGCTCTGGCGCTGCTGTCGGATCCGAGAACTCCCGTAACGCAGCGGGAGCGGGAGGCTCTCAGAAGCGCGTTCCTAGCATTGAAGAGCGGCAGCCCGGCGGCAAGGTCGAGCGCCTCCAAAGGGCTTCAAGATGTTTCCGAGCAAGCGTCGATCAACGCGCCGCTGGTGATTACCGCGCTGGCCGCGCTGGGAGCGGATCAAGAGGCGCTATCTGTTGCCGCGAGACGTATTCAGGTGGATGGGCCTCCGTCGCTACGCGTGCTGTTCGAGCCGGCGCTAGCGGATGCTCGGCGACTGCCGCAATTCGAGCGCCTCGCCGACCGCTTCGGATTGCTCAGCTACTGGCGCCAAAATGGCCATGTGCCCGACTTCTGTAGCGAGCCCTCACCCCCGTCCGTGTGCGGCCGGCTGCAGGACTGAGCCCGAAGGTTAGCTTCCAGAACGGTGCGAAGAGACCGGCGCAGAGCACATTTTCTATGCCGACTTTCTCCCTGGGCGGCCGTAATTGGCGGTACGGATGCTGGCTACAGCGGTGTCGCCCACCCGACATCGCCGTCGGCGTTCCTAACCGGCGTTCTGACACCAGGCCTCAGCGGCCCGTCGTAGGTGTAGCATTGGGTGTCCGAAAGCAGAGTTTCCGGGAACGCCAGGCAGACGCGGTCGCCTTGTGGGCGCCAAATCCCTCTCATTGGTCCCTCCTTGAGGTTGGCGACGATCGCCCGTTCCCGTTGAAGAGCACCGTTATCGGGTCCGAGTGCGTCAGCTCGACGCGCAGGCTCTTGCCGGCGAGTTCATGCCGAGCAGCGGCGTTCGTCATGCAGCCCGCAAGCAACAACGCACCGGTAGCCGCGATTCCCATGTACCGCATCAAACCCCCTCCCGTTCGATGCCGGATCGTAACAAATTATGTTCAGTGGAAAAGGGCCGGCGGGCGTCAGTTCACCCACAGAAGGTCTGCTTTCCAGTCATGCCGGAAGTGCGGCCTAGGTCGCTCCGAAAGCTTGCTTGAGCACTGCCAAGAGCCTGGGCGTGTGCTGATGCTGCGGGGCCCCGATGTAGGTGGCCATGACATCCGGCTCGTTCCGTAACATTGGCAGGACTTCCGCAGCGGCGCCATGGCGGGCAAGGGCTGACGCCATTTCATGGGCCTGTGGATGGAGATGCTCTCTCCCCTTCGTCACCAGGAAGAGGAAACGGGGCGCGTTCGGCGGCGCCACCTGCCGAGCGGGGGACAGGCGGAGCTGACCGGCCACATCGGACCCGAAGAGCTCACGATATTTGTCGGCGCGATATCTCCCTCCCGCCGCCATCCACTTGGGGATATCGAAGGGTTCGCCATCCATAGACACAGCGATGCGAACGGATTCGAAGGGCACCTGGGCCTTCGCCAAGTAGGTCGGGTCGGTTGCAAGCAGCAACGCCGGCTGAGCCTCCAGCCCCGCGCCGATCAGCGCGATTCGGTGCGGATCGAGCCGGTATTTCGCAGGGTTGCGGGCGATTTCGCCAATCGCCCGAGCGAGATCTTCCGCCTGTTCCGCAGCCGTGCCCTTGCGCCTCGGGCGGGCCCGAACAGTCACATAGGCTATGTCGTTGTCGTAGAGAAAGGAGGGCAGGAAGCCCAACGAGGGTTGCTCGGACGGCCCCTCGTACGGCACGCCTTCGATGCGGATCACTACGGGAGCGGCGCTGTGCCGCTTCGGACTTAGGAAATTGAAGGTCTGCCAGTGCTCATTGCCGTACCTGGCCGACTGCATGTTCATTCCGGGAATGATGGGCGCGGCAAACTCTATCTGCGACCCGGCAGGCTGAGCCGCCAACAGCAGCGGCAGAAGACACGCGGCGGCCCTCAGCGGCAACATGCGACCCGTCAATCCAGAACCCATGCAGAGCAGCTTATCACCGACGGTGCAGCAGCGGAATGTCGGTCTTCCATCCGCTGGGGATATTCCGAAACGGGGGTCCGCCAGAAGGTGGACCCCGGATCGAGTCGGCGGTCAGCGTCAGAGGAGGCTTGGGCCGGTGCTTAGTCCATCAGCTCCACGGCCATTGCGGTGCCTTCGCCGCCGCCGATGCAGAGGGTGGCGAGGCCGCGCTTCTGGCCGTGGGTCTCAAGGGCCGAGAGCAGGGTTGCGAGAAGACGGGCGCCGGAGGCTCCGATCGGGTGGCCGAGTGCGGTGGCACCGCCGTGGACGTTCAGGATGTCGCGCGGGATTCCGAGGTCGCGCATGGCGATCATGGCGACGCAGGCGAAGGCTTCGTTGACTTCGTAGAGGTCGACGTCGCCGACGCCCCAGCCGGCCTTCTCGAGCGCCTTCTGGACCGCTGGCACCGGCGCGCTGGTGAACTTGTTGGGAGCGTGAGCGTGGGCGGCGTGGGAGACGATCCGGGCGACAGGCTTTACTCCCAGGCGGTCGGCTACGCTCTGGCGGGTGATGACGAGGGCTGCTGCTCCGTCGGAGATCGAGGAGGCGTTGGCCGCGGTGATCGTGCCGTCCTTCGCGAAGGCGGGTTTGAGGCCCGGGATTTTCTCGGGGTTGGATTTGCCGGGCTGCTCGTCGCAGGTCACCACGTCCTCGCCCTTGCGGGCCTTGACGGTGACTGGAGTCGTCTCGCGGTCGAAGGCGCCGCTCTTGATCGCCTCGGTGGCGCGGCGGAGGGACTCGATGGCATATTCGTCCTGGCTGGCCCGGGTGAACTGATATTCGCGCGCCGCATCCTCGGCGAAGGTCCCCATGGCCCGGCCGGCGTCGTACGCGTCCTCCAGCCCGTCCATCATCATATGGTCGTAGACGGTGTCGTGGCCGATCCGGGCGCCTGAGCGGTGCTTCTTCATCAGGTAGGGGGAGTTGGACATCGACTCCATACCTCCGGCAACGATGAGGTCGGCCGAGCCCGCGGCAAGCATGTCGTGGGCGAAAATCGCAGCCTGCATTCCCGACCCGCAGACCTTGTTGACCGTGGTCGCCTCTACGGAGAGGGGGAGGCCTGCGCCGAGGGCTGCCTGGCGGGCTGGGGCTTGCCCCAAGCCGGCGGGAAGGACGCAGCCCATGAAGATCTTGTCGACGCTGTCGCCCGAGACTCCTGAGCGCTCGACTGCGGCGCTTACCGCTGCGGCGCCCAGTTCGGTGGCGCTTGCGCCGGACAGGCTGCCCTGGAAGCCGCCCATCGGGGTTCGGGCGTAGGAGAGGATGACGATGGGATCGGTGGTGGACATGGCGGCGGGGCTCCTTGGCTAAAGCCCTCCCCCTCGATGGGGGAGGGTTGGGTGGGGGTGATGTTCGGGTGAGACACAGCCCTACGTCCGGAATCACCCCTCCCCAACCCCTCCTATCGAGGGGAGGGGCTAAGAATGTGAGCCGCACATAGGGGCTCGGCCCGCCTTGTTCAAACCTTTCCCCCTCTGCTAGGGGCTCGGGCCGACAGGAGGATGCGCATGGATTCCGGGCTCGACTTTGCTCTTGGCGACATGGCCGACGCCATTCGCGAGACGACAAGCCGCTTTGCCGCCGACCGGATCGCTCCGCTCGCAGCCCGGATCGACGAGGAGGACTGGTTCCCCGTCGAGCTTTGGCCGGAGATGGGCGCTCTCGGCCTCCACGGGATCACGGTCGCGGAAGAGGATGGGGGACTCGGCCTGGGCTACCTGGAGCATGTCGTGGCGCAGGAGGAAGTGGCGCGTGCCTCCGCCTCCATCGGGCTCAGCTACGGCGCCCATTCGAACCTCTGCGTCAACCAGATCCGCCGCTGGGCCAATCCGGAGCAGAAGGCGAGATATCTCCCCAAGCTGATCAGCGGCGAGCATATCGGCTCCCTCGCGATGTCGGAAGCGGGCGCGGGATCGGACGTGGTGTCGATGAAGCTTCGGGCCGAGAAGCGCGGAGATCGCTACGTCCTCAATGGCACCAAGTTCTGGATCACCAACGCCCATCATGCCGACGTGCTGGTCGTCTACGCCAAGACAGGCGAGGGAAGCCGAGGGATCACAACCTTCATCATCGAGAAGGACATGCCGGGCTTCACCCTTGGGCAGAAGCTGGACAAGATGGGGATGCGCGGGTCGCCGACTGGCGAGCTGGTGTTCAACGACTGCGAGGTTCCGGAAGAGAATGTGATGGGGCCGGTGAACGGCGGCGTTGGAGTGTTGATGTCCGGTCTCGATTATGAGCGTACAGTGCTGGCCGGAATCCAGCTCGGGATCATGCAGGCGTGCCTCGATACGGTGCTGCCCTATGTCCGGGAGAGGAAGCAGTTCGGCCAGCCGATCGGGAGCTTCCAGCTGATGCAGGCCAAGGTCGCGGACATGTACGTGGCTCTGAATTCCGCCCGTGCCTATGTCTACACCGTCGCCAGGAACTGCGATGCCGGCAAGACGACGCGCTTCGATGCGGCAGGCGCGATCCTGCTTGCAAGCGAGAGCGCGGTGAAGGTGAGCCTGGAGTCGATCCAGGCGCTTGGCGGGGCGGGCTACACCAAGGACTGGCCGGTCGAGCGCTACATGCGCGACGCCAAGCTGCTCGACATCGGCGCGGGGACCAACGAGATCCGCCGGATGCTCATCGGCCGCGAGCTGATCGGGGCGGCATGATGGAGCTTGCTTCGTCATCCCGGCGCAGGCCGGGATCTCGCCGGGTGAAAAGTTCGGCAACCCTCCTCCCTAGGACCCCGGCCTTCGCCGGGGTGACGGAGGAAAGATGACCCTCCCCGAGATGCTCGAATGGTACGCGACCATCAGCGGAGTCGTCGCCGCCTTGATGCTAGCCGGCGATTTCGGTCGGCGGATCACGGGGTACGGCTTCATCCTGTTCTGCACGATGAACATCGCCTGGATCGCCTTTGCGCAAATGGACGATACGGGCGGGCTGATGTGGCAGAACATCGTGCTGTTCTTCGTCAACGCGCTTGGCATCTACCGCTATCTCATCCGCAAGAAACCGGTGGAGCAGCCGGCATGAGCGCGATCGTCTCAAAGGCCGACGAGGGGTCGGAGACTTACCGGCGTTACTCCGAACATAACCGCGCCTTGGCAGAGGAATTGCGGGCGAAGGTGGGCAAGGCCGCGCTCGGCGGGCCGGAGAAGCATCGCGAACGGCACGTGAGCCGGGGCAAGCTGTTGCCGCGCGACCGGGTGACCCGGCTGCTCGATCCCGGATCGCCGTTCCTTGAAGTGGGGCAGCTGGCCGCCAACGGAATGTACGGCGACGAGGCTCCGGGCGCCGGGATGATCGCCGGCATCGGGCGAGTGTCGGGACGCGAAGTCATGATCGTCGCCAACGATCCGACGGTGAAGGGCGGCGCCTATTTCCCGCTGACCGTGAAGAAGCATCTTCGGGCGCAGGAGATCGCTCTGCAGAATTGCCTCCCCTGCGTGTACCTTGTCGACAGCGGAGGAGCCAACCTGCCGCACCAGGCGGAGGTGTTTCCCGACAAGGAGCATTTCGGCCGCATCTTCTACAATCAGGCGCAGATGAGCTCCAAGGGCATCGCCCAGATCGCGTGCGTGATGGGGAGCTGCACCGCGGGCGGCGCGTATGTTCCCGCCATGTCGGACGAGACCGTCATCGTTCGCAATCAGGGCACGATCTTTTTGGGCGGGCCGCCTTTGGTCAAGGCTGCGACTGGGGAGGAGATTTCAGCGGAAGACCTCGGCGGAGGCGATCTCCATGCGCGCAAGTCCGGAGTGGTCGATCACCTGGCGGAGAATGATGAGCACGCCCTCGCGATAGTGCGGGACATCGTGGCTCGGCTGAACACGGTGAAAGCGGTCGATCTCGAGATTGCGGAGCCGGTGGAGCCGAAGCTGGACGCGGACGAGCTGTACGGCATCATCCCCGACGATGTGCGAACACCCTATGACGTTCGCGAGGTGATCGGACGGATCGTCGACGGATCCGAGTTCCACGAGTTCAAGGCGCTGTATGGCACCACGCTGGTCTGCGGCTTCGCGCGGATCTGGGGAATGCCGGTGGCGATCATCGCCAATAACGGAATCCTGTTCAGCGAGAGCGCATTGAAGGGCGCGCATTTCATCGAGCTTGCGTGCCAGCGGCGGACGCCTTTGCTGTTCCTCCAGAACATCTCGGGCTTCATGGTCGGTGGAAAGTACGAGGCGGGCGGGATCGCCAAGGACGGAGCAAAGCTGGTCACCGCGGTCGCGACCGCTCAGGTGCCCAAGATCACCGTCCTCATTGGAGGAAGCTTCGGGGCCGGCAATTACGGAATGAACGGCCGCGCCTACAATCCGCGATTCCTGTTCACCTGGCCCAACAGCCGGATCAGCGTGATGGGCGGTGAGCAGGCGGCAAGCGTGCTTGCGACCGTGCACAAGGATGCGGACAGCTGGACCCCGGAGGAAGCGGAAGCCTTCAAGGCGCCGATCCGGCAGAGGTACGAGGACGAGGGCAATCCCTACTATGCGACGGCGCGGCTGTGGGATGACGGCGTCATCGATCCTGCGCAGACGAGGGACGTGCTTGGGCTCGCGTTCGCCGCCACGCTGAACGCGCCGATCCCCGAGCGCGCGCAGTTCGGCCTGTTCAGGATGTGATGCGATGGAGCTCGTGACCGAAAACGAAACCATCCCAAATGCGGGTGAGGCAGAGGTAGAAGCTGTTCTCGCGCAGATGGGGCCAGACCGATCCGAGTGGTGGGCAACGCTCGCCTCGAGCAGCGACCATTTCGTTCAGGCGCGCTTTACGGGCAGCGCCTTCGAGATTGAGCGGAGACTTCCTCCGGCGGATGTCTTGGAAGTGGCTTTCAGGCCCGAGCGCAGGAAGGGCGCGAAGGGGGCTTGGCGATTGCTTTCCCTTTTCAGCGCCGATGCTGACCCTTCGGTGCAGCATGAGGCGGACGACGTGCGGGCTGTCTTCAGAGCGTTTTTGAACGGAACCTCGTTCCCCGAGCATCTCGAATGGCGATGATCACCTCCCTCCTCATCGCGAATCGGGGCGAGATCGCTTGCCGGATCATTCGGACTGCGCGCGGGCTAGGGGTGCGGACGGTGGCCGTTTATTCGGATGCGGACGCGAAGGCTCTGCATGTCCGGGAGGCGGACGAGGCGGTGCATATCGGCCCGAGCCCGGCTCGGGAGAGCTATCTGGTTGGGGAGAAGATCATTGCGGCCGCCAGGGAGACCGGGGCGGACGCGATTCACCCGGGGTACGGGTTTCTTTCGGAGAATGCGGAGTTTGCGCAGGCGGTGATGGATGCGGGGCTCATCTGGGTGGGGCCGCAGCCTTCCTCGATCCGGGCCATGGGGCTGAAGGACGCGGCCAAGAAGCTGATGGATGCGGCGGGGGTGCCGACCACTCCTGGTTACCTGGGTGACGATCAGGACCCTGATCGGCTTCAGTCGGAGGCGGACGCGATCGGCTATCCGGTGCTGATCAAGGCAGTGGCCGGCGGCGGCGGCAAGGGCATGCGACGGGTGAATACGTCTGCCGAATTCCAGGATATGCTGCAAAGCTGCAAGCGCGAGGCTGCCGCCTCGTTCGGCGACGACAAGGTGCTGATCGAGAAATATATCCTTCGTCCGCGCCATATCGAGGTGCAGGTGTTCGGAGACAGCCACGGCAATGTCGTCCACCTGTTCGAGCGCGACTGCTCGCTTCAGCGGCGTCACCAGAAGGTGATCGAGGAAGCGCCGGCGCCCGGAATGGACGAGGAGACGCGGGCGGCGGTCTGCGGGGCTGCGGTCAAGGCCGCACAGGCCGTCGACTATGTCGGCGCCGGGACGATCGAGTTCATCGCCGATGCGTCCGAAGGGCTGCAAGCGGACCGCATCTGGTTCATGGAGATGAACACGCGGCTCCAGGTCGAGCATCCCGTGACCGAGGCGATCACCGGCCTCGACCTCGTCGAGCTGCAATTCCGCGTCGCGTCGGGCGAACGGCTGCCCTTCGCGCAGGAGGATCTCGCCATCAGGGGGCATGCCGTCGAGGCGCGGCTCTACGCCGAGGATCCCGAAAAGGAGTTCCTGCCGTCCACGGGCAAGCTCTGGGCGCTCGCTTTCCCGGAAGGAGAGGGGATTCGCATCGACACGGGCGTGGAGGCCGGGGGCGAGGTCACGCCCTACTACGATCCGATGATCGCGAAGCTGATCGCGCACGCTCCCACGCGCGAGGAGGCGCTCGACCGGCTGGCGCGCGCCCTCGGCGAGACCGTGGTCGCCGGACCGAAGACCAACATCGCATTCCTCAAGCGCCTTTGCGAAGCGGAGGAGTTCAGGGCAGGGCAGTTCGACACCGCCTTCATCGACCGCAACCTGGAAGCGCTCGGCGCCGTCGCTATCCCGCCCGACCCAGCCGTCGTCGCGGCCGGCGCCCTCTACCTGGTCGAGAGGGACCGCGAGCGTCTCATGCGCGCCGCCGCGGAGCGCGCCGGCGATCTCCAAGGCCCTTGGTGGTCCGACGACGGGTTTCAGCTTCTAGGAGGTCGTGAGGTCGGGATGCCGCTCGTCGTCGACGGAGCGGTATCGACGCTGACCGTCGCATGGGACCGCGACGGCCCATCGGTCCCGCTGA
>DASYWC010000070.1:0-12171 GCA_035936615.1 Allosphingosinicella sp. | reverse complement strand
GTCTCCTGCGCCCCCGCTGGGCTTTTTCGAACGTGCGGGTGGATGTGTGTCTGCTCTATCGGGGCTTGGCCTGTGTTTCTAGCGGGCTGCGCTGAATGCCGCTTGAATTTCGGGGGTTGCTTACCTGGGTTTACGAAGGGGCTCCCGCTGGCTACCGGCCCTAGGATGCTTGCCCTCATCTCTCCTGCAAAGACACTCGATTACAAGCGGGCCGTGCCGCCGCTCGGCTCCACCCAGCCCCGCTTCGAGGAGGAGGCGCGTGCCCTCGCGGCAAGCGCTTCGAAGCTTTCCAAGAAGAAGCTGGGCGAGCTGATGCACATCTCCCCTGCCCTTGCCGAGCTCAACGCGGAGCGCTTCCGGACCTTCGAGGCGCTGCCCAAGCGGCCGGCGATCTACGCCTTTGCCGGCGACGTCTATTCCGGCTTGGAAGTCCACAGCATGGACGCCGAAGCGGTGGTGTTCGCGCAGGAGCATCTCCGGATCCTCTCCGGCCTCTACGGCCTGCTCCGCCCGCTGGACGAGATCCGCCCCTACCGCCTGGAGATGGGAACGCGCTGGGCTCCTGGCCGAAAGGCGGACCTCTACGGCTATTGGGGTCCGCGCATCGCCGAGACGCTCCTTGATGACCTCCACGCATCGGGCGAGCCGGTGATCGTCAACCTGGCGAGTAAGGAATATTGGCAGGCGGCCGAGCGGCATCTGCCGAAGGGCACTCGAGTGATCGGGATCGACTTCCGCGAGGAGGGCCCCAACGGCCTGCGCTTCAACACCTTCGCCGCCAAGCGCGCCCGCGGGATGATGGCCCGCTACATGTGCGAGCACCATCTGACCGGTCCGGAAGCGCTGAAAAGCTTCGACAGCGACGGCTATCGGTACGAGCCCGCCGCGAGCGACGATCACCGCTGGAGCTTTAGGCGCTCCTAGTTCCTCCCCAGTTTTGCTGAACTAATGCCCGTCCTCGCGCGCGTGCGCGTACGCGCGGGGTGGCGTTCCTGAGGCTGGTGGGCTAGGGTCTCGGCATCCGCGGAAGGGGGGCTTCCGCACCATTGCCATAAGCTTCAGGAACACACATTGGCCAGCGCACCGCCGACCATCGAACCCAGCGATATCTCGCCCATCTCCATCGTCGAGGAGATGAAGACCTCCTACCTCGACTACGCAATGTCGGTGATCGTCTCGCGCGCTCTTCCGGACGTTCGCGACGGGCTGAAGCCGGTGCATCGCCGGATCCTCTACGCGGCTCTCGAAGCCGGCTTCATCGCCGGGCGTCCCTACCGCAAGTCGGCCCGCCTGGTCGGCGAGGTCATGGGTAAGTACCACCCCCACGGCGACAGCGCGATCTACGACGCCATGGCCCGAATGACCCAGGACTGGTCGATGCGCGTGCCGCTGATCGACGGCCAGGGCAATTTCGGGTCGATGGACCCCGATCCGCCGGCTGCGATGCGCTACACCGAGGCGCGGCTTGCCCGGGTGGCGTCCGCGCTTCTTGACGACATCGACAAGGACACGGTCGATTTCCAGCCCAATTACGACGCGTCCGAGCGCGAGCCGCAGGTGCTCCCTGCCCGCTTCCCGAACCTGCTTGTCAACGGCGCGGGGGGGATCGCGGTTGGGATGGCGACCAACATCCCACCGCATAACCTCGGGGAAGTGCTCGACGCCTGCAGGGCCTATATCGACAATCCGGGGATCACGATCGACGAGCTGATCGAGATCGTGCCGGGTCCCGATTTCCCGACCGGCCCGCTGATCCTCGGCCAGACCGGCGCCCGAAGCGCCTACTATACGGGCCGAGGCTCGATCATCATGCGCTCGCGGCACGAGATCGAGGAAGGCCGCGGCGACCGCCGCTCGATCGTGCTCACCGCAATCCCCTACCAGGTCGGCAAGAACGGCCTGGTCGAGAAGATCGCCGAAGCCGCCAAGGACAAGCGCATCGAGGGGGTCGCCGACATTCGCGACGAATCGAGCCGCGAGGGCGTGCGGGTCGTGATCGAGCTGAAGCGCGACGCGACTCCCGAGGTGGTGCTGAACCAGCTCTGGCGCCACACCCCGGCGCAGTCGAGCTTCCCCGCCAACATGCTGGCGATCCGCGGCGGCCGGCCCGAGACGCTGACGCTTCGAGACATAATCGAGGCCTTCGTCAAGTTCCGCGAGGAGGTAATCACCCGCCGGGCCAAGTTCGAACTCGCCAAGGCCAGGGACCGGGCACACATCTTGCTCGGCCTCGTCATCGCGGTCACCAATCTGGACGAGGTGGTCCGGATCATCCGCGCCTCAGCTTCCCCCGCCGAAGCGCGCGCCGCTTTGATTGCGCGGGAATGGCCGATCGCGGAGATCGCGCCCTATATCGCTCTCGTCGAAGCGGTAGAGAATGTCGGAGACGCCGCGACCTACACGCTCAGCGACGCCCAGGTCCGAGCCATCCTCGAGCTTCGCCTCCACCGACTGACCGCGCTCGGCCGCGACGAGATCGCTGGCGAGCTTCGTGAGCTCGCGACCTCGATCGGAGAGCTGCTCGAGATCCTGGGCAACCGGGTGCGCCTCTACGAAGTGATGCGCCAGGAGTTCGACGAGATCACCGCCCTCTACGCAAAGCCGCGAACCACCGAGATCGCGCCCGCCTGGGACGGGATCGAGGACGAGGACCTGATCGAGCGCGAGGACATGGTCGTGACCGTGACCCACGGCGGCTACATCAAGCGCACTCCGCTCGACACTTTCCGGGCGCAGAACCGCGGCGGCAAGGGCCGCGCGGGCATGGCGACCAAAGACGAGGATGCGGTTACTCACCTGTTCGTCACCTCGACCCACACACCGGTCCTGTTCTTCTCGACCCACGGCAAGGTCTACCGCCTCAAGGTCTGGCGCTTGCCCGAAGGCGCTCCCCAGGCGCGCGGGCGGCCGATGGTGAACCTGCTTCCGCTGGCCGAGGGCGAGACAATTTCCAGCGTGCTTCCGCTGCCCGAGGACGAGGCGGAGTGGAAGAACCTCCACGTCATCTTCGCAACCGCCCACGGCAACGTGCGGCGCAACAGCATGGACAGCTTCGCCAACGTGCCCTCCAACGGCAAGTTCGCGATCCGTTTCGACGAGGACACGACTGATTGCCTTGTAGGCGTGGCGCTTCTCACCGAGGAGGACGACGTCCTGCTCGCAACCAAGAACGGCAAGGCCATCCGCTTCGAGGCCACCGCGGTGCGCGAGTTCCAGAGCCGGACCTCCACGGGCGTTCGCGGGATTACCCTTCGCGGCGACGACAAGGTGATCTCGCTGTCGATCCTGAAGGGCTTCCCCGCATCGGCGGAAGATCGCGAGGCTTATCTGCGCGCGGCCCCTTGGAAGGAGAACGACAACGAGCCGACCTTGACTGCCGAGGAGATGGACCGGTTCGCCGAAGCGGAGGAGTTCATCCTTACCGTCACCGTCAACGGCTACGGCAAGCGCACCTCGGCCTATGAGTATCGCCGAACCAACCGCGGCGGCCAGGGCATCACCAACATCGAGACTTCGCAACGCAACGGCTGCGTGGTCGCGAGCTTCCCGGCCCATAACGGGCAGCAGCTGATGCTGGTCACCGACCAGGCGAAGCTCATCCGGACGACCGTGGGCGACATCCGAATCGCAGGCAGGAACACCCAGGGGGTCACCATCTTCCGGGTCGCCGAGGGCGAGCACGTCGTCTCCGCCGCGCGGATCGAAGAGAGCGAGGAGGAGGCCGAAGCGGTCGTGGACGTCGACGATCCCACGCTTCAGGCGAGCGGGACGGTGAGGAAGGGGGATGAGCCGGAATAGGTCCCTCCGCGCCACGAGCGTGGGGAGGAACAAAGGCCTTGCAGCTTGCACGACTCTCTGTTATTTCTGAAATTACAGAAAGAGCAGATGATGTCCCTGATCGACCATCCAGATGCGAAAGCCTTCATCCTCCACTGGGGGGAGATGGGGACGCAATGGGGGGTGAACCGCTCGGTCTCCCAAATCCACGCCTTGCTCTACCTTTCCGACCGCCCGCTGACCGCGGACGAGATCGTCGAGCAGCTGAACCTCGCCCGCTCCAATGTGTCCACCGGCCTTCGCGAGCTGCAGGGTTACGGCATCGTGCGCCGGGTGCATGTGGAGGGCGACCGCCGCGACCATTTCGTCGCCGAGACGGACCTGTGGGACATGCTGATGCGGATCGCGGCCGAACGTAAGCGCCGAGAGATCGACCCCACGATCGCGCTCCTCGGCGACCTTGCCGCCCGGCTGAAGCAGGACGAGACGGCCCCGCGCCACGTGCGCGAGCGGATCACCCGCATGCACGAGTTCATCTCGACGCTTGGCAACTGGTACGACCAGGTCCGACAGCTGCCCAAGCCGACGCTCGTCACCTTGATGAAGCTCGGAGCCAAGGTCGCCCGCTTCATCCCCGGCGCCGGCAAACCCAACCAGCCATAGAAGGAGCGCGAAAGCATGACCGAAGCAGCTTCGACTAACGCTACATAGTTTCTGAAATTACAGAATTAACCGTAGAAAGGAAATCGTCATGGTTGAGATCGCCTACCTCCTGTACCTCCTCATCTCCATCGGAATCACGATCCGAGTGGCGCGCACCTTGTCGAAGAACGGGGAAGTGTTCCTCGTGCAATGCTTCGGGCACAACGAAGTGCTGGCCAAGTCCACCAACCACCTGCTGGTGGTCGGCTTCTATCTGGTGAACATCGGCTTCATCACCCTGACGCTGAGCATCGGAGCGGAGCCGACCACGCTTCCGGAGGCAATCCGCTTCCTGAGCAGCAAGGTCGGCCTGGCCGTGCTGGTCCTGGGCGGAATGCACTTCTTCAACATGTCCGGAATTGCGCATTTCGGACGCAAGGTGAGCGAATGGTTCGCCACCCAGCAGCACGAGCGCGCAGTCGCCTGATGTCCGACTAAGGGGGCGGGCAGCGGCCCGCCCCTCCCCTCTGGCCAAGGAGCCGGCCGATGTATGGATCTAACGCAAGACGCCCCGGCTTCCTGCCAGCCTGTTTGGTTGCGGGTCCTGCCTTCGTCTGGACCTACGCGCTCGCCGATCTCTATCTGTATCTGCCCCGGCCGATTGTTGTGTCGGGCGGGGACGTGCTTGCGGTCCTGCTGTTCTGCCTGCCCGCTACAATCGTCGGCTTTCTCCTGGCGCTGCCACCGACGGGCATGGGAATGCTGATGATGTACAAGCTCGGCGAAACCCTCCCTGCGGCCCGCCTTCCGCTTGCCTGGACCCTCACCGGCGCGGGGTTCGGCGCTGGTATCGCAGTGACGTTCGGAGCGTGGCCGCATCTCCCGCCAACGGCCCTCGCCCTCGTCGCCGCCTCGGCACTGTGCGCCCGCATCTGCAGGCGCCAGGCGCATTGGGAGTGAGCTCAACCTTCCCCGTCGGCCCTTGCTGCACTAGGAGCCGGGGCATGACACATCAGGTCCACATCATCGGCGGGGGCTTGGCAGGCTCGGAGGCGGCGTGGCAGCTCGCCGAAGCCGGCGTGAAGGTGCGCCTCAGCGAGATGCGCGGATCGGGCGAGATGACTCCGGCGCACCAGACCGACGGGCTTGCCGAGCTAGTCTGCTCGAACAGCTTCCGCTCCGACGATGCGGTGAGCAACGCGGTGGGCCTGCTCCACGCGGAGATGCGGGCGCTTGGCTCGATCATCATGCGCTCGGCCGATGCGCATAAGGTGCCGGCGGGCTCGGCACTGGCGGTGGATAGGGACGGCTTTTCGGGCCAGGTGACCGCGGCCATCGCCGCTCATCCGAACATCGAGGTGGTTCGCGAGCGGGTGGACGCCCTCCCCTCTTCCGGCCTCGCCATCGTCGCCACCGGGCCGCTGACGGCGATGCAGCTCGCCGAATCGATCGGAGCCGCGACAGGAAGCGACGCCCTCGCCTTCTTCGACGCCATCGCTCCGATCGTCCACCACGACAGCATCGACATGGACATCTGCTGGATGGCCTCGCGCTGGGACAAGGGCGAGACCAAGGACTACATCAACTGCCCGATGACCAAGGAGCAGTATCTCGCCTTCCACCAGGGCCTGATCGAGGGCGAGAAGACCGAGTTCAAGGAGTGGGAAAAGGAGACGCCCTATTTCGAAGGCTGCATGCCGATCGAGGTGATGGCGGAGCGCGGCGTGGACACGCTGCGCTACGGCCCGATGAAGCCGGTCGGCCTCGACGATCCGAGGACCGGGCGCTGGCCCTATGCGGTGGTGCAGCTTCGTCAGGACAATGCGCTGGGCACGCTTTGGAACATGGTCGGTTTCCAGACCAAGCTCAAACATGCCGAGCAGGTGCGGCTGTTCCGGACCATCCCGGGCCTGCAGAATGCGGAGTTCGCGCGGCTTGGCGGCCTTCACCGCAACACCTTCATCAACTCGCCGCAGCTCCTCGACGGGACGCTTCGGCTGAAAAAGGCGCCGCACATCCGCTTTGCCGGCCAGATCACCGGCTGCGAAGGCTATGTGGAATCGGCCGCGATTGGGCTCCTAGCCGGCAGGTTCGCGGCTGCGGAGATGTTGGGGGCCGCCTTGTCGCCTCCCCCACTGACTACCTCGCTGGGCGCGCTGCTGGGCCACATCACCGGCGGCGCCGAGGCCGACAGCTACCAGCCGATGAACGTCAATTTCGGCCTGTTTCCCCCGATCGAGACCAAAATGCGCAAGGCCGACCGCAAGGCGGCGTACACGAATCGTGCGCGGGAAGACCTGCAGGAATGGCTCACCGCATTGTGACCAGCGGCGCGTCGTCACGCCGGTGACACATCGAATGCCACCGTCAGCCGCCGTTCCTCGGAGGAGAAGGGGACGGTACCGTGCCACATCCAGGCCGGGAACAGCACCAGCCGGCCCGGCAGAGGCTGCACGAAATGCTCCGCCGGCAAACCACCCGGTGGCTGCACGCGAGGCTGGCCGAAGCGGATCCAACCTTCCTTGCGCTCGCCGTCCTCGGCGGCTTTCGGTGTAGCGATGTAGCAGGCGGAGGAAATCCAGCCCCGCGGATGCACATGGTCAATATGAAAACCGCCCGGCTTCAGCCACACCGACCAGCAGCCCTGAACCTCGTAAGCTCCCGAGTTGCGGGCCCGCAACGGGTCGTTGCCGCTCCCCAGATGTGCCATGTAGCGACGGATCGGTCCATCGATCGCCTGAAAGAAGGCGCGGACCGCGGGATTCGGCACCTGTGCCAAGCTCTGCATGGTCTGGCTGCCGCTCCGGACGGACTGGCCAACGGGATGAGCCTCGAACGGGTGCATCGGGGCAAGGGCCGCCGCCAAGTCAGTTAAATAGGCGTCGAGACTGACGCAACCGTCCGGAAGGTCGATGTCGAACACCCTGACCAATTTCTCATAGTCGCGGAAGGGCTCCCCCCGCGGGTCGTCGAGCATGCGCAGGGCCGTACCGCGATAGGCGAGGGCCAGCTGGTTCAGCGCATCCAGCCGCAGCCAGTCTTCGGCCGTCGCAAGCAGCCCGGAACCATCCCCCTGTCCCAGCTGCGCCGTCGCCAGGGCCTCCAGCACCTGACCCTGCTCGGCGCCCAGTCTGACGGCGTCCCGCGCCACCTTGGCCGCCGCCTCGAAGTCGCCGCGAAGATTGGCCTCATGGGCCTCGAGCAGCCGCCGCTGCGGACCAGGAGGCACCCGCTCCAACAGCTGGGCTGTCGTCGCCTTGCCTCCGGCTTCGTCGCCGGCTGCGTTCAGCAACCGCGCCCGCTCGGTCCAGAGGGGGACTTCGGTGGGATGGGCGGCGATTGCGGCATCCAGCGCCTGCCTAGCCCGAGCGCAGTCGCCAGTGCGCATCCAGACGAGCTGGGCCAGTTCGCGATGAGCCGCGGCGAAGGTGGATCGGGCTTCAACGGCGGCCTGGAAGGCGATCTCGGCAGCGCTGAAGTCTCCCGTGCCTTGGAGTGCGCGGCCGAGCAGGAAGTATGCCTCGGGCGGCGCGAAGCCGAGGGCGATTGCGCGGCGCGCGGCATCCAAAGCCTCGATCATCCGGCCTTCTTGGCTCAGCACCGTGGCCGCGTTGAGCCAGGCTCGGCCGCCCTCGCCGTCCAGCACCGCCGCCCGCCACAAGGCATCGGCTGCCGCTGCGCGGCGCCCGGTGTGCAGCCGGGCCATCGCCAGCATGCTCCACAGCCCGGCGGACCGCGCGTTCTCGACGACCGGCTCCAGCATAGCGGCGACCTCCTGCCAGCGCTCGGCGGCGGCCAACTGCTCGGCGCGCTTGACGAAGTCCAGGCTCATGCCGCGATTCTAGCCGCACCCAATCCCTCTTGCCAGAGCGAAGCTCAGCCCCATCGCCTCGATCCCTCCCCGCACGCGGGAGGGGAGACATTAGCACGCGCACTTCTTCTTTTTCGGGGGCTTGGGAGCGGTGGTCTGGTATTCGGCGGGGGTGAGCCAGCCTGAGCGGTCCTTGTCGGCGCCTGCGAACTTGTCGACGGTCTTTACCGCCCATTCCTCGAACGAGAGGCTTCCGTTGCCGTTCTTGTCGAGCTTTGCGAAGGCCTTCTGGCGCGGCTGCAACAGCTCGGCGCGGGTGATCCGGCCGTCATCGTCCTTGTCGGCCCGGGCGAAGCGCTTCTGCTCCTTGGTCTTGGCCGGAGCGGAGGGCGGCTCCGCCGGCCGCTGCGGCTGCTGGAGTAGAGGAGGAGCGACGAATTCCACCTCGCTCGGCGGAGGAGCGGGCGGAACCAGCTGCTCCTTTTCAGCCTGGCCTTGCCAGGCGAAGAACCCCGCCGCCACCAACAGCAACGCGGACGCCGCACCCGATAGGAACCGCCACATCCCTCTGCTCCCCCCAATGTTTCCCCGGGGGAAAGGCTAACGGAGGAAATCGCCGCCGCCAAGGGCGATCAGCAGCCGGTGATCCGGTGCTTGAGCATTCGGAGCATCCTGGCCGGAGAACCCTGGGGTTCCGGAGCGGGCGCCGCCACGTCCCGAACCGCCAGGACTGCAAGCATCCCAAGTGGCCGAAGCGCTGCGGGCCACTTTTCCTCCCGGGCCAGATCCCTGGCCGCAGCAAGCGCCGCTCCCGCGTCGGGCTCCCCGCTGTGCCGGGCGAGATCCGCCAGCGCCCAGCATTGGCCGGCTTGGGCCTGCTCCGCGCTCGCCTCGACCCCAAGCAGCCTTGCCGTCAGCCGGAACAGGGCTCCTCCGCGCTCTGCGGCGTAGGTGTGGAGTTCCTCCGGGCTCAGCGCGTCCTCATTCAGCAGCACCGCCCAGCCTGATTCCATCGCGGAGAGCTCGGCTCCCGACAGGCCCTGCGGGAGGAGATGGGCCGCCGCGGCCTCCAGTGTCGGTTCGGCGGGCGGCGGCGAATGGTCCAGCCTCTCCAGCGCCTCGCGCCACCAGGCAAGCTTGATCCGGCTGATCATCGGCTCGTTCCCGCCCGAGACCACCGCTCCGAGCGCCGCATCGAGGTGCCACAGGGCCGCGACCGACGCCCGGCGGCGGGTAGGAACGTAACTCAGCGCAAGCGTCCGGTCGGGATCCAGCGGCGTCATGGCGTCACCGCTCGAGGCTTCAGCGGTAGCAGACCTTCTTGGCGGCCTCGACCACGTCTTCGACCTTGATAAGAGCCAGCTTCTCGAGGTTTGCCGCATAGGGCAGCGGAACGTCGACGTTGGTGACCCGAAGCACCGGCGCGTCGAGGTCGTCGAAGCCCTGCTCCATCACCGTCGCCATGATCTCCGACGATACCGAGCAGACGGGCCAGCCCTCCTCGACGCAGACGAGGCGGTTGGTCTTGCCAAGGCTCGTGAGCACCGTCTCCCGGTCGAGCGGGCGCAGGGTCCGAAGGTCGATCACCTCGGCCTCGATCCCCTGCTCGGCAAGCTGCGTGGCGGCATCGAGAGCCACTCCGACGCCGATCGAGTAGCTGACCAGGGTGACGTCGCTTCCTTCGCGGACCACCGCAGCCTTGCCGATCGGGAGCACGTAGTCGTCGAGCTTCGGAACGTCGAAGGTTTGCCCGTAAAGCAATTCGTTCTCGAGGAATACCACCGGATCTTCAGACCGTATCGCAGCTTTCAAGAGCCCCTTCGCGTCCGCCGCGGAATAGGGTGCGATGACGATCAGGCCCGGCACGTTCGCGTACCACGGCGCGTAGTTCTGGCTGTGCTGGGCGCCCACCCGCGAGGCGGCGCCGTTCGGGCCCCGGAACACGATCGGGCAGCGCATCTGGCCGCCCGACATGTAATTGGTCTTGGCCGCCGAATTGATGATGTGGTCGATCGCCTGCATCGCGAAGTTGAAGGTCATGAACTCGACGATCGGCCTCAGGCCCCCCATGGCCGCGCCGGTGCCCACGCCTGCAAAGCCGTATTCGGTGATGGGGGTGTCGATCACGCGGCGGGCGCCGAACTCCTCGAGCAACCCCTGCGTCACCTTGTAGGCGCCCTGATATTCGGCGACCTCCTCGCCCATCACGAAGACCCGGTCGTCGGAGCGCATCTCCTCGGCCATCGCGTCGCGCAGAGCCTCGCGGACTGTCATCCGGACCATCTCCGTGCCTTCAGGCACCTCGGGCTCGACGCTGAGGCTTGCGGGCTTCTGCTCTCCCTTGGGCTTCGCGTTGACGGTCGCCTGCTGAGCCTGCGACTCCTCGGCCGGAGCGGCCGCGATGCGTTCGGCATTGCCTTCGTCGGACACCCGCGCTCCGCCCGCCTCGCCGTCCGACTCAAGGCCTTCGCCGTCCAGGATCGCGATCACCGTTCCGACCTTCACCTCGTCCGTGCCTTCAGGGACCAGGATATTGGTGACCGTGCCTTCGTCGATCGCCTCGAACTCCATCGTCGCCTTGTCGGTCTCGATCTCGGCGAGGATGGTTCCGGAGGTGACCTCGTCCCCCTCTTTCACCAGCCACTTAGCGAGCGTCCCCTCTTCCATGGTGGGGGAAAGCGCGGGCATTTTCAGTTCGATCGGCATCAGTAGGTCTCGACCAGCACGTCGGTGAAAAGCTCTTCAGGCGCCGGCTCGGGCGACTGCTCGGCAAAGTCGGCGGCCTCGGTGACGATCTTCTTGATCTCGTTGTCGATCTTCTTGAGCTCGTCCTCGGCAACGCCGGCCTCGGAAAGCTCGCGCTTGACCAGCTCGATCGGGTCCGACTTGTCGCGAACCGCCTGCACTTCCTCGCGCGAGCGGTACTTGGCGGGGTCCGACATGGAATGGCCGCGGTAGCGGTAGGTCTTGAGCTCCAGAAGGATCGGTCCCTTGCCCGCGCGCACCCATTCCAGAGCGGTCGTGGCGGCCCCGCGAACTGCGAGCACGTCCATCCCGTCCACCTGGATTCCGGGGATCCGGAAGCTGTCGCCGCGCTTGTAGAGCTGGTCCTCGGCCGAGGCCCGGTTGACGCTGGTGCCCATCGCGTACTGGTTGTTCTCGATGACGAAGATGATCGGAAGCTTCCACAGCTCCGCCATGTTGAAGCTTTCGTAGACCTGGCCCTGGTTGGCCGCGCCGTCGCCGAAATACGCGAGGCAGACCCCGCCGTCGTCCGCGTATTTATGCTTGAAGGCGAGACCGGTGCCGAGGCTCACCTGCGCTCCGACAATTCCGTGGCCGCCGTAGAAGCGGTGCTCCACGGAGAACATGTGCATCGATCCGCCCTTGCCCTTGGAGATTCCGGCCTGGCGCCCGGTAAGCTCGGCCATGATCACCTTGGGGTCGATCCCGTAGGCGAGCATGTGGCCGTGGTCCCGGTAGCCGGTGATGACGCTGTCCTTGCCGATCTCAAGCGCCGACTGGAGCCCGACCGCGACCGCCTCCTGGCCGATATAGAGGTGGCAGAAGCCGCCGATCAGGCCGAGGCCGTAGAGCTGGCCCGCGCGCTCCTCGAAGCGGCGGATGAGCAGCATCTGGCGGTAATATTCGAGAAGCTCGGCTCGGTCGGCCTGGTGCCGTTGCGGCTCGGCCGGGCGCTCGCGGTTGGGCGTTTGCGGCGGCGCTGCCTTGGCGGCTTTGGCAGCCGGTGCGCGCTTGGACGACGATGCCTTGGCCAAGATGGAGGGCCCTTCCCTTGAGCTTGGAAAAACAGACGCGGCTCTATGGCGGCAAACGCAGAAGTGCGCAACGGGTGCCGACCGTGCCGATCTCAGACCTAAGCGCCACCCTCGCTCGTCCCGAGCGTAGTCGGGGGCGCACCTCGGAAGCCTGTGCCACGC
>DASYWC010000069.1:0-15111 GCA_035936615.1 Allosphingosinicella sp. | reverse complement strand
AACGTCGCCAAGTAGTTCACTTTGCCCTTGTACCCCGAGAGGCCCCAGGTGCCGAACACCATCGCGAGCTCAAGACAAACCAGGAAGGGGATGATCCGGAGAAAGAAGTCGAGAGTGTAGGCCGACACCGGAGGGATGGCGGTGAAGAGGTAGATGATCGGAGAGCAAAGGAAAATGAGGTTCCATATCGCGCCGAGGTAGGACCAGAAGGTGGTGAGATACATCAGCCTCTGCCCAAGCGAGAGGCCAGGTCGGACGACGGGGTTGTCGTGGAACAGGATATCCAGGCTTCCACCGGCATATTTGAAGCGCTGAATGGTCCAGGTCAGAAGGTCCTGCGGCGACAGCATCCGCGATTCCACGCCTGGGTGCATGACGCTCTTCCAGCGCCGCTCCCGGTCCTGATGAAGCACGATGGACGAGTAGATGTCCTCGGACACGTGAAACTTGTAAGGCGTCAGCTCCTGCTCCTGGGCAGCTTGCCAGAGCTAGAATGGCTGCTCCGGATCCTTGCCCCTCGTTCGGGCCAGCCGCTGAAGCAGATTCTCCTTCTTCTGTTCGGATGCGCCCGTAATGGCCTGGGAATAGGCTCGCAAAGCCACGAACATGATGGCTTCGCGCCTGTGGATCGAAGCCGCGCCGCAGCAGAAGGCAGCGTTCACGCGGTTCCGCCGGCGCATGATCACGTCGTAGAACAGTTTCGGGTCGTTCACGAACGGGTCCTCGCCCACTCGTATCTCCCCGAAGATCCTCTCGATCAGCCCCCCTAGCCAAGTGCCCGGAGCGCCGGCCTTGCGGCCCCAGATATCCCGAAGTCTCTCTCCTTCAGGCAGGTCGTAGAACCATTGCGGAGTCTGCACGAAGGCGACGTCCGGATCCCGAAAATAGCCGAGCGTATGCTCCAGCAAGGTGGGGAAGGGGCGGGTATCGGCGTCGCAGATGACGATGAAGTCGCCGCTCGTCTGCTCCATGGCGTTGCGCAAGTTGCCGGCTTTGAACCCGACATTGTTGTCGCGGGTGATGTAGCCGGCGCCTTCCTCCTCCGCCACCTGGCGCATCCTGTCCCGCCGCCCGTCGTCGAGGACGTAGACCCCGAGATTTACCGGATGAGGATAACGCATCCGCATCGCGTCCCGGATGCTGAGCCTGACCAGTTCCTCATCCTCGTTGTAGGTCGTGATGAAGACGTCGACACTGACCGGGCGAACGGGATCCGGCGCCTCGGGATCGCACTCGCCGATCCTGGCAGGTGGGGAACGCCGCGGGTAATCTCCGACTGCCCAGAGATTATAGACGAACAGGACAAGGCCAAAGAAGGCGAGCGTCTCTGCAAGCGCCAGCGGAATGGCGAACCAAAGCGCTTCCCAGTTGAGCGATTCGTTCCAGCGCCACCAGATGTACCAGGCGCCAAGCGTTAGAGCGGCAACAGCGAAGAACTGCCAGATGCTCTCGATGAGCACGTTTTGGGGCAACGGCTGGGGAGGCCGGCGATCTTCGAAACGCCGGAAATAGAAAGTCTCGGCGTTCATACCACCCCCGGGGCCTCATACAGGCGCATCCTGCGGGCCGCCCTTTAACTGCCTAGCGCCTTAGACAACGGGATTCCACGCTGTAGCGTTCCGCCGCGCCTCAACGCCTACTAACTCTGGAGCTTACCGGTCCAGTGCTGGGCGAAAGCCGCGGCGGCTCCGTAGAGGCCCGGCTGCTCGTGGGTGAGGAGTTTTACCGGCATCTCCTCCATTCGGGCCTGGTATCGCCCCTTCGCGACGAAGCGGGCGTGGAAGCCCGAGGCGGCGAGGCGATCGCGGAGGCGAAGGCCGAGGCCCCCTGCGATTACCACCCCCGATGCGCCGTGGGCGAGAGCCAGGTCGCCGGCGACGGAGCCCAGGGAAAGGAGGAAGCGGTCCAGAGCGGCCGCGGCCGCGGCGTCTTGCCGGTCGAGGGCGGCGTGCCAGAGCGACTTCTCGTCCGGGCGGTCCACCTCCCGCCCTCCTGCCGCCGAAAGGGCCTCGTGGATGTTGGCGAGCCCGGCGCCGGCGACCACGCGCTCCACCGACACCCGCCCGTGTCGTCCGCGAAGATGGGCGAGGATCAGGTCCTCGATCACGTCCAGCGGCGCGAAGTGGATATGCCCGCCTTCGGTGTCGATCACGATGTCGCGGCCGTCGCGGCGAAGCAGTTGCGCCACTCCGAGGCCGGTCCCGGGGCCCACGACGCTGATCACGCCTTCGTTGGGAAGCGGCTCGTCAGGGCCGCCGATGTGGCGGAAGTCGCTTTCGGGCAGGCATGCCACGGCGTGCGCGACCGCGCCGAAGTCGTTCACCACGTGGCAACGCTCGACCCCCAGTTCCTCGGCAAGGGAGGCGGGGCGGATCTCCCACGCGTTGTTGGTGAGCTTGAGCCTGTCTCCTCCGACCGGCCCCGCAAAGGCAATGGCAGCGCCGGAGGGTTGGCGGTCCCGACTTTGCCGGCGGAATTGCTCCCATGCGTCCCGAAGCTCCCGGAAGTCCGAGGTCTTGAGGGTATAGGGCTCCTCGAGATATGACACCCGGCCGCCTTCGATGCCTGCATAGGCAAAGCGGGCATGGGTGCCGCCTATGTCCATTGCTACGATATCGCTCACAGTCGTCCTTCAAGCGGGGGATGCACGAGCACCCACGCAGTCCTTGCCACGGCACCCTTTGCCTTCCTAGAGCTTCGTTCATGCTCGACGCCTTTATCACTCCCGCCGAACTGGATGTGTTCGTCCGGCGCGTGCTCGCGGAGGACCTGGGGGAGGGCGGCGACGTCACCTCCAGTGCGACCATACCCCAGGATGCGCGGCTGGATGGGGTCCTCGCAAGCCGGGAGGATATGGTGGTCGCCGGCCTGCCGCTGGCGGCGCGGTTCTTCCGCGCCCTCGATGCGCAGGCGAGGGTCGAGCAGCTGGTGGAGGACGGGGAGGAGGCGGCTGCAGGCGCGGTTCTGATGCGCATCTCCGGCAATGCCAGAAAGATGCTCGCCGCGGAACGGTCGGCGCTGAACACGCTGCAGCATCTGACGGGCATCGCCACCCTCACGGGGGCGTATGTAAGGGCGATCGAAGGCACCGGCTGCATCCTTCTCGACACTCGAAAGACCGTTCCGGGCCTCCGGGCGCTCGCCAAATATGCCTCGCGCATGGGCGGCGCCCGGAACCACCGGATGCGGCTCGACGACGGCATACTCATCAAGGACAACCACGTGGCGGTGTGCGGAGGCGTTGCCGAAGCCGTCGCGGCTGCCAGGCGGGCGAACCGGGGGCTTCAAATCCAGGTGGAGGTGGATCGGCTCGACCAGATCGAACCCGCGCTGGCCGCCGGCGCGGAGCGGCTGCTGCTCGACAATATGCCGCCGCCCTTGCTTCGTCAGGCGGTTGAGCTCGTAAATGGAAGGGTGCCCACGGAAGCGTCGGGAGGGGTGCGCCTGGACACGATTCGGGCGATTGCGGAGACGGGGGTCACCTACGTGTCGGTCGGGCGGATCACGCAGTCGGCGCCGGCCGCCGACATCGGCCTCGACTACGTCTGAGGGGAATCAGGCTTCTTTCTCTTCCCGCCGGTATGCGGCCACCACGCCGGCGTATCTTTTGGCCAGTTCGTGGTGCACCTGCGATGCAGCCGGAGAGGCACGAGCCGCAGCTTCCTCTTCTTCACGCATTCGGCGCCTGAAATACTCGACGTCTGGATGTTCCACGATTCCCCCCCGGGATGAGTTGTGGCCGAACGAGCACCCTACCGCACCCAGTCCGTGTACCTTCACAACCTAAATCAATCAGGGCCAATTTATCTTGGCTTCCCGCAACTTATGTTCCTGGGTCTAGGGGAAATAGCTTCGCCAGCTCCTCCAGCGTTTCGTCGACCGTCTTGTGGTGGACGAAGATTCCGCCCGCTTCCTCCCAGAGGTGGCGGTGCTTGAGCGTGTCGTCGACCAGCACGTCGCCCTCCCTGGCGTGCTTCCGCTTGTCCACCGCCATGCAGGTGATGATCCGGGTGCCGGGGAAATGCTCGGCCGCCCATTTCTCCTTTTGCGGAGCCGCCCAATTGCCGCGGGGGAGGCCGGTGAGGATGATCGGGTCGAGGTGGCGCACCGCGTCGAACAACCGCCGCGCGCCCGGCATCGGAGGCAGATTGGCGTAGAAGTCGGGTGCGGCGCCAAGCTTCTTCCAGAACAGGCCCGGATTGTAGCGCGCCTGGAACTTCGCCGGGCTCATGCCCAGGATTTCGGTGGCGCCGCGGTCGAAGTCGGCAAGCACTCCGTCGCAGTCGAGGTAGAGCTGCGGCATTTAAAACCTCGCCGGGATGAGCCTGACGGGCATTGGCAGATCGAGCTCAGTCCAGCCCAACCTCGCGATTACGTCGTTGCTCTCCTTGGCCCGGCGCCCGGGCGAGAGCGACCAGGTGATGTGGTAGGTGCTCCCGTCCGGCCGATCGGTGGTGCCTCCGAGGCTGACGACCATTGCTTCCACGCCCTCGCCGTCGTCCACTCGGCCGACGATCTCGCAATGCTCTTCGCACGGCAGCTCGGCCCGGGCGGGGACCCGCGAGACGAGGGTGACGTGGTCTGCGACCACCTGGGAGAATTTCGGCGGGAATTGCTGGAGCAGCTCCTTGCGCTGGTCGGGGTCCAGCTTCCAGCCGATCACGGTTCGGCCCTTGCCCTTGTCCGCCCGTGCGAACGCCTGCTGCGCATTGAGTGCCATGCTCCGCACAACCGCTCTTCGGCGGAGCCGTTCCGGCACGACGGCGTTGTCGGAGCTAAAGGAGAGCGCAAGATGAGCGACGGCGATCGGCAGAAGGACGAGGATCTTCCGCACCGCGACCAGCAGGAGATCGAGAAGGAGGCGCAGAAGAACCGCGACAGGATCGACGACGTGCCTCCGCACGGGACGGATCCTCTGCACGAAGGCCCCTAAGCTGCCAGGATCAAGTCGGGGTGGCGGAACAGCGTCGTGATCCTGGTCATAGACGAAGGAACCACCAGCACTCGGGCGATGCTTTTCGCACCTGACGGGCAGTGCCTCGGGTCGGAGCAGAGGGAGCTTACGCAGTCCTATCCGGCCTCAGGCCTGGTGGAGCACGACCCGGAGGAGATCTGGGAGAAGAGCCTCGCCTGCGCCCGGGCAATGGTCGCAAAGGTGGGCGGTGCGCACCGGATCGCCGGGATCGGGATCAGCAACCAGCGCGAGACTGTCGTCTTCTGGTCGAGGCGGACGGGGAAAGCGCTTGGACCGGCGATCGTGTGGCAGGACAGGCGGACCGCCGATCTGTGCCTCGGCCTCAAGGAAGCCGGGCATGAGCAGTGGGTTCGGGCGAAGACGGGGCTCCTGCTCGATCCCTATTTCAGCGCAAGCAAGATCGCGTGGGCTCTGGAGAACTGGCCGGAGGTGAAGGAGGCCGGAGGCGACCTGATGGTCGGAACGGTCGAAAGCTGGCTTGTCTACCGATTGACCCGCGGCCTTCACGTCACCGACGCCACCAACGCCTCCAGGACCGGGCTGATGGACATCTCCAGGGGCTGCTGGGACGATGAGCTGCTGGACCTGTGGGGGGTGCCGGCGTCCGCCTTGCCGGAGATCGTCGACTGCTCCGGACGCTACGCAAGCACGGATCCTGAGCTGTTCGGAGCTCCGATCCCGATCACCGGAATGGCGGGGGACCAGCAGGCGGCGTCGGTAGGCCAGGCTTGCCTGAAGCCGGGGGATACCAAGGCGACCTATGGCAGCGGCGCCTTCGTACTTACCCATACCGGCGAGACTCTGCAGCATTCGCGGCACCGCCTGCTTTCGACGATCGCATGGCAGATCGGCGGGGAGCGGAGCTATGCTCTGGAGGGATCGATCTTCACGGCGGGCAGCCGTATCAAATGGCTGCGCGACGAGCTTGGGCTGATCGATACTCCCGCCCAAAGTGAAGCGCTGGCGCGCTCGGTGCCGGATAATGGCGGAGTGTATCTGGTGCCGGCCCTCTCCGGCCTCGGCGCACCGTACTGGCAGCCATCCGCTCAAGGCGCCATTTCGGGGCTCAGCTTGTCCTCGGGGCGGGCGCATGTTGTGCGCGCGGCGCTCGAGTCCATGGCCTACCAAACCGACGACCTTAAGCAGGCCTTCGAGTCCGACCGAGCCTCATGGGGGACTCTCAAGATCGATGGGGGAATGGTCGCCAATGACTGGCTGGCTCAGGATCTTGCCGATCTGCTGGACCTGACGGTGGAGCGGCCGGAGTTCGTCGAGACGACGGCGCTGGGCGCCGGAATGCTGGCCTCAGTAGGCTGCGGCCTGTTCGGTTCGCTGGATGAAGCGGCGGCGATGCGCGGCGAGGTCGAGCTTTTTCAGCCCGGGATGGAGGACGAGCACCGCGACCACCGCCTCGCCGGCTGGCGGTGGAAGCGGTGCTTTCCCAGATTACCAGATCCTGACGCGATCCTCAGGCTTCACATAGTGCTTGTCGCCGGGCTTGACGTTGAACGCGTCGTACCAGGCATCGATGTTGCGCAACGGCGCGAAGGCCCGGATCTGGCCCGGCGAGTGCGGCCCGTTGACGAGCTGCTGGCGAAGCGCCTCGTCCCGCCAAAGGGTCCGCCAGACCTGGGCCCAGCCCATGAACAGCCTCTGTTCGCCGGTGAAGCCGTCGATGACAGGAGCCTGCTTGCCCTCCATCAAGGTGCGGTAAGCTTCCAGAGCGATGGTGACACCGCCCAGGTCGCCGATATTCTCACCCATGGCGACCCGGCCGTTGATCTTCATCCCCGGCACCGCCGGGAACTCGAACGCTTCGTACTGAGCGCCGAGCTTGGCCGCCTGGGCTTCGAACTTGGCCGCATCCTCGGCTGTCCACCAGTCGCGAAGCAGGCCCTTGCCGTCGGACTTGCGTCCCTGGTCGTCGAACCCGTGGCTGATCTCGTGGCCGATCACTCCGCCGATGGCCCCGTAATTGACGGCTGGATCGGCCTTGGGATCGAAGAAGGGCGGCTGAAGAATTGCGGCCGGGAACACGATCTCGTTCTTTACCGGGCTGTAATAGGCATTCACGGTCTGGGGGGTCATTCCCCATTCCATCTTGTCAACACGCTGGCCGAGCCGGTTGCGCCGGTAATCCCACTCGAACTTCCCGGCGCGCTCGACATTGCCGAACACGTCGCCATTCCTGATCTGCAATCCGGAATAGTCGCGCCATTCGTCGGGGTGGCCGATCTTGAGGCCGAAATTGGCCAGCTTCTCGAGCGCCTCGACCTTGGTCTCGGGGCTCATCCACGGCAGGCCCTCGATCCTCTTCTTCATGGCGACGCGGATGTTGCGGACCATCTCGTCCATGATCGCTTTGGACTCAGGCGTATAATAAAGCGCGACATAGTCGCGGCCGATCGCTTCGCCCATGGCGGATTCCGCAAGGCTGATGCCGCGCTTCCAGCGGTCACGCTGCTGGGGCTGGCCCTGCATGAACTTGTTTCGGAACTCGAACTCCGCATTGACGAACTGCTTGGAAAGCAGGGGCGCTGCTTCGTCGGTCGTTCGGAATGCCTGCCAAGCCTTGAGCGTTTCAAGGTCCGACTTGGCGAACACTTCCGCGATCTTGGGGAAGGCGGTGTTCTGGGAAACGATTACCCGGTCGGCCTTTTCGAGGCCAGCTGCGTTGAGGAACGTGCGCCAAGGGAAGCCCGGTGCCTGCGACTGCAGCTCCGCAAGGGTCATCGGGTTGTATGTCTTGTCGCGGTTGCGGCTTTCGGCGCGGGTCCAGTGAGCCCGGGCGACTTCCGTCTCCATCGCGACGATGTCGGCGGCCGCCTTTGCGGCATTGGGCCACCCGGCAAGGCCGAGCATCTGAGCGACATATTCCTGGTAGCGCGCCTTTTGCGGAGCGAACTTCGGATCGAGATAATATTCGCGGTCGCCAAGGCCTAGGCCCGACTGGCCCATGGAGAGCGCATAGAAATCAGGGTTCTTGGCGTCGTCGCTCACTCCTGTTCCGAAGAAGCTGGAGCCGAAGCCGCCGATCGACTGGCCCATCAGGCGCGCCATCTGATCCTTGGACTTGACTGCGCGGATCGCAGCGATCTTGGGCTGAAGCGGCTTGGAGCCCAGCTTCTCGATCGCCGCCTCGTCCATGAAGCTCCGGTAGATGGCGGCAACCTTGGCCTGGTCGCCGTCCTTGGCCGGATTGCCAACCTTGTATCCCTCGACCAGCTTTCGGACCCGCGCTTCGGAAAGCTCGCGAAGTACCGCAAAGCCGCCATAGGAGGAGCGGTCGGCGGGGATCTGCGTCGTTTTCGCCCAGGTGCCGTTCACGTACCCGAAGAAGTCGTCCCCGGGCTTCACCGACCGGTCCATGCCTGCCGTGTCGATGCCCCACTCGCCCATTCGAGCGGAAGCGATGGTGGCCGAACCGCCGCCGGTGGGTGCCTGAGTGAAATTGAACAGCGATTCCATCGTGCACTGATCGTCGATGCAGCGATGATCGTCTTTGGCAACGGCGGGGCCGGCGGCTGCAAGCGCCAGGAAAGACGCGGTCAGGCTGAGCTTCTTAAGCAAGGGCAAGTTCCTCTCGGGTATGGGATAAAGCGCGGTTATACCTACGCAATTCAACGGGTAAGATACACGATTGCAGGTGACTACTGACTTAACGAACTCGAATACCCGGGGGCGGCGCGGACCTCGCTCCTTCCGGAGCCTTCCAACTGTCGTCGATCATCTTGATGATGGCCGAAAAATCCTTTCCTGCTCCGCCCAGGGCTTCGGCGAAGCGCGTGTAGAGTTCTTCGGCGCTGCTCCCCATCGGCGTATAGGCGTCGACGCTCCTCGCCGCTTCCATGGCGAGGCGCAGGTCCTTCAGCATCAGCGCGGCTGCGAAGCCGCCGTTATATTCGCGGTCCGCAGGCGTTTCCGGTCCGACGCCCGGAACCGGGCAGTAGCTGGTCATCGACCAGTTCTGACCCGAGGCCTGGCTCGCGATATCGAAGAAGGTCTGCGGATCGAGACCGAGCTTCTGGGCGAGGACGAACGTTTCGCAGGTCGCGATCATCGAGGCACCCAAGAGCATGTTGTTGCAGATCTTGGCCGCCTGCCCAGCGCCCGGTCCGCCGGCGTGGATCACCGCCTTGCCCATGATCTCCAGGAACGGCTCGGCCCTTTTGAACGCATCTTCCGACCCCCCGACCATGAAGGTGAGAGTGCCCGCCTCGGCTGCCGCAATGCCTCCCGACACAGGCGCGTCGACCATGGCGTAGGCGGCCGCCTGCGCGTCGCCGATCACCTCCCGCGCAGTGGATACGTCGATGGTGGAGCAATCCATGAGGATCGCGGTGGGTGGCGCCTTGCCGAACACGCTGCCCTCGTAGACTGCCCGGACGTGGGTGCCCGCTGGGAGCATGGTCACCACCGCTTCGGCCCCGCTCACCGCGGCCTCGGCGGATTCGGAGCGAAGGCAGCCGCATCTCTCGGCCTTTTCCAGCGCCTCTTCGGACAGGTCGAACGCCCGGACCTCATGCCCCGCCTTGGCAAGATTCGCGGCCATGCCGCTGCCCATGTTGCCCAGCCCGATGAATGCTACCCGTGCCATAATCTCGATCTCCAAAACCCCCGTTCGTCCCGAGCGAAGTCGAGGGGCGTTTCACATGAGCCGGTGCAAGCGCCCCTCGACTACGCTCGGGACGAGCGAAAGTGGCAGGCTACCGCCCCTTCCACTCCGCCTTACGCTTTTCGACGAAGGCGGCCATCCCTTCCTTCTGGTCCTCTGTTCCGAACAGGCCGTGGAACAGCCGGCGTTCGAAGTTGATGCCCTGCGCAAGGCTCATCTCGAAGGTCGCGTTCACCATCTCCTTGCAGGCCATTGCCGCCATCGGGCTCATCCCGGCAATCGCTTCCGCCGTCTTCAGCGCCTCCTCGAGAAGCTGGTCCGCCGGGACCACCTTTGCGACGAGGCCTGCGCGCTCCGCTTCCTCGGCGTCCATCATCCGGCCGGTGAGGCACATTTCCATTGCCTTGGCCTTGCCGATTGCGAGGGTCAGCCGCTGCGATCCGCCCATCCCCGGAGTGACTCCAAGCTTGATCTCGGGCTGGCCGAACTGGGCCGTGTCGGCAGCGATGATGAAGTCGGCCATCATCGCCACTTCGCAGCCGCCGCCGAGGGCATAGCCCGCCACCGCCGCGATCCACGGCTTCCTCGTCGCGGTCACCTTCTCCCAGCCCGCGAAGAAGTTGGATGAGTACATCTGCGCGAAGCCCTGGTCGGACATCTCCTTGATGTCGGCTCCGGCCGCGAACGCCTTTTCGTTACCTGTCAGCACCGCGCAGTTCTGTGAGGGGTCCGCATCGAACGCTTCGAACGCCTGGATCAGCTCGCGAAGCACCGTGGTGTTGAGCGCATTGAGCGCCTTGGGACGGTTCAAGGTGATCAGAGTCACCGCTCCGCGCTGCTCCACCAGGATCGTTTCGTAGTTCATGCCGTTGCTCCATCCGTCGAGAGGGGCGTCCATTCCTCGCCGTCGGGCATAGGCGCGAAGATGGTGTCGATCATGTGGTCGGTGACTCCTTCGGGAGCGGCAGGGTTCCAGCGCGGTGAATTGTCCTTGTCGATCAGGACCGCGCGGACCCCTTCGGCGAAGTCCGGCCGCTGAACGACCTTGGCGGCGACCGCATATTCCTGCCGCATCTCGTCTGCGAAATCGGCCATCTTCGCTCCGTCGGCCAGCAGCCGGAGCGACACCTTGCACGCTTGAGGGCTCTTGGTGCGCAGCGTCGCGAGCTCCTTGTGCGCCCAGTCGCTGCCGTCGCTCTCCAGCGCCTCAAGCACGTCCTCGAAGCGGTCGGAGGCGACGCTGCGGTTGATCGCGGCGAGATTGCCCGCGATCTTCGCTTCCGGCGGAGTGACGCTGGCGGAGCCCAGTATGCCCTCGATCCGCTCCGGCTCGGCCGCGATCCGCCGCTTCACCTCGTCCAGCGCTTCCTGCGGCACGTAGTGGGTGGCAAGCCCCAGATAGTGGCATTCGGCCCCGTCGAGCCGGGCGCCGGTCAGAGCGAGATATTGCCCGACGCGGCCTGGAAGGCGCGACAGGTACCAGCCGCCGCCCACGTCGGGGAAGAGGCCGATCGCGGTCTCGGGCATGGCGAAGCGGGTGTTCTCGGTCGCTACCCGATATCTGCAGGGCTGCGAGATCCCCACTCCGCCGCCCATCGTGATTCCGTCCATGAATGCGACTGTCGGAGTGACATAGGTGAAGAGCAGGTGGTTCAGCCGATATTCCTCATGGAAGAACGCGCGGGCGTCGGAGCCGTCGCTTGCGCCGCTTTCGGCCAGCATCCTGACATCGCCCCCGGCGCAGAAGCCGCGGCCTTCGGCGTGGTCGATCGCGACGGCTTTTACGTCGAGGTTCTCCCGCCATTCGACTAGGGCAGCGATCATGGCGCTGCACATGTCCCTGGTGAGCGCGTGGATCGCTTTGGGCCGGTTGAGGCGGATCCGGCCGATCTGGCCGTCGATCTCGGTGATGACGTCAGGCAAGTGACGAGCCTCCTTTTTCCCTCCCCCTGAGGGGGAGGGCAGGGTGGGGGTTTACGATGCCGGAGATGGTATTCGGAGCTCGAAGCCCCTCGCCCAACCCTCTCCCCATGGGAGAGGGCTTTTTGTTCGTTGCGCTTACTGTCACTGCCGAAGCATGTCCCTTGCGACGATCACCCGCATGATCTGGTTGGTGCCTTCGAGGATGGAGTGGACTCGAAGGTCGCGCCAGAAGCGCTCGATCGGATAATCCTGAAGATAGCCGTAGCCGCCGTGGAGCTGGAGGGCCCGGTCGACGATCGAGCTGCCGGTGTCGGTGGCGAGGCGCTTCGCCATCGCGGCGAACTTGCTCTTATCGGGCGCGTTCTCGGTGACCTTCACCGCCGCGGCGTAGAGCAGCATTCGCGCCGCCTGAAGCTCGGTTTCCATGTCGGCGAGAGTGAACTGGGTCGCCTGGAAATCAGCGATCGCATTGCCGAACTGCTTGCGATCCTTGGTGTACTGGATGGATTCGTCGAGGCACCGCTGGGCACCGCCCAATGAGCAGGCGCCTATGTTGAGCCGCCCGCCGTCGAGGCCCATCATCGCGATCCGGAAGCCCTCGCCCTCCGCTCCGACCAGGTTTTCTGCGGGCACCCGAACTTCGTCGAAATTCACCTGGGCGGTCGGCTGCGAATGCCAGCCGAGCTTCTTCTCCTGAGCTCCGAAGCTGACGCCCGGCATGTCCTTCTCGATGACGAGGCAGGAGATGCCCTTCGGCCCTTCCTCCCCGGTCCGAACCATGGTGACGTAGATCTCGTTCTCGCCGCCGCCGGAGATGAAGGCCTTCGAACCGGTGACGACGTAGCTGTCCCCGTCCTTCACCGCCTTGGTCTTGAGAGCGGCCGCGTCGGAACCCGACGAGGGCTCGGTGAGGCAGTAGCTCCCCATCCGCTCCATGGTGATCATCGAGGGAAGGTACTTCTGCTTCACGGTGGCGGAGCCGAAGCGGTCGATCATCCAGCTCGCCATATTGTGGATCGAGATGAAGGCGGACGTAGAGGGGCAGCCATAGGCCATCGCCTCCATGATCAGCGCCGATTCGAGTCGCCCGAGGCCGATTCCTCCCGATTCCTCGGAGACGTAGATCGAGCCGAAGCCGAGCTCCGCAGCCGCTCTGATGGTGTCCCGGGGGAAGATATGCTTCTCGTCCCATTCCGAAGCATGGGGAGTGATGGCGTCGGCGGTGAATGCTCGCGCCATCTCCTGGATCTGGCGCTGCTCGTCGGTGAGGTCGAATTGAGTCATGCCCGCGCTCTAGCCTCGCCAGCTTTACTGCACCAGACCTTGGCGGGTCATTTGGCTGGAGGCCGGATCAGGACCCGCTCTTCGAAGAGGCGAGTCAGCACCGCTTCGTTGGTGCGGGGGTGAACCAGGTCTTCGGCTTTGCGGCCTTTAAGGTAGGCGAGGGCGGCGATGCGGCCCTGGCCGAGGAACAAGGTGTCGGGTTCGACGGCCGCGATCGGGTCTCGGTAGGCCTCATCGGCAGTGACGATCTCCCACCCGTTCGCCCTCAGTTCCGCGACCAGGTCCACGAGGAACAGCGCCGCCAGGTCGGTTTCGTGGAGGAGCAGCATGTGGACCGGCGAGCGGCCGAGAGTCTCAACGGCGATTCGGTCATAGAAATTCGCCGTGTCGACAAGGGTTTCCAGATAAAGGTTACGAAGGGCTCCGAGGTTCATCACCTTGTCTTCGCGCATTGCCTTGGTGGCGAGGGCGTCGAGGTGCCAGTCGTAATTGTCGATCGTCACATAGGCATTGCGAAGGCCCCTTTTCCGAAGCGCCGCACGGACCGCGCCGCGGCGAGCCATGTCCTTTCCGCCTTCGTCGAGGAAGGGAAAGCGGTACCACGGCCGGCGGCCGGTCCTGCCCTTCAGCCATGCCTCGGCTCGGTCCAGATCGGCCACGTACTCCGCGACCGGGGTGCGGGAGAGCCGCCGGTGGCTGTTCGAATGGTTGCCGATGACGTGACCGGCAGCGACATAGGCGTTGATCCGCTCCTCGCCGCCCTGCCCGAAGGGCTTCTCCAGATTGCCCGTGGTTACGAAGAAAGCGGCTTGCCTGACCTTTGCCTGCGCAAGCGCCTGGATCAGCATCTCGGTGCGCTCTTCCGTCGTCAGGAAGCCGCCGGGCGCGCGAGGCACATCGTCGAAGGTGAGCGCGATCCGCTTCTGGAACTGCGGGGGAGCCTGGGGAGCCTGCGGAGCCTGGGCGCCGACGCACGCCGCCAACGGCACAAGCAGCAGGAGCGCTAGAAGGCGCAGGAACCCCACGGAAGGCCTCAGCCCATGGTCGGGATGACGAACGCGTTCTCGCCGGTGACGGAGCCGTCCGGCCAGCGCTGGGTGATGGTCTTGGTCTTGGTCCAGAAGCGGACTCCCTCCATTCCATGCTGGTTGATGTCGCCGAAGCCGCTCCGCTTCCAGCCGCCGAACGTGTGGTAGGCGACCGGAACCGGAATCGGCACGTTGATTCCGACCATCCCCACGTTGACCCGGGCCGCGAACTCGCGCGCCGCGTGGCCGTTCCTGGTGAAGATCGCGACCCCGTTGCCATACTGGTGCTCGGAAGGAAGCCTCACCGCCTCCTCGAAGCTGTCGGCCCGGACCATCTGCAGCACGGGCCCGAAAATCTCCTCCTGGTAGCTTTGGAAGTGCGGCTTCACATGGTCGAAGAAGGTGGGGCCGATGAAGAAGCCCTCCTCGTGGCCCTGGAGCTTGAAACCGCGGCCGTCGACGACCAGCTCTCCGCCTTCGTCCACGCACATCTGGATATAGCCTTCGATCCGCTCTTTATGCGCCTGGGTGACGACGGGGCCGTAGTGCGCTTCGGCGTCAGTCGAGACTCCGACGCGAAGGGCTTCGATGGCCGGAATCAGCTTCTCTCGAAGATTGTCGGCGGTCTTCTCGCCCACCGGTACAACCACCGGGAGCGCCATGCAGCGCTCGCCGGCCGAGCCGAAGGCCGCGCCGGAAAGATCGTTGACGACCTGGTCCAGATCCGCGTCGGGCATGACGATGCCGTGGTTCTTGGCTCCGCCGAACGCCTGCACCCGCTTCCCGTTGGCGGTGCCGCGCGAGTAGATATACTGGGCGATGTCGGAGGATCCGACGAAGCTGATCGCCTTGATGTCCTCATGGTCGAGGATCGCGTCGACCATCTCCTTGTCGCCGTGGACGACCTGCAGGATTCCGTCGGGAAGCCCCGCCTCCTTCATCAGCTCGGCAAGGCGGACCGGCACCGACGGATCGCGCTCGGAGGGCTTCAGGATGAAGGCGTTGCCGCAGGCGATGGCCACTCCGAACATCCACATCGGGATCATCGCCGGGAAGTTGAACGGGGTGATCCCCGCGACGATCCCGAGCGGCTGGCGCATCGAGTACACATCGATTCCCGGCCCTGCCCCCTGGGTGTACTCGCCTTTGAGCGCGTGCGGGATTCCGCAGGCGAATTCGATCACCTCCAGGCCGCGCTGGACGTCCCCCTTGGCATCGGCGATCACCTTGCCGTGCTCGGAGGAGAGCAGATGGGCAAGCTCCTCCATGTTTTGCTCGATCAGGGT
>DASYWC010000068.1:0-8565 GCA_035936615.1 Allosphingosinicella sp. | reverse complement strand
CTCCTGGACCGTGGCGGCCCAGGCTGTGCTTTCCGGAGCGATCAGCTCGACATGACCGGTCCGGTCGATCAGCCGAACGTCCACCTTGTCTCCCGCGGCGCGCATCGGCCGGGCGTAACCCTCGGCATAGGCAGTCGGGATGATCCTGTCCTGGAGGCCGTTGATCAGCACCTGCCGGACCCCGAGCGGCGCGAGGCGCGGCACGGAGGTGTCCGCGAAATTGCCGCTCGTCAGCTTTTCGACGATCTCGGTTCCGCAGCCGCTTCCGGGCGGACGGGCCGCTTCTTCCAGATCAGGGAGCCCGCCGAGGCTGACCACCGTGTGGATCGGGAGCGGCGTTCCGGTGCGGAGGGGGCTGTTCGCCGGAAGCCGGTGGCGCCCGGCAAGCCAGAGGGCCAGGTGGCCGCCCGCCGAATGGCCCACCGCGACCAGCGCAGTGATGTCGAGGTTGTAGCGCGGCGCATGCTGGCGAAGCGCGTCGGCGGCTGCTGCCGCATCCAGGAAGGTGCCGGGATAGCCGCCGCCCTCCCTGTCCACTCCGCGATAGTCGATGTTCCAGACTGCGATGCCGCGCTTCCTCAAGTCGTCCGCGATCCAGTTCATGATCCGGCGGTCGGCGATCTCGGTCTGCCAGCAGCCCCCGTGGACCATTAGCACCGTCGGGTGCGCACCCCTGCCGGCCGGCAGCCACAGGTCGACCACTTGGAGCGCGTTCTGACCGTAAGCTATGCTGGCGCTCTCCTGCGGCCGCTGGCGGGTCAGCAGGTCGGGCCAGAGCATCAGCGGCGCGGCCGGCGCTGCGGGCGCGGCAGGCTGTTGGGGGGGCGTCGGCACAGCGCAGGCGGCTAGCGCGAGCATGGAGGCGAGAGCAAGGGCGATGGTGCGGGTCACGGCTGTCTCCGGGAAGCTGTGTCTCCCGTTAGACCGCCGCGCCCGCCGCCGCAAACGACTGTTTTCGCTTCACTCCCCGGCTGAAGGCCGTGGCCCGGCCGGCCGGAACCGACGCTGCAGCTTCCGGAACACCCAGAAGCCGAGCAGCGCCATCAACGCCCACGGCAGGAGCGTCACAAGGATGAGGAACATGGTGGCAAGGCTCTCCACGACATTGCTCCCGGCCTGCCTGAGGGCGCTACGCATCGGCGAGCGTGTATCGAAGCCGGGCACCAGGTCGCCCGAGCCGTACTGAAAGACCATCGGCGTGGTGGCGAGCGACTCCTGCTGTTCCTCACGGGAGGCGCGGTTGGACCTGATCATCGTGCGCAGCTGCTGCGCTTCCGACTGGAGCCGCGCCCGTTCCTCCGACTGAAGTCCCGGCCGGGCCAGTTGCGCCTCGATGCGCCTGAGGTCGTCGCTGAGCTGCGCGTCGGTCCGGTTCGCCGCCTGGATTGCCGAGCCTGCGTCGACGCCGGAGATTTCGCTGTCGACCAGCATTCCTTCGGCCCGGGCGACTGCCTCGACGCCTGCCTTACCGAACTGCCGCGCTATCGCCGGATCGAGCTTGAAGGCGAGCATCCCTTCGATGTCCCGTTCGTTGACCAGCCGGTAGCGCATTCCGGTGATCCGGCAGCGGGAAAGGCCAAGCCGCTCGCAGGCCTGCGCATGCTGCTCCTGAACCGCCGCGACGCGCTGCGCGGGCAAGCGGAAGGCGTAGCGATAGTTGAAGGCGACCCCCGGCGCCGCGCTCGGTCCGATGTTGGGGGCGGAGAAGTCGCTTGAAGCCGGTGCAGGAGGGGCCGGTGGCGCCTGCTCGGCGGCATCGAAAGTCTGAAGGTCCTGGCTGCTGGTTCGGGTCTCGCGTTCATCGCCGCCCCCCCCGCACCCGGCCGCGAGAAGCAGAGCAAAAAGTGGAAGGGACCTGCGCATCGGACGTCCTCCTGAAGTTGATACTCTACTTATTAGATAGACAATAACTTCGAAGCTGTGGATATGTTCCGTTACGCGCTCGCCTAGTGGCCGGTGTCTTGCTATCGCCGCTTCATGGCAGAGCCTTCCGACATCTTCGACCAGATCGTCGACTCGCCGTTCGACGACGCTTTGTCGGAGCGGTACCTAGTCTATGCGCTGTCGACGATCACTGCTCGCTCGCTTCCCGATGTGCGGGACGGCCTGAAGCCGGTTCACCGGCGCCTGCTCTGGGCGATGCGGCTTCTTCGGCTGGATCCTGCGTCGGGCTACAAGAAGTGCGCACGCGTGGTCGGCGACACGATCGGCAAATATCATCCGCACGGAGACCAGTCGGTTTACGACGCGATGGTGCGGCTCGCCCAGACCTTCTCGCTTCGCTACCCGCTGGTCGACGGGCAGGGCAATTTCGGCAATGTCGACGGGGATAATGCCGCAGCCTACCGCTATACGGAGGCGAGGCTGACCGCGACCGCAGTCGACCTGATGGCGGGTCTCGACGAAGGAACCGTCGATTACCGGCCCACTTACAACGGCGAGGAAGAAGAGCCGGAAATCTTCCCCGGCTTGTTTCCCAATCTGCTCGCCAATGGGGCGAGCGGAATCGCGGTGGGGATGGCAACCTCCATTCCGCCCCACAATGTGGCGGAGATCATCGACGCCGCAATCCACCTGGTCGACAATCCCAAGGCGGAGCCCTCGGCGCTGATGGACTTCGTCTCGGGCCCTGACTTCCCCACCGGCGGAGTCATCGTCGACAGCGCCGAATCCATAGCCAACGCCTATGCCACGGGGCGCGGGGGCTTTCGGGTTCGGGCTAGGTGGGAGATCGAGAAAGGGAGCCAGGGCAGCTGGGCCGCGATCCTGACCGAGATCCCGTTTCAGGTACCCAAGTCCAAGCTGATCGAGCAGATCGCGGCTCTGATATCCGAGAAGAGGCTTCCGATCCTCGCCGATGTCCGCGACGAATCCGACGAGCGGATCAGGATCGTTCTGGAGCCGAGGAGCCGAACAGTCGATCCGCAGGTGCTGATGGACAGCCTGTTCCGCCTGACCGATCTGGAGGTGAGAATCCCGCTCAACCTCAACGTGCTCGACGCCACCCGAACTCCGCGCGTGATGAGCCTTTGGCAGGTGCTGACCGCCTGGCTCGACCACCAGATCATCGTCCTGGTCCGCCGGGCCGACCACCGGGTGGCGAAGATCGTAGATCGCGTCGAGCTGCTTGAAGGCTATCTGATCGCCTATCTGAACCTCGACCGGGTGATCCGGATCATCCGTGAGGAGGACGAGCCGAAGCCGGTGATGATGGCTGAGTTCGGCCTCACCGACCGCCAGGCGGAAGCGATCCTCAACATGCGGCTCCGGTCTCTTCGAAAGCTGGAGGAGATGCAGATCAGGGGTGAGCGGGACTCGTTGGAAAAGGAGCGCGAGGAGCTTGCAAAGCTGATCGAGTCCCCGGCGCGGCAGCGGACCAAGCTTAAGAAAGAGCTTGCTGCACTGCGCGGCCGATACGGCCAGGATACGGAGCTTGGCGCCCGCCGAACCCTGATCGAGGAGGCCGGACCTGCGCGCGAGATCCCCCTGGAGGCGATGATCGAGCGGGAGCCGATCACCGTCATCATGTCCAAGCGCGGCTGGGTTCGGGCGATGAAGGGCCATGTCGACCTCGCCAATCCCGAAGCGATGAAGTTCAAGGAGGGGGACGGCCCCCGCTTCTTCTTCCACGCCCAGACGACCGACAAGATATTGCTCGCCGCGGAAAACGGACGTTTCTACACGCTTGCGGCGGACAGGCTGCCCGGCGGCCGCGGCTTCGGGGAGCCGGTGAGGCTGATGGTCGATCTGGAGGGCGAGGGGAACGTGGTCGCTCTGATGCCGGTTTCGAGCGGGGCCAAGCTTCTGCTCGCCTCCTCGGACGGGCGGGGATTCATCACTTCGGCGAGCGGAGCGGTGGCGGAAACCCGCAAGGGCAGGCAGGTCGTGAACCTGAGGCCGGGAGCGAAGCTCTCCGTCGTGCGGCAAATCGCGCCCTCTCACGACTACATGGCTGCGATCGGCGACAACCGGAAGATGGTGGTGTTTCCGCTCTCCGAGCTTCCGGAGATGGGCCGAGGGCAGGGGGTCCAGCTTCAAAGGTATCGCGACGGCGGCCTTGCCGATGCGACGACCTTCTCCTTCGCCGCGGGCCTGAGCTGGGGCATGGGCGGCGAGAGCGGTCGGGTGCGCACCGAAGCGGATCTGTCCGCCTGGCGCACCGCACGCGGCGCGGCCGGCCGGATGCCGCCCATCGGTTTCCCCCGAGACAACCGCTTCTAAAGGCTAGGAATCACTGCTGTCGCTCAGCGCCTGATCGACAAAGCCGCGGGCGATCGAGCGCTGCTCCTCGGGATCTTCGGGGAAGCCGCGGGCGCTCCACTCCCGCTCAATCGCCTGGAGCGTGCTTGCGACGACCGGCCCTTGCCTTAGCCCCATCGCAACCAGGTCTCCACCCCTGACGGTAAGCTGGGGCCGCTTCCACGCCTGCAAGCCCACAACCGCCTCTGTCGAATCCTCCTCCCCGAGCAGAAGCCGGTCGACCGCTTCTTCAGCGCCGATCCTGTAGGCGAGAACGCACGCATCTCCCATGTCGGAGGAAGAGCGGGACGCTGCGGAGACCAGCCGCTTCAGCCCTTTTTTCGAAAGCCGAAGCCGCGCCGCAACCGCCGCCGCTCTTTCGGGGTCCGGGGGAAGCAAGGCTGCCAGGCGGCGCAGGCCTTCGGGCGCGACCCCCGAAGCTTCCTCCCGCTGGAGGAGCGAGGCGAGCCGCAGGGAGGCGCCGGGCACTATCTCGGGCAAACGGGCTTGAGGATGCCGTTGTCGAGCATGAGCCGAACGGAGCCCAGCGGGTTCGGCAAGGCGAGCAGCTTTAAGAGCTCGTCGGCGATCCGCTCGCGGGAGAGTGCCATCAAGTCGTTGGCGCGCCTGCGGCAGGCCTCGAGCGCCGCCTCGTCCGCCTGCTTCGCCCCGAAACGCGCGTGGAAGCGGAAGAAGCGCAAGATGCGCAGATGGTCCTCGGCAATGCGGGTAAGCGGATCGCCGATGAAGCGCACGCGGCGCTCTTCCAGATCCGGGAGTCCGTCGAAATAATCGAAGAGTTGGCCGGTCTCCGGGTCCGCCGAGAGGGCATTGATCGTGAAGTCGCGCCGGGCGGCGTCCTCCTGCCAGTCGTCGGTATAGGCGATGGTTGCACGGCGGCCGTCGGTGGACACGTCGCGCCGCAAGGTGGTGACTTCCACCGGGCCGGAGCTGGTGAGGGCGGTGACGGTGCCGTGGTTGAGGCCGGTCGGGACCGAGCGGATTCCCGCGGCCGCGAGCCGCTCCATCACCTGCTCCGGCCGAATCCGCGTGGCGAGATCGACGTCGCTTACCGGAAGCCCGAGCAGGGTGTCGCGGACGCAGCCGCCGACGTAGCGGGTTTCGCCCTCGCCCAGAGCCTCGACCAGTGGGCGCATGCCCTCCCGGGAGGAAAGAATGTCGAGCGGCAGCTTCATGAGACGAGCGCCAGCCGGCGGCTCAAGTTGACGATCATCGCGGCGGTGGCGCCCCAGATCCTGCGGTCCTGCCACAGTATCTCGTAATAGCTACGCTCGCGCCCCTGCCACTGGACCGTCCGGACCCTTTGATGTTCCGGCCGCAGAAGGTACTCGAGCGGAGCCTCGAAGATGGCGGCGACTTCCCCCGGCTGCGGCCGAAGAGGCAGATCGGGAGGCACCACGCCGATAACCGGAATGACTTCGTAGCCGGTGATCGTTCGGTAGGGGTCCGCAGTTCCGATTATCTCCACTTCCTCCTGTCGAAGGCCGATCTCCTCCTCCGCCTCGCGCAAGGCAGCGCCGACGGCTCCCTCGTCGCCGGGATCGATCCTTCCACCCGGGAACGCGATTTGCCCCGCATGCTGGCGCAGCGTGTCGGGCCGAAGAGTGAGGATGACCGTTGGCTCCGGCCTGTCGACGACCGGGACCAGCACGGCAGCGGCCGTGGCGGGCGCATCCGCGGAGTGGTCCAGGTCCCCGTAAAGGAGCTCGGGCGACCGGCGCCCACCAAGATGGAGCGCCTCGCGAAGCATCGCCGCAGTGTTCACGCGCCGGAACCGAGCGGGAAGAAGATGCCGCCGCTCCACAGGCCCGGCGGGTCCGAGCCTTCGGACAAAGCGAGCTCGGCAAGCTCGTAATAGACCGGCCGAGCCACAAGCGCGTCGAGGCCTTTTCTTACTCCTATGTAAGGGTGCGGCCCATCCTCGCGGTTCTCGAAGCGAAGGGGGTGATCCTCCCCCGCCACCACCAGATCCCCCGTGTTGAGCCGGAAGGCGAGTGAACGGTCCCGACCTTCACGCTCACTTTTGAGCTCGACTGCTACGAACGGCGCATCCTCCACCTCGATGCTGAGCTTTTCCACCGGAGTCACCAGCACGTAGCCGCCATCGGGCTCGCGCCGAAGGATGGTGGAGAAGAGACGCACCATTGCGGGCCGGCCGATCGGGCTTCCTTCGTGGAACCAGGTGCCGTCTCGCGCGATGCGCATGGCGCTGTCGCCGCAGTGGGAGGGGTTCCAGCTCTCCACCGGCGGAAGCTTTCGCTCCGACGCCAGCCGGGCGATTTGCTCAAGCGAGAGGCCGGACAGATCCTGCGGAGGTTCGGGCGCGGGCATGGACTCGTCCGATAAGCGATTGCCTGCGGCAGCGCAAAGGCCCTAACCAGCGCGGGCATGAGCTGCGAATTCGAAGGACCCAGAACGGCGATCGTCACCGGCGGAGCGAAGCGTATCGGAGCTGCGCTTTGCCGAGCCTTGGCCGAAGACGGGTGGCACCTGCTGATCCACTGCCTCAACTCACGGGCGGAGGCGGAAGCGCTGGCCCGGGAGCTGGGCCAGGCGGCGGTGGTCTCGGCGGACCTCGCTTCTCCCTCCTGCGCGGATGAAATCTTCGGCGCGCTGGAAGGGCTGCCGCCGGCGAGGCTGCTGGTGAACAACGCTTCGCGCTTCAGTTTCGATAGCGCCGACGAGTTCACGGCCGAGGAGTGGGACACCCACTTTGGTATCAACCTGCGCGCCCCGGCCCTGCTCTCGCAGGCATTCGCTCGCGGGAGCGAGGGCGGCCTCATCGTCAATCTACTGGACGCCAAGCTTTCCCAGCCGAACGCGGACTTCTTCACCTACACCATCTCGAAGATGGGCCTCGCTGGCCTGACCGAGCTCACCGCCCGCGCCTACGCCTCGCGCGCAATCAGGGTCTGCGGAATCGCGCCGTCGGTCACTCTGGTTTCCGGCCCACAGGCCCGCGAGAACTTCGAACGGGTGCATCGGCTCAATGCGCTGGAGCGGGGCGTGGAGGTCTCGCAGATCGTGGCCGCTTTGCGCTTCCTGATCGCCACCCCCACCATTACCGGCCAAATCATCACGCTCGATGCGGGGCAGCGCTTCCTGGGCCTTGCGCGTGACGTTCAATTCCTGGAGCCGCAATGAGCGACAGCGTCGCGAAACTGGACGGGCTGGTGCCCGAGAGGCTGTCCCCAAAGACACGCAAGATCGTGCTTGAGGATTTTTGCCTGCCGGTCGACATCGGCTTCCACGACTTCGAGATCGGCAAGCCGCAGCGGCTTTTGATCACGATCGAGGTGTGGGTGGACGAGGAATCCTTCCCCGAAGCGGACGATGGCGCGGCAGCATGGAACTACGACTTCCTGCGCTCCGAAGTGGCCCAGCTCGCGGCCGGCCGCCGCTATAATCTCCAGGAGACGCTTGCTCGCGCAGTTTACGATCTTGTCGCCGCGAGGAAGGGAGTGACCGCTCTGCGAGTGTCGACCCGTAAGCCTGACATCTATCCCGATTGCGCCGGGGTCGGAGTGGAGCTGGCTTCCTTTTAGGAGGTGAGCCACGGGCGCACTCGCTGCGATTCGGCAGTCGAGCCTGAAAAGAAGATGCTCGGCAGGGCTCCCAAGACCGTTCCTGTCGCGCGGACCGCCGTCTGCCCCACCCGTTCGTGATTAACGTCCCATTTTCCATATGCTTAGCATCGGCAGCCGCGAATTTCAGCCGATTCCGGCGGCCACAGCAACGGCCGCACGCGGGGATTGCGTCCTTGAAAGGGCCGCGATAGAGACGCTCCCCTTGTCCATGACATAATAATACATGAATGGACCCGTTACAGATTAGCTGCGTTTAGATGACGCGCTGATCCGGATGCAAAGAGAGGGAGTGTGGCTGTTTAATGGCATATGCTGATCAAGGAATGAGCAGAGGCCGGATCACGGCAATCGTGATCGTCGCCTTGCTTCACGCTCTTCTCGGCTACGCGTTCGTGACCGGGCTCGCCTACAACGTCATCAAGCAGGCGGCCAAGGATCTGAAGACGTTCGACGTCATAGAAGAGCCGCCCCCACCTGAAGAGGAGCCGCCGCCGCCCCCGCCGGAGACTCCGCAGCAGGTCCAGCCGCCGCCAGTCGTGTCGCCGCCGCCGATCGTGCGTGTAAACACGCCGCCGCCGCAGGTGCAGACACAGCGCGTGGCGCCCCCGGCGCAGATTACTTACACGGCTCCGCCGGCGCCGCCCGCGCCGCGCGTCGCGCCTCCGCCTCCGCCTCCGCCTCCCCCCCCACCCCCCCCACCCCCCCCCCCCCCGGCGCC
>DASYWC010000067.1:0-1998 GCA_035936615.1 Allosphingosinicella sp. | reverse complement strand
GTGCCACGCCCCTCGACTCCGCTCGGGACGAGCGGGATTTGAGAAGACTGGGGAACAGAGCTTACTGCTGGATCGGAATGATCACTTCGTCGGGGCGGACGAGGCCGAGTTCGCTGCGGACCATTTCGTCGGCAAGATCCGGATCGGCCTTGCGCGGGTCGAGCAGCTTGGCACGGTGGGCGAGCCGCTCGCGCTCCTCGCTGAGCTGAGCGAGCTCCACCTGGCGCTCAGCCTTCATCCGGCGGTAGTCCCCCCAGGAAAGCACACCGTTGGAGCCGACGATCGCATAGCCGAGGAAGTTGGCAATGATCAGGACTGCAAGGGCCGGAAGCGCGGCCTTCTTGATCGTGCTGAACGTGTTTCGAGTGCCCACCGTCATTGGCCGATAGAATCAGTAAAACGCTTCGGATTCAAGCTCTTTTTGAAGAAAAGACCGAGCGGCCCGCATATTTCGCCTGGGCGCCCAGCTCTTCTTCGATCCGGATCAGCTGGTTGTACTTGGCGAGCCGGTCGGAGCGGGCGAGGCTTCCGGTCTTGATCTGCCCGCAATTGGTGGCGACGGCGAGGTCGGCGATGGTCGTGTCCTCGGTCTCGCCCGAGCGGTGCGACATGACTGCGGTGTAGCGCGCCCGGTGTGCCATGTTCACTGCATCCAGGGTCTCACTGAGGGTCCCGATCTGGTTGACCTTGACCAGGATGGAGTTGCCGATCCCTTCCTCGATCCCGCGCGCCACGCGCTTGGGATTGGTCACGAACAGGTCGTCGCCGACCAGCTGGACCTGCTCGCCGAGGCGCTCCGTGAGCAGCTTCCAGCCCTCCCAGTCGTCCTCGGCCATTCCGTCTTCGATCGACCGGATCGGGTAGTCGCCGGCGAGCTGGGCCAGGTAATCGACCATCTCGGCCGAAGAGAAGCTTCGCCCCTCCCCTTCCATCCGGTAGGCGCCGTCGCGGAAATACTCGGTCGCCGCACAGTCCAGGGCCAGGACCACGTCGTCGCCGGGCTTGTATCCCGCCTGCTCGACCGACTTCATGATGAAGTCGAGCGCGTCTCGGGTGGAGGCGAGGTTCGGCGCGAATCCGCCCTCGTCCCCGACCGCCGTCGAAAGCCCGGCGTCGTGAAGGTTCTTCTTGAGCGTATGGAAGATCTCGGCTCCGCAGCGCACCGCCTCCGCCAAGGTCCCGGCGCCGACCGGCATCACCATGAATTCCTGGAAGTCGATCGGATTGTCGGCATGCTCGCCGCCGTTGATGATGTTCATCATCGGAACCGGAAGGACCTGCGCGGCCACTCCGCCGACATAGCGGTAGAGCGGAAGGCCGCGCGCGTCCGCTGCCGCCTTTGCCACGGCGAGGCTCACTCCGAGGATCGCGTTGGCGCCCAGGCGCGACTTGTTTTCGGTGCCGTCAAGCTCGATCAGAAGGCTGTCGATCTCGCCCTGCTCCTCGGCCTCGAGCCCGACCACGGCTTCGAAGATCTCGCCAAGCACCGATTCCACCGCCTGGGTCACGCCCTTGCCGAGATATGCGCCCTTGTCTCCATCGCGCTTTTCGACCGCTTCATGGGCGCCGGTTGAGGCGCCGGAGGGAACGGCGGCCCGGCCCGAGCTTCCGTCCTCCAGATAGACTTCCACCTCCACCGTCGGATTTCCGCGGCTGTCCAGGATCTGGCGGGCGTGAACGTCGAGGATTGCGGTCATTTGGGAGGCCTCTTTGGGGAGTGTTGAGGCCGCTTATCGGGCGCGCTCCCGCTGCGCAACTTTCCTTTCCGGAGACGGAACGGAAACCGGGCCGGGGGTGTTTGCGTACTAACGAATTAATCCCCCAGCAACCTTGGAGATTACCCATGCCCCCTCGCAATCCGGAACTCCCCGAAGGGACCGACCACATCATCAACGGCGCTATGGACACACGCGGCGGCTCAGGCACGACCGGCGGTCTCGGGGGCGCGGCAGGCGGCGGGTCCGGATCCGGCTTCGTCGGAAGCGGCTCGCGTAACGA
>DASYWC010000066.1:0-6254 GCA_035936615.1 Allosphingosinicella sp. | reverse complement strand
GCGCTTCTTCGTCGAGCCGCGCACCGCCGCTCCTGGAGCCACGGTCACGCTCGTCCTCCACAACGGGACCGCTCACCAGGTCGGCTACAACCTTTGCGGAAGCGGGCTCGAGCAACTTCAGTCCGGCACGTGGCGCAACATACCGAGGGGCGGGGTCTGCACCCGGGAGCTGAGGATCGTCGCCCCCGGCCAGCAGGCCCGCTACCCGACGCGCCTCCCCAGCTCCCTCGCGGCGGGCACGTACCGATTCAGAACCGGCGTAGAGACCCCCCTCAACCGAGGCACCCCCGGCCTCGACACGATCTATAGCGAGGCGTTTACAGTCTCGAGCCGCCGGTAGGCAGCGAGCCTGACGCGCAGCGTCACGTGAGCAGCCTTCCGAGACGGTGAGTGCCGGCCGACGGGGCGCTCGGAGCACCCGGGCGAACCCGTTCGACGCGGGCAGGCCTGTCCTGAGCTTGTCGAAGGGCCGCCCTGCCCGCCCCCCTCGACGCGGCGCCTCTCACCCGGCTAAAGCCGCGCCGCTGCAGGGGAGATTGCAAAGCTATGAAAAAGCCGCGGTTCCTGATGACCGATCCGGCCCATTACGAGGTCACCTATTCGATCAACCCGTGGATGCAGCCCGATCTCTGGGCCGCCGACGTGGAAGGCAGCCGCGCCGCCGCGCATGCCGCCTGGCAGAAGCTGAAGGAAACGCTCACGCAAGCCGGAGCCGAGGTCGTGGAAGCGCCCGGAGCGGCGGGCCTTCCGGACATGGTGTTCCCCTCCAATTCGGCGGTCGTGCTCGACGGCCGGGCCCTCGTCTCCCGCTTCCGCCATTCCGAGCGGCAGCCGGAGGCCGAGCGGTTCCTCGATGTCTTTCGAGGCCTCGGCGACCGCGGCCTGCTGAGCGAGGTCGAGCAGCTTCCCGAAGGCCTGACCCAGGAGGGCGAGGGCGACTGCGTCTGGGATCCGGCGCGGCAGCTTTTCTGGGCCGGCCACGGGCCAAGGTCCAGCCGAGACGCGGCCGATTACGTGGCACGCTTCTTCGACGCCACGGTCGTCCCGCTGGAGCTGGTCGCTCCGCACTACTACCACATGGACGTCTGCCTGATGCCGCTGGAGGGCGGAGAGGTCCTCTACTTCCCCCCCGCCTTCACGAGCGAAGGCCAGGCCGAGCTGCGCTCCCGCGTCGAGCCCGGCCAGCTGATCGAAGTCGCCGAGCAAGACGCCCAGGCCCTAGCCATCAACGCGGTCAACGTAGGCAGAAACGTCGTCCTAGCCGCCGGCGCGCCCCGCCTCTGCGAGCAACTGAGCGAGCGAGGCTACACCCCGCTGGAAGTGGACCTGACGCCCTTCATCCAGTCCGGCGGAGCGTCCTTCTGCATGACCCTGAGGCTGGATTGGGAGCGGGGGTGAGGGGTGGAGGCGTACTAGGCAGCAGGTCCCCTAGCAGTCGCCCTCTCCGCCGCGTGAGCCGCAGACGCATACAGAGAACCCCAGTGGAGACCTCCCCTTCCGCGCGACACGCCGGGCCTGCATCAGATCTACGGCGACACGTTTAGGGTTAGGCGCTGAACAAGCGCCTTCTGAACATATCTCGCCGAAGTGGATGATTCCCATAAGGACCATGCCTGAGGGCACTGCTAGAGCGAACGCACCCGCAGGAGTAATCTACCTTGACCCGGCCTTTCCGGCAGGCCAGCTTGCCGCAAAAGCGAGGAACTATGGCCGAAGAAACTGAAGATTGGGACGTCGAGCCGACGGAAGAGGCACCTGAGCAAGAACAGGAGCCAAAGCTAGAATATGAAATAATGAATTACCCGGCGGACATAACTCTTTCTGGGTATGTGGACCTATAGGACCGCAAAGAACTTACGGTTCCGCCATTTCAGAGAATGTACGTCTGGGACCGCATCAAGGCCAGCAAGCTTGTGGAAAGCTTTCTGCTAGGCCTCCCGGTTCCCGGAACGTTTCTTTACAAGGAGCGGGTAAAGGCAGGCTATTTGATCATTGATGGGCAACAGAGAATTACGTCTCTGATCCGTTTCATCAAAGGAACCTTCGAAGAAACGGTGTTTCGTCTGAAGAACGTGCACCCGCGCTACGAAGGCAAGGCATTTGCCGACCTCAGTGAGGAGGAGCAATTCAAGCTTAAGGGGCAGACCCTTCGAGCTACGATCATACAGCAGATCGATCCGCAAGACGATACAAGCATTTACCAGGTCTTCGAGCGCCTGAATACAGGAGGGGTAAATCTCAACCCCATGGAGGTCCGGCAATGTGTCTCCTACGGCCCATTCGTGGAAGCTCTCAAGGAAATGAATCGCGTCGAGTCCTGGAGACAAGTTATCGGACAGCCGAAAATTGATAAGAGGTTGCGCGATGTTGAACTGGCGCTCCGTTGCCTGGCTCTAAGTGAAAAAGGGGAAGATTACGAAAAGCCGATGAAAGGGTTCCTGAATAAATATATGGAAGCACGCCGAGGAGACGACGACGACTACGCGGAGTTGATTGATAATTTTAGACGTACTTCTGATTACATTCTTGCCCAGCTAGGTGAGAAACCGTTTCATTTGAGAGGGCGGCTTAACTACGGCGCTTTAGACTCCATCATGGCCGCGGCTCTTGCCGATGTTGCTCCGAAGGATCTCAAGGCGCGGTTTAGTGCTCTGCGCGAAGACGCGGAGTACGATGCAGCAATCACGTACAACACCAGCGACGAGTCCGTCGTCGAGGTCAGGCTTACAAAAGCCATAGAGTACCTGAGCTGATAAAATGCACCTCGTTAGAACGACGTTCGCGTACGAGGAAGTGACCAACCACCTGAGTGCGGTAGGTCGAAATCCGCTAATTGAAATATACTTAGTTCAATTTCTTCTGGTGGCTTTTTATGCAGAGGTCGAGGAAAAGATCAAAGAGATTGTATTTGAGCGTTTGAAGCTCGTCGAAGATAGGAAGGTTGCTGAATTTATCTTTAAGACGCACGAGGGTATGCTCAAGCGGGTTAAGAAAGCTGAAATCAATGACGTACTCCAGAAGTTCGGTTGCGGAGAGGGCGATGTTATTGGAACCTGCCTTCCGGAAACAAACCTTCAGCCCTATTTTGATGCGATAACAAACCGGCATAAAGTGTCTCACGACGATGGAGCAGCAATGACACTGGAGGATTTTGGAAAGGCGCTTCCTTGTGCAGAGGCCATATTGGGTGCTGTCGAAAGGATGCTCGCGGAATAGCAACTGGGTCAGAAGCAGATCGAAGGTACGCTCGCCGGATGCTAGGTGTCTATGACCGCCTCGTGAGCCAAGCACCGCCTGGCTGGCTTACCGGCCTCACAATACAGAAGCACCTTTCCTACATATAACCATATAGGTTATACCGAGTCGCATGAGCGACTCACCCATGCACGAAGCCTCCGGCCCCTTCGGCCCTGACGCCTCCCCTTCCGCCCGGGCCGGCGCCGACAGCGCCGTGCCTTCCTTCCTCTCCTACGAGCCCCCGGCCGAGATCATTGACACCGTGCCGCTGGTCTCCTCCAGCCTCGGCACAAGCGTCACCCGCACCCGCCGCCTCCGGCGGGACGGCTGGACGCCCGAGGCCAGGCGTACCTTTCTGGAACAGCTCGCCGAGACGGGCTCAGTGGTGGACGCCTGCCTCGCCGCGGGCCGGAGCGCTCAGTCGGCCTATGCTCTGGCCACGCGCGATCCCCTGTTCGACGCGGGCTGGAACGCGGCCGTGCTGTTCTCTCGCCGCCGCCTCGCCGACGAGCTGCTCTCGCGCGCCATGAACGGTGTGGTCGAGCAGGTGCACAGGGACGGAGTCGTCGTCATGGAGCGTCACCGCCACGACAACCGCCTCGCTTTGGCGGTGCTCGCCCGGATGGACCAGCGCCTCGACCGGGCCGAGGAGAGGGGCGAGGCGCATCTTGAGGTGGCGCGCCACTGGGAGGAATATCTCGAAGCGATCGGCGAGGATCGGCAGGAGGAGGCCCTGGCGCTGCTCGCCGGCCCCGAAGTCGGGAACCCGGAAGACCCTGCAGGTCGTCAACTTCATCAACTTAACAACCTTTCGAAAGGCGCCACCGCGCCGAACGAAGAGGCGGAGGATCCGCATTCGGTCTGGGACGACGAAAAATCCGGCTTTACCTGGACCAATTATCCTCCCCCTGAGGATTTCGACGGAGTCGAGCACGGCAAATACGGAACGGACAAGTACCGCCGCTCGCCGACCGAAGCCGAGCTGACCATTATCCAGGCCGAAGCGGACGCCGAATACGCAAAGGCCGAGGCGCAAAGGGACCGACGGTTTACGCCGCAGCCGCTCGAAGGCAGCGAGCCTGACGCGAGCGTCACGTGAGCAGCCTTCGGAGTCGGCGAAGGCCGGCCGGCGGGGCGCTCGGCGAACCGAGCGAACCCGTCCGACGCGGGCAGGCCGCCCTGCCCGCACCCGCCTGTCCTGAGCTTGTCGAAGGGCCCCACCACCTTGACCCTGTGGGGTTATCTGCTATTGGCGCACCCCTGATCGATGGCCTCGGCCTTCGGTCTTCCGTCCGAGACAGTTGGTGGGGGCATTTCGGCCCTCTTAATTTCCAGCCTAGACGGGGAAGAGTTTCACCGGCCGCTCGCGCGCCCGGGTCTGCCTGTTCTCCAGGCCGTCACCCTCCCCTTCGGACAATGGGTTCCCACCAAAGTACTACTTTGGCGGGGTCCCAACTACCTGCGCGGCGGACGGTCCGCTGCGCGTTCGACCCTCATCGAAGTACCACTTCGATGAGATATCTGGAGTATGGCATGGATAGAGCTCAAAAGGCCGAAGCCGTCGCCGAGCTGAAGCAGACGTTCAACGAGACCGCGGTGGTCGTGATCACCCGCAATCTCGGCATGACGGTGGCACAGTCCACCGACTTGCGGATCAGGATGCGGGACGCCGGCGCCCGGTTCAAGGTGGCCAAGAACACGCTCACGCTCATTGCCGTGGAGGGCACCACCTACGCCCCGATCGGCGAAATGCTGACCGGGCCGACGGCGCTCGCAACGTCCGCCGATCCGGTCGCGGCCGCAAAGGTGGCCGTCGACTTCGCGAAGACGACCGACAGGTTCGAAATCGTGGGCGGAGCGATGGGCGACACGCTTCTCGACGTCAATGGAGTGAAGGCGCTCGCCGAGCTTCCCTCGCTCGATCAACTGCGCGCAACGATCGTGGGCCTCATCCAGGCGCCCGCGACCAAGATCGCTCGGACGATCAACGAGCCGGGAGCCCAGCTTGCACGCGTGTTCGGCGCCTATGCGGCAAAGGAAGCCGCTTAAAAACAATCCCATCGAAGTGGGTACTTCGATGGGCACCCGATTGAACTGATTTTGGAGACATGAAATGGCAGACATCAATTCCCTCGTCGACCAGCTTTCGGAGCTGACCGTCCTTGAAGCCGCCGACCTCGCCAAGGCTCTCGAAGAGCGTTGGGGCGTTTCGGCCGCAGCCGCGGTCGCGGTTGCAGGTCCCGCCGCCGGCGGCGCCGGTGCCGGAGCCCCGGCTGCCGAGGAGCAGACCGAGTTCGACGTCATCCTCGTCAACGACGGCGGCAAGAAGATCAACGTCATCAAGGAAGTGCGCGCGATCACCGCGCTCGGCCTCGGCGAGGCCAAGGCGCTTGTCGAAGGCGCTCCCAAGCCCGTCAAGGAAGGCGTTGCCAAGGCGGAAGCCGAGGAGCTGAAGAAGCGCCTCGAGGAAGCCGGTGCGACCGTCGAACTGAAGTGAGCCGAAGCGCCTGATGGCGCATCGGACTCATCCCGGTGAAGGCCCGGATCCAATCTGGGCCCCGGCCTTCACCGGGAATTAACAAGGGCGGCTCCGCGAGGGGCCGCCCTTTTTCACTGGACGTTGGTGACCACCTTCTCCGGCGGCTGTCCCGCCTCGGGTGGGTTGAGGTCGCCCGGAAGGTTGGGCCGCGCCTGAACGGAGACGTTGGCGGTCGCCTGGGCTGCCTGCGCGTTTCCGGCCTGCTGGAGTGCCTGCTGCGGGTCCATCCCGTTCTCGGCCGCATTCTCGAGCACCGCCGCCGCCGCCGGATCGGACTGCTCGGCCGCCTGCTCAAGCTGATCGGTGTTGGATTCGCGTGCGCATGCGGCAAGCACGATCAGCGCGGACATCATCACCAAAGCTCGCATCATGGTCTCCATCGGCGCCAGTGACTGATCCAACCGCCGCGCCGCCGATTGGTTTCGCCGCGCCCAACGTGCGGCGCCCCGCTTCCCCCTGGCGAAGTCCATTGCTCAGG
>DASYWC010000065.1:0-15859 GCA_035936615.1 Allosphingosinicella sp. | reverse complement strand
TGTCGAGCGAAGCCGAGACCTTCAACTTCCTTCGGCCTCGGCTGCGCTCGGCCGGGTGTCTCGACTTCGCTCGACACGAACGGTTCCGTCCTATGAAGTTAACCCTTTCCTGGCTGAAGGAGCATCTGGAGACGGACGCGGACCTTTCCACCATCGTCGAGACCCTGACCAACATCGGCCTGGAGGTGGAGGGCGTCGAGAACGCCGCCGAGAAGCTGGCCCCCTTCACCATCGCCGAGGTGCTGACTGCGGAGCGTCACCCGCAGGCGGACAAGCTGCAGGTCCTCACGGTCGACACCGGCGACGGGCAGCCGGTCCAGGTCGTGTGCGGAGCGCCCAATGCGCGAGCGGGCCTCAAGGGCGTGTTCGGAGCGCCCGGCGCCTATGTGCCCGGAAGCGACATCACCTTGAAGGTCGCCGCCATCCGCGGAGTCGAAAGCAGGGGCATGATGTGCTCGGTTCGCGAGCTGGAGCTTGGCGAGGAGCATGACGGGATCATCGAGCTGCCCGACGAGGCCCCTGTAGGCACCGCTTTTGCAGGCTGGGCAGGCCTCGACGACCCCGTGATCGACGTGGCAATCACCCCCAACCGCCAGGACGCCATGGGCGTGCACGGGATCGCCCGCGACCTCGCCGCCGCCGGCCTCGGTACCCTGAAGCCCATCCAGGCGCCGGACATCGCCGGCTCCTTCCCCTGCCCGGTGGAGATCCGAACCGACGATCCGGAGGGCTGCCCCGCATTCTATGGCCGAGTGATCCGCGGAGTCAGGAACGGCGCCTCGCCCTCCTGGCTTCAGCAGCGCCTGAAGGCCGTCGGTCAGCGCCCGATCAGCGCACTCGTCGACATGACCAACTACGTCATGCTGAGCTACGGCCGGCCGCTGCACGTCTACGACGTCGGCAAGCTTCACGGCGCGCTCACCGCCCGCAAGGCGCGGGAGGGCGAGGAGCTGCTGGCACTGAACGGCAAGACCTACGCTCTCGACCCCTCGATGACCGTGATCGCCGACGACGCCCACGTCCACGACATCGGCGGGATCATGGGCGGCGAGGAATCGGGGGTGACGGAAGGCACGACCGACGTCCTGATCGAATGCGCCTATTTCGATCCGGAGACGATCGCCCGAACCGGGCAGAAGCTCGGCCTCACCTCCGACGCGCGCACCCGCTTCGAGCGCGGAGTCGATCCGGAGTTCCTCGATCCGGGCCTGGGGCTTGCCACCAGCCTCGCAATCGAACTCGCCGGCGGCGAAGCGTCGGAGGCCGTGCGCGCCGGGTCGCCGCCGCCGCTGGACCGCACCGTCCCCTATCGGACCAGGCGCTGCGAGGAGCTTGCCGGAGTTGCTGTGCCTGACGAGCGGCAGCTCGACATCCTCTCCCGCCTCGGTTTCGAAGTGGAGCAGGGCGAGACCTGGCAGGTGAAGGTGCCGTCGTGGCGCCGTGACGTCACCGGAAGCGCCGACATCGTCGAGGAGGTCATCCGGATCGAGGGCCTCGCCTCAGTCCCATCCACTCCGCTCCCCCGCTCGCCGGGCGTGGCCACTCCCACCGCCACTCCGGAGCAGTTGCTGGAGCGCACCGTCCGCCGGACGGCCGCCGCCCGCGGGCTCAACGAGGCGGTCACCTGGAGCTTCATCGGCGAGGAGGAAGCAGCCCTGTTCGGCGGCAGCTCGTGGGTTCTGGAAAACCCGATCAGCGAGGAGATGAAGGCGATGCGCCCGTCCCTCCTGCCCGGCCTCCTCTCCGCGGCCCGGCCCAACATGGACCGCGGCGCGACGAGCGTCCGCCTGTTCGAACTCGGCCGGCGCTACCTTGCCGAAGCCGAGCGGCCGACTCTGGCTCTGGTGCTCGCCGGAGAGCGCAGCGGCCGCCACTGGCGCAGCGGCAGGGCGCAAGGCTTCGATGTCTATGACGCCAAGGCGGAGGCGCTGGCGATCCTTGCCGCCGCCGGAGCCCCGGTCGAGAACCTTCAGGCGCTGCCCGGCGCGTCCGGCGCCTACCATCCAGGCCGCTCCGCCAGGCTGAGCCTCGGCCCGAAGAACGCGCTTGCCGAATTCGGGGAGCTTCATCCCGCGATGCTGAAGGCGTTCGACCTCGACGGACCCGTGGTGGCGGCCGAGATCTTCCTCGACTCGATCCCGCAGAAGCGCGGCACCGGGCATATGCGAAGCGCCTACGCGCCGCCCGCGCTCCAGGCGGTGAAGCGCGACTTCGCCTTCCTGGTGCCCGTCGAGACCCCCGCCGACCAGCTGCTTCGGGCCGTCCGCGGCGCGGACAAGGCGGCGATCGCGGACGTGAACCTGTTCGACGTCTTCACCGGCCAGGGCGTGCCCGAGGGCCGCAAGTCGCTCGCGGTCGAAGTCACTCTGCAGCCCGGGGAAAAGAGCTTCACCGACGACGAACTCAAGGCGATCTCGGACCGGATCGTCGCCTCGGCGGGCAAGCTTGGCGCACAGCTCCGGGCCTAGTCCTCCAGAGCGTTGATCGCCCGGTGAACCGCGGCCTCAACCTCGGCGCGCTTCAGCCCCGGAGGGATGGTCTCGCCGACCCTGATCGTCACCACCCCCGGCCGCTTGACGAAGCTTCGGGGCCAGACCCGGCCGCTGTCCAGAGCCACGGGAAGGACCGGTACTCCGAGCGACTTGTAGAGGCCGGCAAAGCCCGGCTGGAGCGGCGGCTTCTCGCCCGGCTGGACTCGCGTGCCTTCGGGGAAGATGATGATCGGCCGCCCCTCCTCGATAGCCTCCCGGGCCGACTTCAGCATTTGCCGGAGCGCCGTCGCCCCGCCCTCCCGGTCGACCGGGATGACTCCGTAGCGCCTTGCAACCCAGCCCCAGCCCGGGATGTCGGTCAATTGCCGCTTCATCACCACCACCGGCCTCTCGAGCAGGAGCAGCATCTCGAGCGTCTCGAACATCGACTGGTGCTTGGCCGCGACGAGCACCGGGCCCTGCCGAAGCTCCCCCTCCACCCTGGAGCGGATCCCGAGCAGCACCCGGGCGCACCAGCGGTGATAGCGGACCCATGCGTGGGTCACTGCGATCAGCGGCCGCCGCCCCATCAGGGCTGCCACGAAACCGACAAGCACCGCCACGAAGGTTCCGGAATAGAAGACCAGCGCGAAGGCGGCCGAACGAAGGACGTTCATGTCTAGACGCCGATTACGACCGCCGCCCGCCGAAGCAGGTACTTGTTGTATTCGGTGAACAGCGTTCGGAAGCTTGGCTTGCTCTGCACCGCGTCGGTCAGAACGTCCACGTTCGGGCCCAGCTGCTGGGACAGCTCGAACCGAGCTCTGGGCATATGCCAGTCGGTCGTGACCAGCCGGACGCTCTTGAACTTCTTCTGCTTCACCCAGCGCGCCGTCTCGGTGCCGTTCGAGCGGGTGTCCACCGACTCGCGCCCCAAGTCGATGCAGCATTCGAACAGCTCGTCCTTCTCCCCGTACTGAGCGGCGAGCTCGACGGGACGCACGGCCCGGTCCACTCCGGAGATGAGCAGCCGGTGGGCCCGGTCCCGTCCAATCAGGTCCAGCCCCCGCTCGATCCTCTCGGCGCCTCCGGTCAGGACGACGATCCCGTCGGTCCGGCGGTCGTCCGCCGCCTTCGGCAAGAGCACGACGAAGGCCGCGTAGCCGAGCAGGTAGATCAGCAGGAGAGTGGCGAGCACGCGGGTAATCATGACAAGCGCCTCAATGCCCGGATAATCGTCCATCGGGCAACCGCCATCGCCAGCAAAACGCCCGCCAAAGGCAGAAAGGCGAGCAAAGCCCAGCTTGCGGGATCGAGCCCGGCCGAACCGATCAGTTCGGATCCGATCGCGCTCACCCGCTCGCCCACCAGCCAGAGGATCAGCAGAGATCCCGCAAACCCTAGCGCCCCTCCAAACAGGGCGTCGAGCGCGATCCGCCGCTGGAACAGCCGTGCGACCTGCCCGTCCGTCGCTCCCATCAGGTGGAGCACCTCGATCGTTCCGCGATGCGTGTCGAGCGCGGAGCGGGCGGCCAGAACCACGGTCGCAGCCGTCGCTCCGGCCATCAGGAGCACCAGCCCGGCGGCGAGCCAGCGCAGAGCGTCGATGAGCCTGGCGAGCGGCGCAAGCGCCTGGGCATGATCGTCCACGCGGGCGGAAGGCGCGACTCGCCTGACCCGCTCGGCCATGGCGGCAATCTGCTGCTGTCCGCCGGCGAAGAGCTCGACATCGATCATCGCCGGGATCGGGATGTCCGACTGAACCCCGCCCTCGCCCAGCCACGGCTCCAGAAGGCGGCGCATCTCCTGTTCCTCGAGACGCTTCACCGACTCGATGCCGGGCATGTTCCGAAGGGCTGCAAGAACGGCCGCGGTTTCCGCCTCGCGGCGTTTGGAATCGGCCTGGACGATCTGGATGGTGATCCGGTCTCCTCCCTCCAGCGCCTTGGCGGCGCTCCCAAGCCCCAGCCCGGCGGCGGCGGCGAGCACGGTCAGAAGCGTCATGATCGCGATCACCCAGGGCATCGGCCCCGTCATCCTCCCTTCCGGGAGAAGCCGGCGGTTGGCGGGAGCGAAGGCCTTGCCGCGCTCCCTCACGACCCGGCCCTTCGAGGCGGATGGCGGAGCGCTCCGGTGGGATCGGCAAGCTGCCCCCGGTCGAGCCTCAGTATCTCGGCTCTGGGCACTCGGGAGATCAGGTGCAGATCGTGGCTAGCCACCACCACCGTCGTTCCAAGCTTGTTGAGGGCGTCGAACAGGTTGAGCAGGCGGGCCGCCATCTCGGGGTCGACATTGCCGGTGGGTTCGTCGGCGACCAGAAGCTCGGGGCGAGCGACGACTGCTCGCGCGATCGCGACGCGCTGCTGCTCCCCTCCCGACAGAGTCGCCGGCCGCGCGCTCGACCGGTGACCGAGCCCGGCCCAGTCCAGCATCTCGGCCACTGTCCCTTCGATATCCCGCTCGCTTACGCCTCGCACCCGGAGCGGAAGTGCGACATTGTCGAAGGCGGAGAGATGCGGGACCAGCCGGAAGTCCTGGAACACGACCCCGATCCTTCGCCGAAGCGCCGGAAGCGCCGCCCGCGACATTCCGGCCGTCTCCTCGCCGAACAGGTAGACGAGTCCCCGGGTCGGGCGCTGAGCGAGGTACAGGAGCTTGAGTAGCGACGTCTTGCCGGCGCCCGACGGGCCGGTGAGGAAGTAGAAGCCGCCGGCCTGCAATGAGAAACTAAGGTCGGAAAGCGTCTCCGCCCCCGTGCCGTAGCGCAGGCCGACATTGTCGAACTGCAATATGCTGCCCGCTGAGTTCAGACCCGCCTCCGCTCCTGCCCAAGCAATGGCACGGCGCCCCTCAGCGGGCAAAGCTAATCTGACTGGGAAAAGCCGAGGCATTCGCTTGCATGGCGGACGTTTGGCTGCTTAGATTCGAAGGGTGCACAAGCACGAGGGGCTTTGCCGCGTATGATCCTGTCCTGTCCCGCCTGCAACGCGCGCTACGTCGTGCCCGACAGCGCCGTCGGCCCTTCCGGCCGCCGCGTTCGCTGCGCGAGCTGCAAGCACAGCTGGTTTCAGGAGCCGGAGACGAGAGCTGGGGAATCCGCGCCGGAGCCCGCGCCCCCTCCGCCGCCCGAGCCAATATCCGAACCAGAGCCCGAGCGGCTCCCGGACCGGCGGGAGGAACCCGTCGAGCGTGAGAAAGCGGAGGAGCCGGCTGCTACGCGCCGCCGGAGGTTCGGACTGTGGCTGTTCCTGGCGCTTGCGGCACTCGCCGCCGCCGCCGCCGCGGCCTACTATCTTGGAGTGCTGAACCTGGGGCGGCCGTCGAGCGCCTCCGCCGAAGGGCCTCTGCAGCTCGAATATACCCGCACTCCGGAGCGCACGACTCTGGAGAGCGGCAACGAGCTGCTCCGGGTCTACGGCCGGGTGGTGAACGTCAGCGAGGAGACTCAGCGCCTTCCTCAGATCAAGGCTGAGCTTCGGGACTCCACTGGCCGTGTGGTCCACAGCTTCTTCATCTCGGCGCCCGCCCCTGAGCTCGGCCCCAAGCAAAGCGCACCCTTCGATGCCGCCGAAATGGGCGTTCCGAGCAGCGCGCGCGATCTTAACTTAAGCTTCGGCCAGGTTTCCTAGCGCTCAATCCTCCGCCAGCGCGGATACGCACTTCGCTGGTCATGATCGTTGTAACAGGCAAGCGCTTCTCGAAAGCGCTCAGCCGCGTGCCGAAGCCTGCTTGCGCGGGTGGCTGGCGGGCGGCTCCCGCCGCGCGAGGAAGTTCTGCAGGTTGAGCAGATAGAGGTGGTAGAGGCTTTTCTTCATGGTCCGGCTCCTTCGTCCGGTCTGAAGCGGGAGGGACGGTCCCTCAGACGAACTGAGCGACCGGGCCCACTGCTGCGGAGATGAAGACGGTGCTGGCAACCAGCGCTCCGACGATGGAAACTGCAATCTGCTGCATTCTGATGGAAAAGATGTTCATTGTCGTTGCTCCCTGTGCTCACCGCTGGTTATTCCGCGGCTATGCCAAACAAGGGGTGCAGACGGCGTGCCAACACCCGAGAAATGGCGAAATTTGGCGCCCTTTCGATCCACGCTGCCGCGGCGCTCAATTTTCCGTTCGGAGTTTGCGCCAATGATTGGCGGACATGTTGGTGAAAGGCGCCGACTTTTTGAGGAGATTGCAATGCGTCCGCTGTTCACCATCGGCTACGAAGGCAAGGCGGTCGCCGGATTCCTGGAGCAGCTCGGCGCTTCGGGTGTCGATCTTCTGATCGACGTTCGAGCCGTTGCCGCCTCGCGCCGCCCCGGCTTCTCAAAGACCGCCCTGGCGGGCGCGCTTCGCGAGAACGGCATGGACTATCTCCATCTGCGCGCTCTCGGCACTCCCAAGGCCGGACGCGAGGCTGCGCGAAAGGGGCGCATCGCCGAGATGCGGGCGATCTACGAAGGGCAGCTCGCAAGCCCGGAAGCGGAGCTTGCCATGGAGCAGGCACTTGAGGCGGCTCTGGAGCGCAAGGTTGCGCTACTCTGCTTCGAAGCCGATGCAGGCGGCTGCCACCGGGCCGTAATCGCGGAGCGGCTGATCGAGCGCGCGCCGCTCGACGTCCGCAACCTGTAAAGGTCAGCGCCGGTCTGGCGTTCGGATGCCTGCGGCCTCCAGCTCGGGCTCAAGCCGCCTCGTCAGCCAGAGCCACCACATCTTGAAGTCCGCCGCCAGCGACCAGGCGGGATAGCTGAAGGTCGCCGGACGGTTTCGCTCGATCAGGGCGTGCGCGGTCCAGGCGAAGGCATAGCCTGCCGGCGGAATGGCCAGGAGCAGAAGCCACTTGCCCGTCACTGCCGCGCCGGCGGCTATTAAAACGACCAGGGTCGTACCCGCATAATGAAGCGCCCGGGTCCGAGGACTGGCGTGCTCCCGAAGATAGGAGGGCCAGAACTCGGCGAAGCTCCTATGCGTCCGCATCTGCGGCTGTCTCCTCGCCGCCCCTCTCGTCGCCTGCTTCCCCGGCCGGCGGATAGGGCCGCTCGGGGATCAGCCGGTTGGCCAGGAAGCCGGCCAGCAGAGGCGCCGCCAGCGAGCTCACCATCATCCAGCCGGGCATCGGCAACATCGCTACAGTGAGCAGCAGGTAGGCGAAGACCAGGCCGGCGATCGTCCATGCCGCCCAGGACCTTCCGCCGACCTTCTTAGCCACAGCCGCGCCCGCAAGTGCCCCGAGGAACCAAGAAACCAGCATCAGCAGCCACGTCTCCGTTCCAAGCGCCGCATAGGTGGCCCTGATCGACTCAATGCTGCTGGTGTTCACCTCCGGCGGAGCGGGGACGAGTTGCGAGCCGACGAACGACACCACCAGTATGGTCACCGCGACCACCACGAGCCCGGCCAAAATCCCCAAAACTCCTCGCATGCAGCCCCTCCTCGATTGGAAGCTGCCCTATAGCACGTTTTTCGCCGCCTAGAAGCGCCCCTAGCTCCCGACGATGGTGCCGCCATTGGGATGCAGCACCTGGCCGGACATATAGCTTGAATCGTCGCAGGCGAGGAAGAGGAAGCTTGGAGCCACTTCGTTCGGCTGGCCCGGCCGGCCCATCGGGACGTCCTTGCCGAAATCGGGGATCTTCTCCGGCGGCTGCCCGCCGAACGGGTTGAGGGGAGTCCAGATCGGCCCCGGAGCGACCGCGTTCACCCTTATCCCGTCCTCGACCAGATTTTCCGAGAGGGAGCGGGTGAAGGCGGTGATCGCACCCTTGGTCGAGGCATAATCGAGCAGCTGCGCCGATCCCTTGTACATCGTCACCGACGTGCAGTTGATGATCGCCGCCCCCTCCTTGAGGTGAGGCCGGGCGGCCTGGGTCATGAAGAAATAGCCGAAGATGTTGGTCTGAAAGGTGCGCTTCAGCTGCTCCTCGGTGATGTCGGTGATCTCTTCGTCCGGATGCTGCTCGGCGGCGTTGTTGACCAGGATATCGAGTTTTCCGAACGCCTCGAGCGTCTCCTTGACCGCCCGCTCGCACTCGGCCTTGTCGCCGACGTCGCCGGCGATTGCGATCGCCCGCCGCCCCTCGCCTTCCACGATCTCCTTCGTCTTTTGAGCGTCGTCGTGCTCGCACAGGTAATGGATCGCTATGTCCGCGCCTTCGCGGGCGAACAGTGCGGCGACGGCGCGGCCGATGCCGCTGTCGGCGCCGGTGATGAGCGCCACCTTTCCCTCGAGGCGGCCCGAGCCCGGATAGCGCGGCTCCCAGTCCGGCTTGGGCTCCAGCTGGCTTTCGTGCCCCGGCAGATCATCCTCATGGATCATCTCGACGGTGTCGGTGTCGCTCATCGCCCTTCACTCCTTCGATGCGACTCCGGCGCCCTCCTCGCCGAAGGCCTCGATCGTGGACTTGTCCTGCGCATCGTGGGGCGGCTTTTTCTCCGCGGGAGTCTTGCCGTCCTTGCCGAGCGTAAAGGAATCCCTCGAGCCGTCGCGCGGATCGTCCGACATTTCGTTATTCTGGTTCTCCGTCCGCTGGGTGGAATCCGGGTTGTGGAGGTTCTGCTTGCCCATTCGATATCTCCTGGTGGCTTGAAAACAGAAACCTTTGCCGCCGAGGAGCGGTTCCGAAGGGCGCCTGCAGAAATGAACGTGCCGCTCGTCGAACGCCAGACGCGTTAGGCGGCTGTTCATGTGAACTGGTGTTGTGCCTGCCGCGACAGCCGCGGGGAAGGCTTGGGAGGGGTTCTGGATCGATGCCGAAGATGATCGCCAAGTCTGGTGAGCGCAGGCTGTTTTGGCTGGCCTCGGTCGCGGTCGTGTTCGTTGCCGCGCCTGCCGGCGCCCAAGAGACAGGCAACGCCCCTCCCCCCGTCGCGGCGGCCCCGGCGAACGTCGAGCGCGCGAAAACCTACACTCCGCAAGACTTCGCCCGGTTCGCCCCGAAGAACGCTCTCGACATGCTGCGCCAGGTGCCGGGCTTCATAATCCAGCAACAGGAGTCCGGACGCCGCGGCTTCGGCGAGAGCGGGGGCAACATCCTGCTGAACGGGAAGCGCATCTCCGGCAAGTCGAACGACGCCCTGAGCGAGCTCGGCAGGATCGCCGCCCGCAACGTCATTCGGATCGAGATCCGCGACGGAGCGACTCTCAACATTCCAGGCCTCAGCGGCCAGGTCGCGAACATCATCGCCAAGTCCGGCTCGCGGACGGGCCAGTTCGCGTGGCGGCCCGAATTCCGCGCCCGCAACACCAACCCGCTCCTGCTGAGGGGCGATGCCTCGGTGAGCGGGAGCACGGGCCCGTTCGACTATAACGTCGGGATCCGCAATGACGCCTTCAGGGGAGGCGGCGCCGGGCCGACCCTGATCTTCAGCCCGGGCGGGGACATTCTGGACCGGCGGGAGGAGCGCGTGATTGCAAGGGGCGACCGGCCCAAGCTCAGCGGCAGCCTCAAATATGACGGCCCCGGAAGCTCGGTCGGCAACCTCAACCTTTCCTATGGCCGCAACTTCTTCAGGCTGGACGACGATTCGGACCGAAGCGGGCCGGGCCAGGTGGACCGCTTCCGGGAAGTACGCAGCCGCGAAGACGAATATTCCTACGAAGCGGGAGCCGATTACGAGTTCGAACTTGGCGGAGGGCGGCTCAAGCTGATCGGGCTCCACCAGTTCGAGCACAGCCCGTTCCAGACCCGCTCGATCACCAGCTTCGCCGACGACTCACCCCGGGTCGGGACCCGCTTCGTCCGGACCGCCGACGAGAAGGAGACGATCGGCCGGGCCGAGTACAGGTGGAAAGCGGGGCGGGCCGACTGGCAGGTGTCGGCGGAAGGCGCCTTCAACAGCCTCGACAACGTCGCCGGCCTCTTCACCTTGCTCCCCAACGGCGAATTCCGCGAGGTCCAGCTCCCCGGAGGAAGCGCCAAGGTCACCGAAGACCGGGGAGAGGCGAGGCTCACCTACGGCCGGCCGCTCTCGCCCAAGCTCAGCCTTCAGGGGTCCGTGGGCGGTGAATATTCCAAGCTTTCCCTTCTGGGCGCCGACGCGTCCGAACGTACCTTCTGGCGGCCCAAGGGCTTCATCTCGACCGCATGGAAGCCCTCGCGCCGGCTGGACATGAACGCCAAGCTCGAGCGCAAGGTGGGGCAGCTCAACTTCCTCGACTTCCTCGCGTCCGAGAACCTGTCGAACGAAAACCGCAACGCGGGCAATCCCGACCTGGTCCCGCCGCAAAGCTGGGAGCTCGACCTTTCGGGAACGCGCAATCTCGGCCCCTTCGGATCGACGACCCTGCGGCTTTTCGGGCGGCTGCTCGAAGACGTGGTCGATCAGATTCCGATCGGGCTGACCGGCGAGTCCCCTGGAAACATCGACAAGGCAAGCATCTACGGAATGGAGTCGAGGAGCACTTTCCTGCTTGAGCCTCTGGGGTGGAGGGGCGCCAAGATCGACGCCCGCTTCCAGCTGCAGACCAGCAGGGTAAGGGACCCGCTGACCGGGGAGCCGAGGCAGATCAGCGGCAACCTGCTCCGCGCCGGCGAGCTGTCGCTGCGGCACGACATCCCCGCCAGCGACTGGGCATGGGGCGGCGCTGTGCAGCACATGCGGCCCGCGAAGAATTTCAGGCTTGGGGAAGTGTCGCTGGGCTATGAAGGGCCGGTCTTCGCCAACCTGTTCGTCGAGAACAAGGACGTATTCGGCCTTACCGTCCGAGGCACCCTCGGCAACCTGCTGGGCGGGGATCAGATCCTCGACCGCACGGTGAGCGCCGGCCGCAGAACGAACCCCGTCCTGTTCCTCGAACAGCGGAGGCGCACCATCGGGCCGATATTCGGCCTTTCGGTAAGCGGCTCGCTCTAGCGGCGGGGGAAGAGGGGAGTCGCCTCGGCGGCGGGCAGCTTCACGTCCGACGCCTTGAGGCTGGCTGAGCTTCCACCGGCGACGCACTGGGCGACGACCACAGGGTAATCGATGTCTAGGAACCGGGTCACCGCAGCTTCGCTCGCGGCGGTGCAGGCCGCCTGGCTTTCGTAGCGGGTTTCGAGCACGCGCACCTGCTCGCAAGCGCCATCGGCCTCGCCGCAACCCATTATCGCCATTAGAAAAAATGCTGCGCTCATGCCCGTCGCTCCTTGCCCCGTAGAACCCCCCTTGGGGCTGCCAGTTCCAGTTGTTTCGGCTGCGTCTTTTTATTTTTTCGAACGCCTTTTTTGAACGGGACCGCTCCTCCCCCTATCTAGGCTTTCGATGCCTCCCGAAACGACGAGCGACCCTTCCCAGAAGGACCCGGGCTGGGCGGCCCTGCGCCGGTTCCTGCCCTATCTCTGGCCTGCCGGAGAGGCCGGACTGAAGGCGCGCGTCATATCGGCGCTGGTGCTGGTTCTGATCGCCAAGGCCGCGACCTTGATCATGCCCTTTGCCTACAAGGCGGTGATCGACCGAATGGCTGCCGGCCTGGACGCAGGCGTCGAGATCGCGATCGCGCTGGTGATCGCCTATGCAGGCGCGCGCTTCGCCGGAGTGCTGTTCGACAACTTAAGGAACGCAATCTTCGAGCGGGTCGGCCAGGACGCGGCCCGGCGGCTGGCCGAACACGTCTTCGCCCATGTCCACCGGCTGTCGCTGCGCTACCATCTGGAGCGGCGGACGGGCGCGCTCACCAAGATCGTCGAGCGCGGAACCAAGAGCATCGACACCATGCTCTATTTCCTGCTGTTCAACATTGCGCCCACTGCGATCGAGCTGATCGCGATCTGCATCATCTTCGGGGTGAAGTTCGGCGCCGGTCTGGTGGTCGCCACTTTGGTGATGGTGGTCGGCTATATCTACTTCACTCGGGTGGTGACCGACTGGCGCTCGAAGCTCCGGCGTGAGCTCAACGACATCGACAATCACGCAATCTCCCGAGCCGTCGATTCACTGCTCAACTACGAGACGGTGAAATATTTCAGCGCGGAAGGCCGGGAGGCGAAGCGCTACGGCGCCGCCATGCGCGCCTTTGCCGATTCCTCGGTGAAGAACGAGACCTCGCTCGCCTGGCTCAATATCGGCCAGTCCCTGATCACCAACCTGATGATGGCCGGAGCCATGGGCTATACCGTCTGGGGCTGGAGCCGCGGCCAGTTCACCACCGGCGACGTGGTTCTGGTGAACACCCTGCTCGCACAGCTCTTCCGGCCGCTCGACATGCTGGGCTGGGTGTACCGCAACATCCGCCAAGGCCTCATAGACATGGAGCAGATGTTCGCAGTGTTGGACACTCCGGCCGAGGTAGTGGATGCCCCCGGCTCGGCGGACCTGGTGGTGAGCCGGGGCCATGTGCGGTTCGAGGACGTGGAGTTCGGCTACGATCCGGAGCGCCCGATCCTGAAGGGGATCGACCTCGACGTTCCGCCCGGCTCAACCCTGGCAGTGGTGGGGCCGTCCGGGGCCGGCAAGTCCACTCTGTCGCGGCTTCTGTTCCGCTTTTACGAGCCGACCTCGGGCCGGATCGCCATCGACGGACAGGACATCTGCGAGCGGACTCAGCAGAGCCTTCGGGCGGCAATCGGAATCGTTCCGCAGGACAGCGTCCTCTTCAACGACACGATCGGCTACAATATCGGCTACGGCCGCGAAGGCGCGAGCCAGGCCGAGATCGAGGAGGCCGCTCGCGGCGCCGCCATCCACGACTTCATCCTGAGCCTTCCCGACGGGTATGAGGCGCGGGTGGGCGAGCGCGGCCTGAAGCTCAGCGGCGGCGAGAAGCAGCGCGTGGCGATCGCCCGGACCCTCCTGAAGGACCCGCCGATCCTGATCCTGGACGAGGCGACCAGCGCTCTCGACAGCCGGACCGAGGCGGCGATCCAGGAGACCCTCAAAGCCATCGAGCGCGGCCGCACAAGCATCGTCATCGCCCACCGCCTCTCAACCATCGTCGACGCCGACCAGATCGCGGTCCTCGACCAGGGCCGCATCGTCGAACGGGGCACCCACGCCCAGCTCCTAAGAAAGCGCGGCCTCTACGCCGAGATGTGGAACCGCCAGCAAAGCGAACGCGAAGCCCAGGCGGAAGCGGCGGAGTAATCTCAAACCCTCCCCTCCCTTTCCAGGGAGGGGATCGAGGGGTGGGTGAGTCATGGCCACCGGCGCCTCTCTCAAAGACTCACCCACTCCGACCCCTCCCTTGAAAGGGAGGGGCTTTCCTTCACGGCACGCCCGCCGCTATCCCTGCCGAATGTCCGACCCGCTCTCCATCCTCCGATCAACCTTCGGCTTCTCCTCCTTCCGCGGAGTGCAGCGCGAAGTGATCGACCGGGTGATGGCGGGGAGGCACACGCTCGCCGTCATGCCGACGGGTGCCGGCAAGTCGCTTTGCTACCAGGTGCCGGCGCTCGCCCGGCCAGGCACCGCGCTGGTCATCTCGCCGCTGATCGCGCTGATGCACGACCAGATCCGGGCAGCCACCGCTTTCGGGATCAAAGCGGCGGCCCTCACCTCCGCCGACAGCGACGGCGAGGAGACGGTGGCCCGGCTGAAGCGCGGCGAGCTCGATCTCCTATACGTCGCTCCGGAGCGGGCCAGCGGCGACAGCTTCCGCCGCCTGCTCAGCCAGGTGAAGCTGGCGCTGGTCGCGATCGACGAGGCGCATTGCGTATCCGAATGGGGCCACGACTTCCGGCGCGACTACCGCCTGCTCCGGCCACTGCTGGACGCCTTGCCGCAAGTGCCGCGCCTGGCGCTGACCGCCACGGCAGACGCGCACACCCGGGCCGACATCCTGGTCCAGCTCGGAATACCCGCCGACGGCCTGATCCTCGCCGGATTCGACCGGCCCAACATCCGCTACCATATCCGCCCGCGCGACGGGATCGGGGCACAGCTGAAGGCGCTGCTGGCCGAGCAGCCGGGGCCCGGAATCGTCTACACGACCAGCCGCGACTCGACCGAGAAGCTTGCGGCGCAGCTGTCGCAAGGCGGCCGCAAGGCGCTGCCCTACCACGCCGGCCTCGATCCCGCGGTCCGGGCGCGCAATCAAAAGGCCTTCGTCGCGTCCGAGCATATGGTGATGGTCGCCACCATCGCCTTCGGGATGGGGATCGACAAGCCCGACGTGCGCTTCGTCGCCCATGCCGGCCTCCCCAAGTCGATCGAGGCCTATTACCAGGAGACCGGCCGGGCCGGCCGCGACGGGGAGCCCGCCGAAGCCCACCTCTTCTGGGGCGCGGAGGACTTCTCCAGAGCCCGCCGCCGGATTTCCGCCGAGGTCGAGGAGAGCCGCCAACCGGGCGAGCGCGAGCGGCTGAACGCACTCGCCGCCCTCGTCGAAGCCCCCGGCTGCCGCCGGGCAATCCTGCTTCGCCACTTCGACGAGCAGCCGCCTCCGGCCTGCGGCAATTGCGACAATTGCCTGAACCCGCCTGAAGCGGTGGACGTGACCGAGGTCGCCCGAAAGCTCCTGTCCGCCGCCTTCCGGACCGAGATGCGCTTCGGGATCGGGCACCTGGCCGACGTGCTCGCCGGACGCGAGACCGACAAGATCCACAATTTCGGCCACCACCGCCTAAGCGTCTTCGGAATAGCCAACGAGGAAGAGCTCGCCCTCCTGAAGCCCGCTTCCCGGGCCCTCCTCGCCCGCGACGCGCTTCGCGCCGACGACTATGGCGGCCTCTCCTTCGGCCCCGCAGCCAAGGCGATCCTGAAGGGCGAGGAGCAGGTCAAAGTAGTCGTCCCGCCCAAGCGCGTGCGGCGCAGGCGCGGCGGCGGCGATCACCCGCACGACCCGCTGTTCGAGGCGCTCCGCGAGCGGAGGCGCGACCTTGCCAAGGCGGCCGGGATCCCGCCCTACGTCATCTTCCACGACAGCACTCTGCGCGAAATGGCGGACTCAAGGCCGCGAAGCCTCGCCGATCTCGCCCGACTTTCCGGAGTGGGCGCCGCCAAGCTCGACCGCTACGGCGACGCCTTCCTGGAAGTCCTCAGGGAGGCGCAGCCGGCATGAAGCGGATCGACGACAGAACCTGGGTCTCGGGGCAGATCGCCCCCGAACAAGTCGCCGCCCTCGCACAGCAGGGCTTCACCACCATCGTCAACAACCGCCCCGACGGCGAGGAGCTTGGCCAGCCCCCAGCCGCCGAGATCGAGGCCGCCGCCCGAGCCGCGGGGCTCGAGTACCGCCACGTCCCGGTCGCCTCGGGTCTTTCCGAGGCCCAGGTCGCCGCCATGTCCGAAGCGCTCCAGGCTTCGGACGGCAAGGCCCTCGCCTTCTGCCGCTCGGGCACCCGGTCCACCTACCTCTGGGCCCTCGCCAGGCGAAGCTGCGGAGACGGGCCGGAGGACATCGCCCGAAAGGCCGCCGCCGCGGGCTACGACCTCACGCCCATCCTCCCCTACCTCGGCTCGAATTAGCTTCCGCTCGAACGCCGATCGGCGTACAG